>NZ_JBEYTM010000049.1:0-60068 GCF_040643055.1 Streptomyces sp. NPDC047515
CAACGTCAGATCATCGGCGAAATGCCGGTCACCCGTGGCGTCGGGCACGTACTTCACACAGACAACGATCCTCAAGCTCACGCCGGCTCTCCTACTGCATCGTCATTTCTGGGCTGCCTTGTTGCACGCAGCATAGGCGCCTGATGGGGCGGTTTCCGGTCGGGGCGACCGACGCTCCGAAGGAAATATTACTAGCCAGTACACCCAGTGCCTCACCCATGAGCAAGCGCTTGGAACTGTGATCTGGCCAACGTGCCGCACCCATGTGCCGCTTGGGAGTTCTCAGTCCCGCAGGGCGGTGAAACGGCCCTGGTGATAGAGGAGCGGGCGACCGCCTCCGGCCGGATCTCCGATCACGGCCTCCGCGATCACGATCCGATGGTCGCCCGCCGGGATCCGGGCCACCACACGGCAGACCAGCCACGCCAGCACGCCGTCGAGCACCGGCACTCCTTCGGGGCCACTGCGCCAATAGGTGGACGGGCCGAACCGGTCGGCGCCGCTGCGGGCGAATGTGGCGGCCAGATCCTGCTGGTGCTCACCGAGTATGTGGACGCCGATGTGCTCGGCCTCGGCCACGACCGGCCAGCTGGAGGACGAGGTTCCCACCCCGAAGGAGATCAGCGGCGGCTCGGCGGCGACGGAGTTCAATGAGGTGGCGGTGAAGCCGACCGGCCGGTCGCCTGCGGCAGTGATCACTGCGACGCCGGCGGCGTGCTGCCGGAAGACCGAGCGGAGGAGTTCGGGGGAAGCCGTGCGGGAGGTGCCGAGCTCGGGCGTAGCCGCCATGGAAATATCCTTCTGCGGAAGAGGTGTACGGGGCCTTGTCTGCTCAGGCACCCGGACAGCGCGCACTCGCATTTCGGGCGAGATCCACATGGGTTCGGCCGTAGAGAAGGAGTTCCGGCGGCATAGCGTCAGACTGACGATGCGTGGTGGGTGCAGTCAAGAGCGTTCCGCGATGTGGGAGATGCATCACGGTCCGTCACATCACCTGCCCCAGTGCGGCAACGACGTCGACGGTGCGCGGCTGCCCGACGGCCCGGCGGACGATCCGGCCGCCGGGGTCGAGGACCAGTACGGTCGGCGTCCGGCTGATCCCCAGCTCGCGCACGAGAGTGAGATGCGCCTCGGCGTCGATCTCGACGTGGGCCACGCCGTCCACCATGCGCGCCACCTCGACGAGAGTGCGCCGGGTGGCCCGGCACGGCTGACAGAACGCGCTGGAGAACTGCACCAGGGTCGCCTTCTCCCCCAATTCCGCGCCGAGTCGGGCCGCGTCCAGCGTTCCCCCGTGCATCTGCCCGTCCACCTGCGGCCTCCTGTCAGAGCTCTTCGCAAGAGGTCAGCACCGCCGAGCACCGTGGCATTCCCCGCGCTTCCACGTGACGAGAATCTCCCGCCCCACGCCCCCTGAGACTGGCCACCGCGTCGCGCATGGGGCACGATCGGCGCAATGCCGCAAACCTACGGCTGCGTAACTTCCGCCGGGAGAATCCTCCCCAGGCGCTGAAGAAGGGTCTTCCCCAGATGGCAGAACTCGTCTATCGACCGGTCATCGGCGCCGCTCGTACATTTTTCAAGGCGCTTGACCTGAAGATCGATACTCAGGGTTCCGAGCACATCCCGAAGACCGGTGGCGCGGTGCTGGTCAGCAATCACATCAGTTATCTGGACTTCATCTTCACCGGGCTCTCGGCGCTGCCCCAGAAGCGCCTCGTCCGCTTCATGGCGAAGGAATCGGTCTTCCGGCACAAGGTCTCCGGTCCGCTGATGCGCGGGATGAAGCACATCCCGGTCGACCGCAAACAGGGCGAGGACGCGTATGCGCACGCGCTCGCCTCGCTGCGGTCCGGGGAGATCGTGGGCGTGTTCCCCGAGGCGACGATCTCGGAGTCGTTCACGCTGAAGAGCTTCAAGTCGGGTGCCGCCCGACTGGCCCAGGAGGCCGGCGTCCCACTGATCCCGATGGCGCTGTGGGGGACGCAGCGGTTGTGGACCAAGGGACGGCCGCGCAATTTCAAGCGCAACCACCTCCCCGTGACGATCCGGGTCGGCGAGCCGGTGGAGGCGCCCACCGACCAGTACGCGGGCGCGATCACCCGGCGGCTGCGGGAGCGGGTTCAGGAGCTCCTCGAAGCGGCCCAGCGCGCCTATCCCGTACGTCCGAAGGACGCGAGCGACACCTGGTGGGTGCCCGCGCACCTCGGCGGTACGGCTCCGACGGCCGCCGAGGTGCGCGGGGCGAGCTGATGCGACCGGCTCACGACCACGGCTGAAACGTCACTCCGGAGCACCGACGGTGACCGTGCTCCGGGGCTCAGCTTCTCCAGCCGCTCGGCCAGTTCGGCGCCTGCGGCTTCGAGTTCACCGATCGTCATGGGCGCCAGGCGCTCCAGCAGGAACACGGCGTTCACGGACTCCTCGGTGAGCCGGGTGCGCAGCCCCTGACGCCAGTTCCAGCGACGGCAGGTGACGCCCTCGTCGTCACACCAGACGACTTCGCCGGGCTCGGGGTGCTCCACGGTCTCCTCGCCGCCTGCGACGGTGACGAACGGCTCCCGACCGGTGGAACGCACGAGTCGCATCGTGCCGCTGATGCGGTCGGTGTCCTCGCCGCCGACAGGGATCAGATGGGCGACGCTGATGGCGTTGTAGAGGTCGACCAGCAGATTGATGCGCGGCAGCCCGGCGTCGGTGAGTGCGCGCCGGGCCAGGGCCTCGGCGGAGTTGCGGGTGCGGGAGGGTTTGGCGCCGAAGGCGGTGTACGTCTCGCGCCAGGCGGCGAGGTGCGGGTCCTCGTGCGGGGCCCGGCCATCGAGCCGTTCGGCCAGTCGGCGGCCGGCCTCGTCCAACAGCGCCGAACTGTCGTCGCTGCTGGGCCCGTTGACCAGGCCACGCGCTTCGACGGCGATATGGGTGAAGCCGGGGGCGAGGGTGCGTACGTCGTCGGAGACGGTGAACGTCAGGGTCATCGACTGCCTTGTCTCGGGACGGGATCTCAGAGCGCTGTGGGGAGAGTGCGCCACAGCTGCGGGCGGTCCTCGGCGGACCTCAGGCCGTGCAGTACCGCCGGATGCGGTGCAGCATAGAGTACTGGATAGTCTACTTCATTGAACTCTGACCGAACGGGCCACGCCAGCCGCTCGCCATCGAGCGAGAAGTGGGCGTCGACGCCCGGCTTGTTGCCGCGTGGGTCCTGACGGTCCCAGCGGTCACGGCCGGGCAGCCTGATCGCGATCAGCCCGTGCACGGGACCGGGCTCCCCGCCGCCCTCGCAGAGCGCCTGGTAACAGAGGGCGGCCGGGATGCCCGCCGCGCGCAGGAGAGCGGCCAGGGCATGGGACTTGGCGTGACAGATGCCGTTGCGTGTCGCGAGGACGTCGGAGGCACGCCAGGCGACCCGCAGGTCCCCCGCGTCCGCCGAGTGCGCAATCGTGTCGCGTACGAAGACATAGGCGGTAGCCGCGTATGAGTATGCGTCGGCGGTCTTGTCACGGAGAGCGGCGACCGCCTCCTGCACCACCGGGTGCCCGTGGTCGATGGCCTCGTCCGCGGCAAGGTAAGCAGACATATCCGGGACTTGCTGGATCAGCTCCATGACCGCCGAGCGTAAGTATGCGGTCGACCGGATGTCAATGACTTTCCGAACGACCGCATACTTATTCAGACGAATTACTTCGCCATCTCGTCCTTCAGCGCGAGAACGAACGCGTCGACATCGTCCTCCGTCGTGTCGAAGGCGCACATCCAGCGCACATCGCCGGCGGCCTCGTCCCAGAAGTAGAAGCGGAAGCGCTTCTGCAGTCGCTCGCTCACCTCGTGCGGCAGCCGGGCGAAGACGGCGTTGGCCTGGACGGGATGGAGGATGTCCACCCCGTCCACCGCACGCACGCCGTCCGCGAGCCGCTGGGCCATGGCGTTGGCGTGCCGGGCATTGCGCAGCCAGAGGTCCCCGGCGAGCAGCGCCTCCAACTGCACGGAGACGAAGCGCATCTTCGAGGCGAGCTGCATCGACAGCTTGCGCAGGTGCTTCATGGCACGCACGGCGTCCGGGTTCAGGACGACCACGGCCTCGCCGAAGATCGCCCCGTTCTTCGTGCCGCCGAAGGAGAGGACGTCGACGCCGACGGTGTTGGTGAACGTGCGCATCGGCACGTCCAGCGACGCCGCGGCGTTGGCTATCCGGGCCCCGTCCAGATGGACCTTCATGCCGTGGCCGTGAGCGTGCTCGCAGATCGCCCGGATCTCGTCGGGTGTGTAGACCGTGCCCAGCTCGGTGTTCTGGGTGATCGAGACGACCTGCGGCATGGCCCGGTGCTCGTCGTCCCAGCCGTACGCCTGCCGGTCGATGAGCTCGGGCGTGAGCTTGCCGTCCGACGTGGGTACGGTGAGCAGCTTGAGACCGCCCACCCGCTCCGGGGCACCGCCCTCGTCGACATTGATGTGGGCGGATTCCGCACAGATCACCGCGCCCCAGCGGTCGGTCATCGCCTGGAGGGAGACGACGTTGGCACCGGTTCCGTTGAACACCGGAAAGGCTTCGGCGGTGGGGCCGAAGTGGCTGTGCATGACGCGCTGGAGGTGCCCGGTGTATTCGTCCTCGCCGTAGGCGATCTGGTGACCGCCATTGGCGAGGGCGATGGCCGCGAGAATCTCCGGGTGCGTGCCCGCGTAGTTGTCGCTGGCGAAACCGCGTACCTGTGGGTCGTGGTGGCGTCGCGCGTCGGTCCTTACGGTTGTGGGGTCAGCCACAGGCGCTTTCCGTTCACTTCCGGGGCGGGCCGGTCCCAGACGCCGACGATGGCGTCGGCCAGATCCTTGACGTCCGTGAAGCCCGCGAATTTCGCATGGGGGCGCTCGGCGCGCATCGCGTCGTGCACCAGTGCCTTGATGACCAGGATCGCAGCCGCCGTTCTGGGCCCTTCCTCGCCCCCCGCTTTACGGAAGGCGTCCGCGAGGGCGAGGGTCCAGGCCTCGGCCGCGGCCTTCGACGCGGCGTAGGCCGCGTTTCCCGCGGTGGGCTTGCTCGCCCCGGCCGCGCTGATCAGCACATAACGGCCCCGGTCGCTGCGCTGCAGGCCCTCCTGGAAGGCCAGCGAAGTGTGCTGGACCGTGCGGATCAGCAGCTTCTCCAGCAGATTCCAGTCGGCGAGGTCGGTCCCACCGAAGGTGGAACTGCCGCGCCAGCCGCCGACGAGGTGGACCAGGCCGTCGATCCGGCCGAATTCCTTCTCCGTCTTGTCCGCCCAGTCGCGGGTGGCGCCGAGGTCCAGAAGATCGACCGTGTCACCCGTGACGGTGGCGCCGCCGTGGGCATAGCGGGCGGCGTCGACCGCCTCGGCCAGGCGGGTGGCGTCCGCGTCGGAGGCGACGACGGTCGCACCGGCCTCGGCGAGCCGCAGCAGCGCGGCCCGGCCCGCCGGACCGGCGGCCCCGGCGACCGCGACCACGGCACCTTCGAGAGCACCGCTCCCGCTGCCCTTTCCGTTTCCGTTCATGACCACCGCCTCCTCAGGACCGGCGCTCACGCGGCTGCCCGCTCGGCATCCGCGGCGGTGATCCCCTTGGTCGAGGCGATCACGTTCTTCAGCTTCTTGGAGAGCGCCTCATAGAACATGCTCAGGGGAAACTCGTCCGGAAGCACCTCGTCGACGAGCTTCCGCGGCGGCTGCGACACATCGAGCGCGTCCGGGCCCTTGGCCCAGCGGGAGCCGGGGTGGGGGGCGAGGTAGGTGGAGACGAGGTCGTACGCGGCGAACCAGTGCACGAGCTTGGGACGGTCGATACCGTCGCGGTAGAGCGTCTCGATCTCGGCGCAGAGCTGATTGGTGACCTGCGGGGCACGGTCCCAGTCGATCCGCAGCTTGTTGTCGGTCCAGCGGACGACGTCGTGCTTGTGGAGGTACGCGAAGAGCAGCTGGCCGCCGAGGCCGTCGTAGTTGCGGACGCGCTCACCGGTGACGGGGAAGCGGAACATCCGGTCGAACAGCACGGCGTACTGGACGTCGCGGCCCTGCGGGAAGCCGTCGGCCTCCAGCTTCACGGCCTCCTTGAAGGCGGTGAGGTCACAGCGCAGCTCTTCGAGCCCGTACATCCAGAACGGCTGGCGCTGCTTGATCATGAAGGGGTCGAACGGCAGGTCGCCGTGGCTGTGCGTCCGGTCGTGAACCATGTCCCAGAGCACGAAGGCCTGCTCGCATCGCTGCTGGTCGCCGATCATTTCGCGGATGTCGGCGGGCAGCTCGACGCCGAGCAGCTCGACCGACGCCTCGGTGACCCGACGGAAGCGGGCGGCCTCGCGGTCGCAGAAGATCCCGCCCCAGCTGAACCGCTCCGGGGCCTCACGCACGGCGACGGTCTCCGGGAAAAGCACCGCGGAATTGGTGTCGTAACCCGAGGTGAAGCCCTCGAAGGTGATGCCGCAGAACAGCGGGTTGTCGTAGCGGGTGGCTTCGAGCTCGGCCAGCCACTCGGGCCAGACCATCCGCAGCACGACCGCTTCGAGGTTGCGGTCCGGGTTGCCGTTCTGGGTGTACATCGCGAAGAGGACCAGGTGCTGCACCCCGTCGGCGCGGTCCTTGGCCGGCTGGAAGGCGAGCAGCGAATCGAGGAAGTCCGGCACGCCGAAGCCGTCCGCGGCCCAGCGGCGCAGGTCCGCGACAAGGGCGCGGTGGTAGGCGGCGTCGTGCGGTAGCAGCGGGGAGAGCTCCTCGACCGCGGCGATCACGCGTTCCAGGGTCGCCCCGGCGACCGCCGGGGACGGCGCGTCCTCGGCGTCGAAGTCGATGGATCCGTCCTTCGACTGCCAGGGGCGGATCTCCTCCACGGCATTCTTGAGCGCGGGCCAGGCGGGGTGATCGACCACTCGTTGATCCGTAGCTATGTCACCTGCGGCGACGTCGTGCACAAGAATTTCCGTCATAACACTTCCTCCACGGGAGAACCTCGCGTCAAGCAACCGTATCCGTGTGCGGTTCCTTCGGACAAGTGGGCCCCAGAAGATTATCCTGTCGACCCCCCGTGGTCACCGCGATTCTTCCTGCATAGAACCTCCCGGGCGACCACTTCCGTCGACCCGACGCATTCCGGCACTGCCGACCCCACACGATCGAACGCGCGAACGATCGAACTGTGCGGACGCGCCCACGCATGGGTGACACGGCTCGCCGGGTACGGCCACGGACCGGTAGGACGGACGGCATCCGCCTTTCGCTCCACCACCGGAGACCCGCCGCGTGAGCATCCGTGCCGTCCGTGCCGCAGGCGTCATCACCGGGCTCCTGCTCGGTGCCACCGATGTCCGGGAACCCGGCGCCGCTCCCCCGGCGCCGGGCGGTTGCCTCCCGACAGCGGGCCGTAGGCTGCCGGATTGCCGTAATGCCGCGGTGCTTCGTGGGTAGGAGCAGCCTGCGGGGAGACGCCGTCGACGGAAGCGAGTTGCCTTGTCCTTTCTCACCATCGGTCATCGCGGAGTGATGGGCGTCGAGCCGGAGAACACCCTGCGGTCATTCGTCCACGCGGAACGGGCCGGGATGGACGCCATCGAACTCGACCTGCACCTGAGCAAGGACGGCGCGCTGGCCGTCATGCACGACACCGAAGTGGACCGCACGACGGACGGCAGCGGTCCGATCGCCGAGAAGACCCTGTCCGAGCTGCGCGAACTCGATGCCGGGCAGGGCGAGCGGGTGCCGGTCTTCGAAGAGGTGCTCGACGCCGTACGGTCCCCCGTACAGGCAGAGATCAAGGATGTGGCCGCGGCCCGCGCGCTGGCCGAAGTGATGCTGCGACGCGGTCTCGTCGAGCGGGTCGAGGTGTCGTCCTTCCACGACGAGGCGGTCGCCGAGATCGCGCAGCTGGTGCCGGGGGTACGGACCGTGCTGATCGCCAGCCGCTGGCGCAACGACGTGGTGGACCGGGCGAAGGCGGTGGGTGCGCAGACGCTGGCACTGAACATCCGCCGCCTCACCCTGGAGGTGGTCGAGCAGGCGCATGCCGAAGGACTGAAGGTCATCGGCTGGGTGGTGAACACCCAGGATCATCTGCGGCTGGTACGCGCCCTGCGGCTGGACGGCGCGACCACCGACTACCCGGAGATCCGCCGCGCCAGCCGCTTCACCGCCTGATCACCGCCGCGGTCACACCAGGTCCTTGACCAGGAGTTCGAACGTGAGATCGTCACGCTGCGGGATACCGAAGCGCTCGTCGCCGTACGGGAAGGGGCTGAGCCTGCCCGTACGGCGGTAGCCGCGGCGCTCGTACCAGGCGATCAGTTCCTCGCGCACCGAGATCACGGTCATGTGCATCTCCGTCACCCCCCAGCCCTCCCGGACGGCGCGCTCGGCCTCGGCGATGATCACCTTGCCGAGGCCGGCTCCCTGCAGCTCGGGACGGACCGCGAACATCCCGAAGTAGGCGGCGTCGCCGCGGTGTTCGAGCTGGCAACAGGCGATGAGCGCGCCGTCGCGCTCCACCACGAGCAGTCGGCTGCCGGGCGCTTCGACGACCTGGCGGACGCCGTCCGGGTCGGTCCGCTGCCCCTGCAGGATGTCCGCCTCGGTGGTCCATCCGGCCCGGCTGGAGTCCCCGCGGTACGCCGACTCGATCAGCGTCACGAGTGCGGGCACATCGGCGTCGGCCGCATCGCGGAAGGTCAGCTGCAAGTCCTGGGCGGGGGCTGTGTCCATGGCGATGGCTCTCCGTTTCTCTGCTGTGGCCGTGCCGGAGCAGCGTAACCCGCGTGTTCCGCACCCGGGCCCGCTCGTTCGGATCACGCCGGGCTCGCGTGCCCCGGCACCGGGGGCCCTTCGCCATCCCGCCCCGTTGCAGAGGAAAGACCCCTGGTGCCGTGACCGGAAGGGTTCACCGGCTCGTGGCGCCCGGCACGGCACCTCGCCGCGTTGTCGCATCGCCCGAGTACGTCCGACGAGGGCGATCCTCCGCCGTGCGACGCACCGCACCGGACGCCGCGAGCTTCCCGGCGGACCTGCCTGGCCACAGCACTAGAGTGCGGCGCATGGTTCATGTGCTGAGCAGCCGGATCCTGTTGCGTCCGGCCGATCCCGAGCGGTCTCGGGTCTTCTACGGGGAGTCCCTCGGGCTGCCCGTCTACCGGGAGTTCGGCACCGGCCCCGAGCGGGGCACGGTCTACTTCCTCGGCGGCGGCTTCCTGGAGGTCTCCGGGCGTGCCGCCGCACCGCCGGTGCCCGGTCTCGAACTCTGGATGCAGGTCGCGGACGTCCGGGCGGCGCACGAGGAGGTGTCGGCCCGCGGCGTCGAGGTGCTGCGGCCGCCGGTGCGCGAGCCGTGGGGGCTCGTCGAGATGTGGATCCGTGATCCGGACGGGCACCGGATCGTCATGGTGGAGGTACCGGCGGACCACCCACTGCGCCACCGCCCCTGACGGGGCCGCCGGAGCGGGGCCGTCAGCGCCCGGTGCGGCTTCGCTCCGCACAGTCGACGAGCACGGGCAGGGCCCTTTCCAGACTGCCGTCGTGGTCCGCGAACGGCAGCCGCAGGTGGTGGCGGAAGCCGTCTACGGCGGAGAAGGCGGGTCCGGGCACGATCAGTACGCCCGCGCGGCGGGCCAGCTGGGCGGTGGCCTCGGCGTCGGCGCCGGGGATCTCCACCCACAGGGCGGAGCCTCCCGCGGGCCGGTCCCATCGCCATCCGGTCCGCTGGGCGCGCAGGAGCCGTTCGGTCTCTGTCAGGCGTTCACGCAGCCGGGCGCGGCGGGTGGCGCGCGCCGCGGGCAGTCGGCGGAGCAGTTGCACGGCCAGCATCTGGTCCACCACCGGGCACGACAGGTCGACGGACTTCTTGATGTCGGCCAGACGGCGGACGACGGTGGTGGAGGCGCGTATCCAGCCCAGTCGCAGGCCGCCCCAGAAGAGCTTGGACAGGGTGCCGACGGTGGCGGTGGCGGCGGGCGGCAGCTGGGCCGCCAGGGAGACCGGCGCGGTGTCGTGGCGCAGGGACAGTTCCGCATAGGCGTTGTCCTCCACGGTGTACAGGCCCTGTTCGGCCAGTACTGCGGCCCAGGCACGGCGGGTGTGCTCGTCCATGCCGCGTCCGGTGGGGTTGTGGACGGACGGCTGCAGATAGACGAGGCGCGGGCGGATGTGGCCGGCCAGCCGTGCGAGTGCGGCGGCGTTGTCACCGTGGGTGGTGTCCGCGGGCAGCGGGACCAGCCGGGCGCCGCGGGCCCGCAGCGCTTCGAGAGCGCCGCGGTAGGTCGGGTCCTCCACGATCACGGTGTCGCCTGGCTGGACCAGACCCTGGGTGATCAACCAGACGGCCTGCTGGGACCCGGCGGTCACCAGGATCTGTTCGGGCGAGGTCGGCAGGCCCGCCGAGCGGTGGTACTCGGCGATCCCCTCGCGCAGTTCGGGCAAGCCGTACGGCTGGTACCCGTCTCCGGCCAGCGCGGCGGCGAGGTCCTGGGCGGACAGGGCACCGATCGCCTCCGCGACCGCGGGCAGGCCGTCCAGCGCACCGCTGGACAGGTCGATGACCCCTTCCCGTGTCCCGAAACTGGCCAGCCGTCCCTCGGTCGCGGGCTCGCCCACCGCGCCCGAACCCCGCAGCCGGGAGCCGCTCCCCTGCCGGCTGTCCAGCCACCCTTCCGCTTCCAGCAGTCCGTACGCCGCCGTCACCGTGCTGCGGCCGACGCCGAGCGCCGTCGCGAGGGCGCGCTGCGAGGGCAGCACCGTGCCGGGAGCCACGTCCCCCCGTTGCGCCAGCTCGCGCAGTGCCTGAGCCAGCAGCAGCGGCAGCGCACCCGGGCCACCCTTGGACCACCCGGTCAGCAGGCGCGACAGGCGGGTGGGAGGAATGCGGTCCATGCACCCATCATCACCCGCCGCAGGCCAATTGCCGCCAAGTGGTCTTGGCCGCTTTCCGGCGCCTGGCACATGATCGGGAGAACGCCGTTGCAAAGGAGCAGAACATGGCGACCGTGGTGCTCGTCGGGACACTGGACACCAAGGGGGCGGAGTACGCGTGGCTCTCGGCGCGGCTGCGCGAATCGGGATGCGACGTCGTCCTCGTCGACGCCGGTGTGATGCCGCCGCCCGTCGGTGCCCCCGCGGGGGACATCGGCGCCGCCGCCGTCGCACATCGCGCCGGACATGATCTGGAGGCGCTGCGCGCCGCCGGGGACCGCGGGGCGGCCGTGACCGCCATGGCCGACGGCGTCGAACTGGTCGTCGGTGATCTGCACCGGGAGGGCCGGCTGCACGCGGTGCTGGCGGTGGCCGGCAGCGGCGGGTCGTTCATCGCCGCGCGTGCCATGCAGGCGCTGCCCGTCGGCGTTCCGAAGCTGCTGGTGTCCACCATGGCCGGCGGGGACGTGTCGCCGTACGTGGGCAGCAGCGACATCACCATGATGTACAGCGTGGTCGACGTCGCGGGCATCAACTCGGTGTCGTCCCGGATCCTGGGCAACGCGGTGGCCGCGGCGGCCGGCATGGCCGCCCACCACGAGCGGAGCGTCGGCCGCCCGTACCCCGGCGGGCGGCCGCTGATCGGTGCCAGCATGTTCGGCGTCACCACGCCCGCGGTCGACGCGGCCCGGCGCCGATTGGACGAACTGGGTTACGAGGTCCTGGTCTTCCACGCCACGGGGGCGGGCGGCCGGGCGCTGGAGAAGCTCGCCGCGGGCGGGTTCCTCGCCGGTGTCCTGGACCTGACCACCACCGAACTCGCGGACGAACTGGTCGGCGGAGTGCTGAGCGCCGGACCGGACCGGCTGACCGCTGCGGGCCGGGCGGGCATCGCGCAGGTCGTCGCGCCGGGCGCGCTGGACATGGTCAACTTCGGCGCCGGCGAGACGGTTCCGGAGCGCTTCGCCGAACGCCGCCTCCTGGTGCACAACCCCACCGTCACCCTGATGCGCACCACGGCCGACGAAATGACGGACCTGGGCACCCTCATGGGGCGGAAGCTGGCCTCGGCACGCGGCCCGGCAGCGGTCTTCTGGCCGCTCGGCGGCGTCTCCGCCGTCGATGCCCCGGACGGTCCCTTTCACGATCCGGAGGCCGACGCGGCCGGGCTGGCGTCGCTACGTGCGGCACTCCGGGGCAGCGCCGTCGAGCTGCGCGAGATCGACGCGCATCTGAACGACCCGTCCTTCGCCGTGGCCGCGGCCGACCACCTCCACGAGCTGATCACCGCTCACGACCGTTCGTCCGCGAACGTCTGAGTCACACTTACCGAAGAGGAGCCTTTCCGTGAACCGCAACCAAGCTCTGGCACGCCTGACCGACCAGGTCGGCGCGGGCAAGGCAGTCATCGGCGCAGGCGCGGGCACCGGTCTGTCCGCCAAGTGCGCGGAGGCCGGCGGCGTCGACTTGCTGATCATCTACAACTCGGGGCGCTACCGGATGGCCGGCCGGGGCTCCCTGGCGGGCCTGCTGCCCTACGGCGATGCCAACGCGATCGTGCTGGACATGGCCGGCGAGGTCCTCCCCGTGGTGCGGGACGTCCCCGTGCTCGCCGGTGTGTGCGGCACCGACCCGTTCCGGATCATGGGCAACTTCCTCGACCAGCTGAAGGCCATCGGCTTCACCGGCGTGCAGAACTTCCCCACGGTCGGTCTGTACGACGGCAAGTTCCGCGAGAACCTGGAAGAGACGGGCATGGGTTTCGGTCTGGAGGTCGACATGATCCGCCAGGCACACCAACGCGACCTGCTCACCGCCCCCTACGTCTTCGACCCCGAGCAGGCCGACGACATGGCGCGGGCCGGCGCGGACGTCCTCGTACCGCATGTCGGGCTGACCACCAAGGGGTCCATCGGCGCCTCGACCGCGCTCACGCTCGATCAGGCCGCCGCCGCCGTACAGGACATGCACGACGCCGCCAAGCGCGTCAACCCCGACATCATCGTGCTCTGCCACGGCGGCCCGATCGCCGAGCCCGAGGACGCCCGCTACGTCCTGGAGCACACGTCCGGGATCGCCGGCTTCTTCGGCGCGTCGTCCATGGAACGGCTTCCCACCGAGCGCGCCATCACCGACCAGGCGCGTGCCTTCAAGTCCCTCACCCTCGGCTGACCCGGCCGGGTAAGTACGGCGCGCGGCGGGGAACACCCCCTCCGTGCGCTCCCCGTACACCCCAGTGCGCCGCGTACGACGGTCCCGGCCCGGGCATCGACCAGGGGGACCCAAGTCGTACGTCCAGGGGGAGGTGCGCTGTGCACGGACCGGCGATGTCCGGCTGGCTGCTCATGGCGTTGTGCGCGATGACGGGCGCGTACTGCCTGTTGCGCACGGGGAGCCAGACCGCGGAGGGGCGCAGGGCGGCGCGTGCGGAGGCGTTGATGGGCTTCGGCATGGCGGCCATGGCGATGCCGGCCGCCGTCGTGACACCACCCGGGTGGGGGTGGGCGGTGTACGCGGTGCTGTTCGGCGCGGCCGCGTTGCGCGCGCTGTGGTTCTCCCGGCGCAGCGGGCACCATCTGCACCATCTGATCGGGTCGTCGGCGATGGTCTACATGGCGTTGACGATGGCGCCCGGCGGTGGAGGGGGGCACGGCGGGCACGCGGGCCATGGCGGCGTGGCGACGGCCGGGGGCGTACCTCTGCTGACCGGGCTGCTGCTGGCCTACTACGCGGTGTACGTACTGCGGTCGGGGGCCCGGCTGATACCGGTGGCCGCCACGGCGGGCGGCGGTGGACCGGTCGGGGAGGGGCCGGCCGGGGGCGGCTGGGGCGCACGGCCCGAGCTCGCGCTCGCCTGCCGGCTGACGATGGGGATCGCCATGTTCGCGATGCTGCTCACTCTGTGAGACAGGGGGACGAGCAAACCGTGGCGTACGTCACTTGCCGTGCACAGCCATACCGTGACCACCGTGCCACTCATAGGCTGACGCCATGTTGGTCTCCCTGGCCCTGTTGCTGCTCGGTGCCCTGACCGCCGTCGTGACCCCGCGTCTGATGGCGCGGGCGCAGTGGCCGGAGCGCGAGCCGGTCGTCGCGCTGTGGGTATGGCAGTGCGTGGTGGCCGCAGTGCTGGTCTCCTTCGCGCTCTCCATGACCTTCAGCGCGGCAGCGGCCTGGCAGGCGGTGCGCGGGCACGTGTTCGCACCGGCACCGCGTGGCGTGGTGGAAGCGTATGCGCTGAGTGGGTACGGGCAGTGGACCGCCGCCATGGCCGTGCTGCTGGCGCTCGGCGGGGTGTGGACGGCGGCGATGCTGACCCGGGAGATCCACCGGGCTCAGGTGCGCCGCAGGCGGCGCCGGGCGGAATTGCTGGTGCGTTCCCCGCTGATGCCTGGGGAGGAGCCCGGCAGCGGCCGGCTCGTCGTCCTGGAGGGAGAGCGTCCGGACGCCTGGTGGCTGCCTGGTGCGGCACCTCAACTGGTCATCACCACCGCGGCACTCGGTCGCCTGAAGGGCAGTCAACTGGATGCGGTGCTGGCCCATGAACAGGGGCACGCGAAGGCCCGGCACGACTGGTTGCTGCACTGTTCGGGTGCGCTGGCGACCGGTTTTCCGCAGGTGCCGGTGTTCGCCGCCTTCCGTGACGAGATGCACCGGCTGGTCGAACTGGCCGCGGACGATGTGGCGTCGAGGCGCTTCGGACGGCTGACGATCGCCCTGGCCCTCGTCGAACTCAACGAGGACCGAGGGGTGTTCGGCCCCTGCCCGTCGCCCGACGCGCAGCTGCCGCGGCGGGTGAACCGGCTGCTGACCCCGGTGGAACGGCTCACCGCGGGCCGTCGGCTCCGGCTGACCGCGGCGGCTGCCCTGGTACCGGTGGTTCCGCTGCTGGTGGCCTTCCTTCCGGGACTCAGCGCACTGGGATAGCCGGATGCGCGGATCTTCCGCGAAGATCGCCCCATGCCGTCCCCGCCTCTCGCACCACCGGGCCGCCCCCGTTTCCGCGCCACGCCGTTCGGTACGGCCACGATCTGCGCCGCCCTCGCACTGATCCTGCTGATCCTGGTCGCCGCGCGCTGGTCGCCGCTGATGACACTCGACCGCACGGTCGCGGACGCCCTGCACCGCAGGGCGGTCACCGAACCCGGTCTCGTCCACGTGAACCGGATCCTGACCGACTGGGTGTGGGATCCGTGGACCATGCGCGCTCTGATCGCGGTGGCCATGGTGGCGCTGTGGTGGCGCGGGGCGCGGGCGCTCGCGGTGTGGGTGGCGGTGACGAGCGTGCTGTCCGCCCTCCTGCAGCAAGGACTGAAGTCCGCGGTCGGCCGGGAACGGCCGCGGTGGCCGGATCCGGTGGACTCCGCCCATTACGCCGCGTTCCCCTCCGGTCACGCGATGACCGCGACGGTCAGCTGCGCTCTGCTGCTCTGGCTGCTGCGTCGGCACGGCACGGGGCCCTTGGTGTGGCGGACGGCTCTGGTGGTGGGCTGGGTGTCGGTGGTCGGTGTCGGTGTCACCCGGCTCTATCTGGGGGTGCACTGGCCGAGCGACGTGCTGGGCGGCTGGCTGCTGGGGGCGGCCCTGGCCGGGTTCTCCGTCGCCGGCTTCGCCCGGTACGAGGGACGTGGCGGTCCGGATCGTCCGGCCTTGCCCCGGCGTTCCTGAACCGGGGAGGATCGCGCCCATGCAGATCAAGGGTGTGCTCTTCGACTTCTCCGGGACTCTGTTCCGCATCGAACCGGTCCGGTCCTGGCTGCGCGCGGTCCTCGCCGAACGGGGGGTGACCGTCGGCGGGGCCGACTTCGAGCGGTACGCGCAGGAGCTGGAGGAGGCCGGGGCACTGCCGGGCGGTCCGCATCCCCGGCAGGTGCCCGCCCGGCTCGCCTCCGTGTGGGCCACCCGTGACGAGAGCGCGGAACTCCACCGGGCCGCGTACACCGGACTGGCCCGGCAGGTGGCCCTGCCGGATCCGGGACTGTACGACGCGCTCTACGAGCGGCACCGGTCACCCGTCGCCTGGCAGCCGTACCCGGACGCGGCGGAGGTGCTCGGCGCACTGCGCGACAGCGGCACCCGCGTCGGTGTGGTCAGCAACATCGGCTGGGACCTTCGGCCGGTGTTCCGGGCGCACGGGCTGGACGCCCTGGTGGACGCCTACGTCCTGTCGTACGAGCACGGCGTCCAGAAGCCGGACGCACGGCTCTTCCACAGGGCCTGCACACTTCTCGGACAGGATCCGACGCATGTGGTGATGGTCGGCGACGAACCGCACGCGGACGGCGGGGCGGCGGCAGTGGGCTGTGACGTACGGTTTGTACGGCATCTGCCGTTGGAGGAACGGCCCGATGGGCTGCGGACGCTCGGACTGCTGCCGGGCGTTGCCTGAGAGACATGTGAGAGATGTCCCCGACGCGCAATGGGTCCGATTGTCACATCGGGGCCTTAGCCTGTACGTATGTCCCGTTCTCCGTGCTCCCCCGATTCCGTGCGTCCCGCCGCCGTGGTGAACAAAGAGATTCGTGACCTGTGGCAGCGCTCCGGCGGCTGTCTGTCCCCCGAGGACGAGGAGCACTACCAGCGGTTGCTGGTGGAGTGGGCGGCGGCGACCGGCGGGAGCGCCAGGCCCGCCGCCTGACACGCCTGTCGGCTCCGAGCGGATTCCGGACGGACCGTGCCTCCCGCCGGGCGGGGAATCCGCCCGGCGGGAGGCACCGGTGCGCGGTGGAACCGACCGGCGCAGGTGCGAGGGAGGGACCGGCCGGATCAGCGGTCGAAATAGTCCGGCTGCGTCTGCACATTGAGCTCGTCCAGTCGTACCCGCTTCGCCGGGTCGGTCCGTCGGTCGTCGAGCTTCAGCACGTCGAAGCCCTTGGCGATGTCGTTGGAGTAGATGTAGCCGTTGTAGTAGTACGCCGACCAGGGGCCGGCCGTGGTGACCGCGTCGGTGCTGACGGGGCCGCGCTCGAAGTAGCCGATCTCCTTCGGCTTCGAGGAGTCGGTGAAGTCCCACACCGAGACTCCGCCCTGGTACCAGGCCTGGACCATCACGTCGCGACCCTTGACCGGGACGATCGAACCGTTGTGGGCGACGCAGACCTCCGTGTCGGCCTGCGGGCGGTCGATCTTGAAGTAGCTGCGGAAGACCAGCTTGCGGTGGTCTCCCTTGCCGACGATGTCGTAGATGCCGTCGGCGCCGCGGTTCGGGCCGACCTCCTCGTTGCAGGTGGCCGCGCCGCCGCCGCCGAGTTCATCGGTGAAGACGACCTTGTCGGCCTTCTGGTTGAACGTCGCGGAGTGCCAGAACGCGAAGTTCACGTTGTCCTGCACCTGGTCGATGATCTTCGGGTGCTCCGGGTCCTTGATGGAGAACAGCAGACCGTCGCCCATGCAGGCTCCGGCGGCCAGGTCCTTCGAGGGCAGCACCGTGATGTCGTGGCAGCCGGTGGTCTTGGAGACGCCCGGGTTGGTCGGGGCTCCCGGGTTGCCGCCGTCCGGGAAGAGGACCGGGAAGTTCACGACGGCGGCCTTCTCGGGTGCGTTGCGCGGCACCTTGATGACGGAGATCCCGTCGTGCGGCGGCTGGCAGTCGGGGAATGCCTCGCTCGGCGCGTACGAGGAGACGTACACGTACACGTTCTTGCGTTCGGGGACCAGCGTGTGGGTGTGCGATCCGCAGGCGGTCTCGACAGCGGCGACATACTTCGGGTTGCGCTTGTCGCTGATGTCGAAGACCTTCATGCCCTCCCAGGAGGACTTCTCGGTGGCGGGCTGGGTGGTGCTGGTGCAGGAGTTGTCACTGCGCGAGGAGTCGGTGGACAGGAAGAGCAGGTTTCCCGACACCGAGATGTCGTTCTGCGAACCGGGGCAGAGGACCTGGGCAACGGTCCTGGGGGACTTGGGATTGCCGATGTCGTAGATCCGGAAGCCGTCGTAGTTTCCCGCGAAGGCGTACTTCCCCTGGAAGGCCAGGTCCGTGTTCAGCCCCTTGAGCGCGTCCTTCGGGACGTTGGCCAGATGGGTGATGTTGCCGCTGTGGACGACTTCGTCCACGCCGGGTATCTCACCGCTCCTGATGGCGGCCGTGGCTTCGGCTTCCTGGGCGGCGGAGACATCGGTACGGGCGGCGGCCGCGTCACCGGGGTCGGGCGTCGCGGCCGCGGGACCGGCCAGGAACAGCGTGGCCAGCAGCCCGGCGGCCGCTGCTGCGGCCCCGAGGCGTCTGCGCCGCACCGGGCTCGTGTGCAACGAAATCACTGCGTCCTCCCATGTATCCGAACGTAGTTGAACGGTTCACGGACCTCGGCAGTATCGTCCTCCCCATGGCCATCCCAACAGATGGCAACAGAGACGTAATGAAACTTTCTGATCGCTGTCGTGCGGAAGCGTGTTAGGACAGTGGGCAACCACCCCATATGGCAATGGAGGTCCACTTGTTGATCCGCCGTCAGACCAGGCGTGTCCGCAGCTCCGTGCTCGTCGCGGCCATCGTGTCCGCCATTCTCGCCCTGGGCGCATGCGACGCGGGGAGCGGCGACAGCCGTACGAAGGCAGGGACGGACGCGGGCCCTTCGGTGGTGGCGCCCG
The DNA here is from genome assembly GCF_040643055.1 of Streptomyces sp. NPDC047515. Lineage (NCBI taxonomy): Bacteria > Bacillati > Actinomycetota > Actinomycetes > Kitasatosporales > Streptomycetaceae > Streptomyces > Streptomyces sp. NPDC047515. The sequence continues at coordinate 18,474 of NZ_JBEYTM010000049.1, forward strand.
GAAAGCCGGGAGAGCCCGCGCGGACCCTGTCCGCCGAGGAGGCGCTGAAGGCTGCCGGGGACGACACACCCAACTCCGCCGACTTCCGGTACGTGCAGATGATGATCCAACACCACGCCCAGGCACTGGAGATGACCGAGCTCGCCCCCGGCCGCTCCGGCTCCGCCGCCGTCAAGCGGCTCGCCGAGCGCATCGCCGCCGGCCAGAAGCCGGAGATCGGCGCCATGCAGGGGTGGCTCAAGCACAACGGCGGAGAGAGGCGCGCGAGCGGCCATGACCACGCGGCGATGCCCGGCATGGCGACCCCGGCGCAGCTCGAAGAGCTGCGGGCGGCGAAGGGCACGGCCTTCGACGAACTCTTCCTGAAGCTGATGACCACCCACCACCGGGGCGCGATCACGATGGCGACCGAAGTGCTCTCGCAGGGGAACAACGTACAGATCGAGGAGATGGCCGGGGACGTCGTCGCCCAGCAGACCGTGGAGATCGACCGGATGCGCGCGCTGTCGTCCTGACCGCGCCCCGGGCGCGCCTCTCCCCCGTTCCGACCGCCGGTGTCATGCTGGAGGCATCCTGCGGGAAGAGGTGCGCCGTGCTCCGTGTCGCCGTCATCGGCTCCGGTCCCAGCGGGGTCTATACCGCGCAGGCCCTGGTCGAGCAGGACCGGGTGCCCGGCGTCCGGGTCGATGTGCTGGACCGGCTCCCCTGCCCGTACGGCCTGGTGCGCTACGGCGTGGCCCCCGATCACGAGAAGATCAAATCGCTGCAGAACAGTCTGCGGACCGTCCTGGAGCACGAGCGGATCATCTTCCTCGGCAATGTCGAGGTGGGCGGCGGCGGGATCCCGCCCGAACGGATCGGTGAGCTCTACCAGGCGGTCGTGTACTGCGTCGGGGCCGCGACCGATCGCGGCCTCGCCGTCCCCGGCGAGGACCTGCCCGGCAGCTGTTCCGCGACCGAGTTCGTCTCGTGGTACAGCGCACACCCGGACGCCGCCGCCAACGGCTTCGCACTGCGGGCCCGTTCGGTCGTGGTGATCGGCGTCGGCAACGTGGCGGTGGACGTGGCGCGGATTCTCGCGCGGAGCGCGGAGGAGCTGCGCCCGACCGACGTACCGCACGGAGCGCTCGGCGCGCTGGCCGGCAGCCGGGTCCGAGAGGTCCACATGGCGGGCAGGCGTGGGCCCTCGCAGGCCAGGTTCACCACCAAGGAGCTGCGGGAGCTGGGCGGGCTGCCGCACGCCCGGGTGGTGGTGGACGAGGCGGAGCTGGCGCTCGATCCGGCCTATGTCGATCCGTCCCCGGGGCCGGCGACGGCCCTGTCCTCTCCGCCCGACGTGCCGCCCCTGACTGCGGCGGCGCGACGCAACGTCGAGGTGCTGCGCGGATGGGCTTCGGCCGGTGCCAGGGGCGCGAGCCCGGGAGGAGATCCGGCGCGCACCATCCACCTGCGCTTCTTTCTGCGGCCCGTCGAGTTGCTGGAGCGGGACGGCCGGGTGGCCGGGGTCCGGTTCGCCCGTACCGTGCCGGACGGCAGCGGGGGTGTACGCGACTCCGGTGCGTACGAGGACATCGATGCCCAGCTCGTGCTGCGGGCCGTCGGCTACCGCGGGCTGCCGCTGCCCGGCCTCCCGTTCGACGCGGCGCGCGGGACGGTGCCGCATCTGGCGGGGCGGGTGCTGCGGGACGGCGTGCCGTCGCCCGGGGAGTACGTCGCCGGGTGGATCAAGCGGGGGCCGACCGGAGTGATCGGCTCGAACCGGTCGTGCGCGAAGGAGACGGTGGCGTCCTTGCTGGACGACGCCCCGCTGCTCGCCGGGCGACCGCCGGTGCCCGATCCGGTGACCGCGCTGCGGGCATGGGGGCTGCGGCCGGTGGAATGGAAGGGCTGGCAATCCATCGAGCGGGCGGAGGCGGCACTGGGCGTGTCGCTGGGCCGGGGGCCGGTGAAGATCCCGGACTGGGCGGGGCTGCTGGACGCCTCGGAGGGTGCCGAGCGGGGCGGATCGTGAGGCTGTCTATCGGTCCTCGCCGATGCGCTGCACCTGCCGGTTGGCGCCATCGAGGACGGTGTCGAGGAGCCCGGGGAACAGTGCTTCCAGATCGTCTCGGCGCAGCCCGTTCATCTTGGCCGTGCCGCGGTAGATCTGCTGGACGATGCCGCTCTCACGCAGCACCCGGAAGTGGTGCGTGGAGGTCGACTTGGACACCGGCAGGTCGAAGCGGGAGCAGGTGAGTTCGGAGCCGGCGACGGCCAGTTCCCGGACCACGCGCAGCCGCACCGGGTCGGAGAGCGCGTGCAGCACCGCCTCGATGCGGATCTCGTCCCGCGTGGGATGGTCGAGCGCGCGGCCACCCACCGCAGCGGCGCTTGTGGCAGGGGCGCTGGCTGGGGTCACGACGGCTCCCTTTCCTGGCTTGGTCCGGTCTCCCATAATACGAGACTCTTCGTAGTTTGACATGCACCGTACGGTGAGGATCTTGGGCGTGACCGTACGCAGCGGCCCCGTAGCAGCCATGGCCGAACCGGCCGGCCGGCCAAGGACATCAGCCCGTCGGCCGGTCGATGACCAGGGCGCGGGTTCCGGAGCCGGGCTGTCAGCCGCTGAGCAGGTCCGGGTTGTCGGCGAGTGAGATGAGAGGCCCGGCCGGATCGGCGATCAGCTTGCGGGCCGTCAGATCGAGCAGCCCCGCCACGCCCGTGACCTGCGCCGCGACCGTGCCGTCCTCCTTGATGATCTCCTGCGGCCACCGCGAACGTCTCCTCGGCCGGCCCCTACCTCAAGCAGCCGGGCCGGAGACGGGGCCCGGAACGCTGATCAGTGCCCTTCCGCGGCGGGCCGGGGCGCGGTGGACTCGCGGACGACGAGGGTGTAGCCGGGGCGGGGACGACGCGGTTCCGGCACCGGGTTGCCCGAGAGCCGTTCGACGAGGCTGTCGACGGCGAGCCGCGCGATGGCTTCCTTGTCGGGGGCGATGGTGGTGAGGGTGGTGGCTCCGTACAGGCTCTCCTCGATGTTGTCGAAGCCGACGACGGCGACGTCCTCGGGGATGCGCAGGCCGCGTGCGGTGAGGGTGCGCATGGCGCCGATGGCGATGAGGTCGTTGTACGCGAAGACCGCGTCGGGCCGTTCTCCCCGGTCCAGGAGTGCGGCCATGGCGGTGGCGCCGTCCTCGCGTCCGTATCCGTCGGTGACGACCACCAGTGACTCGTCGGGCTCGATGCCGGCCGCGGCCAGCTCCTCGCGCCAGCCCCGCAGCCGCAGGTGGGCGGGCTGCCGTTCGCGTCCGGTGCGGGAGCCGAGGAAGGCGATCCGGCGGTGGCCGCGGTCGATGAGATGGCGTACGGCGTCACGGGCGGCGGCCACGTTGTCGATGGCGATGTGGTCGTACGGGGCCTCGTACTCCCGCTCGCCGAGAAGGACCAGGGGCGCGGTCTCGGTGCGCGCCATGAGGTCCTCGGTCTCCAGATGGATGGGACTGAGGATGAGGCCGTCGATGACATGGGAGCGGAAGCCCTGGCTGACCAGGAGTTCCTTCTCCCTGAGGCCGGCGGTGTGGTCGACCAGGACGGTGTAGTCGTGCCGGGCGGCCGCGTCGACGACCGCGCCGGCCAGTTCGGCGAAGTACGGGTTGCCGAACTCGGGCACGGCCAGGGCGATGATGCCGGTGCGGCCCTTGCGCAGATGGCGGGCGGTGAGGTTCGGCCGGTAACCGAGTTCGTCGATGGCCCGTTGCACCTTGGCGCGCATCTGTGGTGTGACGTGCTGATAGTTGTTCACCACGTTCGACACGGTCTTGATGGACACGCCCGCCCGTTGCGCAACGTCCTTGAGGCTGACGCCCACGGCACTCCCTGACTCGGCTCGGTGCGCGTCGGTGCGCACTGGATCGGCTTGGCTCGCGCTTCGAGGAGCGGGGCGCTGCCCCGCCGGGCACGGCTCAGGTGGTTCTGCGGCCGCGCGCGAGCCAGCGCTGGGCCACCACGACAACGATAAGGAACCCTCCGCTGACCACCGACTGGTAGGAGGAGTTCAGCGAACCGATCTGGTTGATGAGGTTCTGGATGACGGCCAGCAGCAGGACGCCCCAGAGGGTGCCGCTGATCGATCCGGCGCCGCCGACGAGAAGAGTGCCGCCGATCACGACGGCGGAGATGGCGTCGAGTTCCATGCCCCCACCCACGATCGTGACGCCGGAGGACAGTCTGGCCGCGTTCAGCGCACCGGCGAGTCCGGCGAGCAGCCCGCTGAGCGTGTAGACCAGGAGTTTCGTACGGGCCACGGGCAGGCCCATCAGGGTGGCCGCGTCGCTGCTGCCGCCGACGGCGAAGAGGGACTGGCCGAACGAGGTGCGCTGCAGGAGCAGTCCGCCGGCACCGAAGAGCACCAGGGCGATCAGGACCGGGTATCCGAAACCCCCCATGCTCCCCTGGCCCAGTTCGGCGAAGGCGGAGCCCTTCGGGACGAGATAGGTGGTGGCGCCCTCGTCGGTGAGGGCGAGGAGCATGCCACGGGCGGCCAGCAGGGTGGCGAGGGTGACGATGAAGGGAGCCATCGAGGCACGGGCGATCAGGAGACCGTTGAGCAGACCGATCGCGCCGCACACCACGAGCGGCACGAGCAGCGCGGGCAGGAATCCCCCTTGCGAGGCCCAGGCGGCGAGCACACCTCCGAGGGCGAAGACGGAGCCGACGGACAGGTCGATGCCGCCGGTGATGATGACCAGCGTCATGCCGAGGGCGACCACGGCGAGGAACGACGCCTGCACGGTCACACCGCGGGCGTTGTCCAGCGTCGCGAACGTCGGGTAGACGAACGAGGCGGTGATCACGACGGTCAGCAGCACGGCGAGCACGCCCTGGCGCTGGAGGAGTCCGGCGAGCCGCCGTGTGATCGCGGGCCCGGAATCGGATGCCCGGCTGGGCTCTCCGTTCCCGGACGCCGCCGGGCTCTTTCGCGGTGCCGGTGACTGGGCCACCGCGGCAGGTGGGGTTTCGTTCATCGCAACCGACGCTCCCGGGCGACGTAGACGGCGGCGATGATGATGGCCGCCTGGGCGATCTGTGCGGTGGAGTCGGGCAGGTCGTGCTTGACCAGAGTGGCGCGCAGCAGCTGCATCAGCAGGGCGCCCGCGACGGTGCCGAGCACCCGGACGGAACCGCCGTTCAGCGGGGTGCCGCCGACCACGACCGCCGTGATGGCGGAGAGTTCCATGAGGGTGCCGAGCGAGGAGGGGTCGCTGGCGGTCAGTCTGGCGGTGGCGAGGATGCCGGCGAGGGCGGCCAGTACGCCGCAGAGCACGTACACACCGATGAGGACGCGCCGTACGGGCAGTCCGGCGAGGGCCGCGGCCGAGCGGTTGCCACCGACGGCGACGACCCGGCGGCCGAAGGTGGTGCGCTGCACGAGGAAGGCGACGGCCGCGGCGAGGACCGCGGCGATCAGCACGACCAGCGGGACGCCGAGGAAGGAGCCGGTGCCGAGCGAGAGCAGGTCCGGGTTGACGATCTGCTTGAGCCGACCGTCGGCCATCACGAGGGCCAGGCCCCGGCCTCCGACGAAGAGCGCGAGTGTGGCGACGATCGGTTGCAGCCCGATGAGCGAGACCAGTGCGCCGTTGACCGCGCCGACGGCGGCGCCGGCGAGCAGCGCCACGACAAGCGCGGGCACGAGCCCGTATCCGAGGTAGAGCGGCAGGAGCGCGGCGGCGAGCGCCATCGTCGAGCCGACGGACAGGTCGACGCCCTCGGTACCGACGACCAGGGCCATGCCCAGGGCGACGATGACGACGGGAGCGACCTGGACGAGCTGGGTGCGCAGATTGACGGCGGTCAGGAAGTGCTCGGTGAACAGGGCGTTGAAGACGAGCACCACCGCCACGGCGACGTAGACGCCGTACTCCTGGTACCAGGCGGGGTCACGCAGCCGCGCCAGGGGGCGGGCGGAGGTGGCGAGGGCGGCCTGGGTCATCGGGGGTCCTCCTGGGCGGCCGGGGCCTTTCCGACGGGCGCCGGTGCGTGGTCGGCGAGCACTTCGAGCAGATGGCTCTCGGTCACCTCGTCGCCCGCGAGTTCGCCCGCCACGGAGCCGCCGCGCAGGACGACGACGCGGTCGGCGCCCTCGATGAGTTCCTCGATGTCGGAGGAGATGAGCAGGACGGCGAGGCCCTCACGGGCGAGGTCGTCGATGAGGCCCTGGACCTCGGCCTTGGCGCCGACGTCGATGCCGCGGGTCGGTTCGTCGAGCAGCAGCACCCTGGGCTCCAGACAGAGCCAGCGGGCGAGAAGAACCTTCTGCTGGTTGCCTCCGGAGAGCTCGCCGACCTTCTGTTCAAGACTCGCCGCCTTGATCCTCAGCCGCTTCATGAAGATGTCGACGACGCGGTCCTGCTTGCGGCGGGAGACCACCCCGAAGCGGGAAAGCCGGGGCAGGGCGGCCAGCACGATGTTCTCACGCACGGAGAGGCCGGGCACGATGCCTTCGGCCTTGCGGTCCTCGGGCAGCAGGCTGATTCCGGAGCGGATGGCACCGGCCGAGCTGATCCTGCGCAGGTTCCGTCCCCCGATGGTGAGTTCGCCGGAATCCAGGCTCAGTGCGCCCGCGAGTGCCTTCGCAGTCTCGCTGCGGCCGGAGCCGAGGAGGCCGCCGAGGCCGAGCACCTCGCCGCCGTACAACGACAGCGATATGTCGTGGAGTCGGTGGCGCCGGTTGAGGCCGGTCGCGGTGAGTGCCGGGGCCCGTGCCGCGTCGTGTCCCTCGTCGTCGAAGCTGGTGAGGCCGGTGCGGCGGACCTCGGACAGATCGCGGCCGAGCATCATGGAGACGAGCCGCATGCGGTCGAGGTCGGCAAGGTCGCCGGTGTGGATGCGGTGGCCGTCGCGCAGCACGGTGACGCGGTCGCAGATCCGGTAGAGCTCGCCCATGCGGTGGCTGACGTAGAGAACGGCGATGCCCCGGCCGCGCAGGTTCTCGATGACCCGGAAGAGGGTCTCCACCTCGCGCGGCTCCAGCGAGGAGGTGGGCTCGTCCATGATGACGACCTGGGCGTCGACCGAGACGGCGCGGGCCAGGGCGACCATCTGCTGCGTGCCGATGCCCAGTGTGTGCAGGGGCCTTCGGGGGTCGACACGTACGCCGAAGCCGTACAGCAGTTCCGTGGTCTCGCGGTGCATCCGGGAGAAGTCGATGAGGCCGAGGCGGTTCTTGGGTTCACGGCCGAGGAAGATGTTGCGCGCCACGCTCATCAGCGGGACGAGGTTCACCTCCTGGTAGATCGTGGAGATCCCGGCCTGCTGTGCCTCGAACGGCCGGGCGAACACCACGGGGCGACCGCTCAGCCGCAGTTCGCCCTCGTCGGGGCGGTGGACGCCGGTCAGCACCTTGATCAAGGTGGATTTGCCCGCGCCGTTCTCCCCCACCAGGGCGTGGGTCTCTCCGGCGCGCAGGGTGAAGGAGACGTCGTCGAGGGCGACGACGCCCGGGAACCGCTTGCTCACCGAGCGGGCTTCGAGGACGGTGGCGGGCGAAACGGTCACCTCCGTCGGGTGGACGGTGGGCTCCGGCGCCTGCGGTACTGCTTCGGGTGGTGCCATGGGCGGTATCGGCCTTCCGCTGTTCCAGGAGGTGGGCCCGTGCCGCCGCGGCGGGGCGGGGGTCGCCGCGCCGAAGAGCTTCGCCGCGGCGGCGGTGGACCAGGACGTCGCGGATCCCTGCGGACCGCTGCGGTCAGAACGCGCCGCTGAGCGAGGCCTTGGCGTTGGACTCGTCATACGCCCGGTCGGAGATGATGACGTTCTCCGGGATCTCCTGGCCGCCGTAGAACTTCTGAGCGGTCGCGAAGGCGAGCGGTCCGAAGCGCGGGTTCGACTCGATGACGGCGTTGTACTCGCCGTCGACCAGGGCTTGTACGGCGTTCCGGGTGCCGTCCACGGATACGATCTTGACGTCCTTGCCGGGCTTCTTCCCAGCCGCCTTCAGCGCGGTGACCGCGCCGAGCCCCATCTCGTCGTTCTCCGCGTAGACGGCGGTGATGTCGGGCTTGGACTGGATCAGCTGCTCCATGACCTGCTGCCCCTTGTCACGTGCGAACTCGCCGGTCTGCCGGGCGACGATCTCCAGACCGGGGGCCTGCGCCTCGAGCTGGTCGACGAAGCCCTTGGTGCGGTCGGTGGTGACGTTGTTGCCCGAGGCCCCGAGGAGGATGGCGACCTTGCCCTTGCCGCCGGTCGCCTTGATCATCGCGTCCGCCGCGCGCTTGCCCTGCTCCACGAAGTCGGAGCCGAGGAAGGCCACATAGTCCTTGCAGGCGGTGGAGTTGACCTTGCGGTCGATGGTCAGGACGGGGACCTGCTTGGCCGCGGCCGCCTTGAACGCCGGCTCCAGCCCGTCGGAGTTCAGCGGGGCGACGATGAGGAACTGGGCACCCTGCGACAGCATGTCCTGGATGTCGCTGATCTGCTTGGAGAGTTGCGACTGCGCGTTGGTGGTGAGCAGCTTCTTCACGCCGACCTTCTCGGCCTCGTCCTTGATGGACTGGGTTTCGGCGATACGGAACGGGTTGGCCTCCTTCTCCGACTGGGAGAAGCCGACCACCGCGTCCTTGAGGTCCAGCTTCGGCGCGCCGTAGGCCTGCAGCGAGCAGCCCGAACCGGAGCTGCTCTCCGGGGACTTGGCGGTCTGAGCCCCTTGGCCGCCGTCACCCCCCGCGTTGTCCGAGGTTTCCGACTTGGCGCAGCCGGAGGCGGCCAACGTAAAAGTGGCGACGAGGAGGCAGGCCACGGCGAGGGGACGGGATCGGCGCTGGATCATCATGCGCGGGACGCTCCTTGGCGAGGTGACGGCACGCTTCGAGGCGTGCGGTCGGGGCATGACCGGACGATGCATCAACCGCCGGGCAGCCGATGCCACTGCATTCCTCACGATCCCACTCCGAGCTGCTTGAACAGCCGTGGAAACGGTGGTCGCGAACGCCTGCACAGCCTGTCGGCGGCTCGGTTTACAACGTTATATAGGCGGTGTGACGCGGGCGGCAAGAGTGCGTACGGCGGGTTTCCGAAATGTGCCGGAGGACGTCCTCCCGGCATCGCACCGCTGCCGCCGGGAGTGCGGGGTTTCACCCAAGTCACCCTGCCCGGGGCAAAGTTCATGACTCTCCGAAGGGCAATGACCTCGGCTTCCGGGAGTCACGCCGTGTCCGTCCCCGATCCACCGGGCCGAATCGCCGCTTCAGGAACTGCTGCACCACGGCGCCTGGATTGCTCCACTGCGCGGCCTCTTCGGCGCCGGGCAGCGCCGACGGGGCCCGGAGCGCCCCCTCCCCCGCGAGGGAACGCACCACCGGGCCCCCACCGGAAGTACGGCGGAGGCCCGGATACATACGGTGCCCGATACGACTTCAGGAGTGGCGGCGGACACGGCGCCCTGTTCGGGACGAGGCCCGGTGCCGGGAGCGGAGTCGTACGGTCGGTCAGACCGCGCGGAGGTACTGGTCCGGCGTGCGGAGTTCGCCGCCCAGTTCACGGGCCGCGTACTGGGCCCACGACGGGCTCCTCAGCAGCTCGCGCCCGAGGAGGACCGCGTCCGCCCGGCCCTCGGTGATGATCTTCTCGGCCTGCTGCGGCTCGGTGATCAGACCCACGGCCGCCACGGGGAGCGAGGTCTCCGCCTTGACCCGTTCGGCAAAGGGAACCTGGTAGCCGGGCCCGGTCCCGATGCGGGCGCGCGGGGCGTTCCCGCCGCTGGAGACGTCCAGCAGGTCGACGCCGTGGGCCTGGAGTTCCTTGGCCAGCCGCACGGTCTCGTCGACGGTCCAGCCCTCGCGCTCGTCCTCGTCGTTCTCCGTGAGCCAGTCCGTCGCGGAGATCCGGAAAAGGACGGGCAGTTCCTCCGGCCAGACCTCCCGCACCGCGTCGACGACCTGAAGCGCGAAGCGGACGCGGTTCTCGAAGCTGCCGCCGTACTCGTCGTCACGCCGATTGCTGTGCGGGGAGAGGAACTGCCCGATGAGGTATCCGTGGGCTCCGTGCACCTCGGCGACCTCGAAGCCCGCGTCGAGCGCGCGGCGGGCGGCTTCGCGGAACTGATCGACGACGCCCCAGATCTCGTCCACCGTCAGCTCGTGCGGCACGGGGTGACCGTCGTCGAACGGCAGCGGGCTGGGGGCGACCGGCGTCCAGCCGTGCGCGTCCGGGCCGACGGGGTCGCCGCCCAGCCAGGGGGCCGCCGTCGACGCCTTGCGGCCGGCGTGCGCGAGCTGGATGCCGGGAACCGACCCCTGCCCCTTGATGAAGTCCGTGATCCGGCGGAAGGCGGCCACCTGGGTGTCGTTCCAGATGCCGAGGTCCGCCGGGCTGATCCGGCCCTCGGGGCTGACGGCCGTCGCCTCGGTGAGGATGAGTCCTGTTCCGCCGATGGCTCGCGCCGCGAGGTGGGCGAAGTGCCAGTCGGTCGCGACGCCCGCGTTCGGCCCCGCCGGTTCGGCGCTGTACTGGCACATGGGCGCCAGCCACACCCGGTTGGGAATGACGAGCGACCGCAGGGTGTAGGGCTCGAAGAGGGCACTCACGTCGGACTCCGTTTCGACGACACGAAAGACTCACTAGTACGATAGCTACCGTACTACGAGAGCCGTCAAATTACGAAGGTCCTCGTACAAAGGCGCGGACGTGCATGAGGCCCGTTCCCGGGCGGGAACGGGCCTCACACACCGCTCGCCGTACGCGCGCGTACGCGGCCTATCCGCGACGCCTGAGCGTGATGACCGCGTCCGCGTCGTACCCCTGCGTCCAGCTGCGCCCGGCGCCGGACTTCCAGGTCACATGGGCGGTGGCGCCGTCGACCCTGACGCCCTCCACCGTCATGACCCGGTCGCCGTCCCGCACGTCCCCCCGGCGCAGCTCGCGCGCCCGGACGGTGACGGGCTCCGCCGACCCCGCGCTCTCGGCCCCGTCCGCGGCCAGGGCGAGGGCCGCCGCCAGTTCCCGGGCGCGGTCAGGGGTACAGACCAGCACGAACTCGCCCGCCGGCCCCGTGACCCGGACCTCGACCCCCGAGCCGACGGGGACCATCTCCAGGTCCACACCGCGTCCCTCACGATCCTCGATCCCATGCGTCATCGCTCTGCCTCTTCCCTTGCCCGGCGCACCCCTCGACCGGATGCGGCCGGAGGCTCTCCGGCGGACGCGGACCGCTGAAGCCCCCGGCCACCGGGCCGACCACCGGGTCCGTGGCAGCACCGCCGGGTCGGCCATCCAGAATTTCAGCACACGCGCCGGCCCGTCGGAGGGCGGGTCATCAGTGCGCGCCGACAGGCACCAACGACCACCGGCCGGTCAGAGCAATACCGCTTCGAAAGTTTCGGAACCTGTCCCGTACAGCCGACCGCAAGGCCGGATCTCCACGCGGGATTTCCCGGAGCGGGGAGGCTCTCCGGTGCTCTCCAAGAGCGCGGGCCGACTGACCCCCGGCCGGACCTGGGTGGACGGGGTGCTGGCCCGCAGGCCGGTCGGGGTCATCCTGGTGCTCTCGGATCTGACGGCCGCCCAGCGCGCCCAGTTGGCCGGCCGCTCCATCCCGTACGCCGTGGTCGACCCGGCGAGCGACCCCGGTGACGACGTACCGTCGGTCGGAACCACCAACTGGCAGGGCGGGCCGGCCGCCACCTGACCGGCCTCGGGCACCGCCGCATCGGCGTGATCAGCGGGCCGTCCCGCATGATGTGCAGCCGCGCCCGGGTGGACGGCTACCGGGCCGCGCTGGAGACGGCGGGTTTGCCCATCGATCCGGAACTGATCCGGGAGGGCGAGTTCCGCCAGGAGGCCGGCTACACGGAGGGGCTCGAACTCCTGCGGCTGCCCGACCCGCCCTCCGCCCGGTTCGCCGGCGACGATCTCCAGGCCCTGGGCGTCTACGAGGCCGCCCGCGAGCTGGGGCTGCGCATCCCCGAGGACCTCAGCGTCGTCGGCTCCGACGATCTGCCTCCCACCCGGTGGATCGGGCCGCCGCTCACCACGGCGCGTCAGCCGCTCGTCGAGATGGCGGAGACCGCTGCCCGTCTGCTCCTCGACCTCGCACGGGGCGAACGCCCGGCGAACCCCCGCGTCGACCTGGCCACCAAGCCGGTGGTCCGCAGCAGAACCGCCGAGCCACGCCACTGACCCTTTCCGCCGGCCCCGCTCACCCGGTCCGGCCTGCACTCCTATTCCATTGCGGGCCGGGCCGGAGCCACGTAGCGTCCCGCGTCATGACGACTCCCACGCTGCACACCGGGCGACTGCTCCTGGAGCCGTACACACCCCCGGACGAGGACGACTTCGTGGCGCTCTTCCAGGACAGCCGGGTCTCCCGGTGGATGGGTGACGGGCCGCAGACCGAGGCCGAGGACCGCGCCCTGTTCGGGCGGGTCTTCAGCAAGGTGTACGCACAGAAGCTCTTCGACGTGTGGGCCGTGCGGCACGGCGGCCGCCTGGTCGGCCACGCGGAGATCAAGCCCTCCCCGTCCCCGGAGGTGGACGGCCACGAGATCGTCTACGCCCTGGCTCCGGCCGCGTGGGGGGTGGGTTTCGGTACCGAGATCGCGCGGACACTGACCTCGTACGGATTCGACGCCCTCGGGCTCGGCGAGGTGTACGCGACGGTGGCCCCCGAGAACGCGGCGTCGCTGGCGCTGCTGGGCCGGATCGGATTCCGACACGTCGGCGACACGCGGGAGGACGACGGCGGCACGAGCCGGATACTGGTGCGCACCGCAGGCGCTGACGGCGTCGGGACCGGTCAGCCGCGGTAGACATCCAGGCGCCCGCACATACCGAACTTGCCGTACGCGGCGGGATGTTCGGCGTGCACACAGGCGTCGGCGAGGTATCCGCCGTCGCCACGCGCCAGAGCGTCGAGCCGGCCACCGGTCACCTCGGACGCGGCGGCGGCTCCCTTCCGCCAGCGCTCCCGCCAGTCCTCGGTCCTCGGACGCACGAGTGCGGCGGCGGCCCGGTGGAAGGCGGCGAGCGGTTCGGGGTCACCCGCCTCGGTGGCCCGGCGCAGCGCGAGGAACCCCTCGACGGCGAGGTCACGGCGGGCGCGGGCGACCCGTCCCTGTTCCGCATCGGAGCCGTCGACGGGGAGGACGACCGCCGCCCGGTAGGCGTCGGGGTCCGCCAGGTAACGGGGTGGCAGGGTGAGGACGGCGTCACCGGCCTCGGGCAGTCCGCTGTTCTCCATGAGGACGACGATGCGCAGCCCGTCCTCGTTGACGAGGCGGTGGATCGTGCCGGGCGTGAACCGGACCAGGGCGCCCGGCGTCAGTGGTGTCTGCCGGAACCCCGACGCGGTGAGGGTCTGTACCGAGCCCGCGCCCGCGACCACCACATACCCCTCGGAGCAGGCGAGATGGACGTGGGGCGTCCCGCCGCACAGGCCGTCCTCGGTGGGCCAGTCGTATACCCGCAGATGCGAGACGGCGACGGAGCCGGGCAGCCCCTCGAAGGTCGGCACAAGTGCTCCTCGGTCTCTCGGCCAGGGCATTCGGCAAGCGCTTTCTGCACCGTACTTCACCGGCCGTGGAAGCAACAGGGCCCGGAGTCCGGGCCACCTTGCGGGCCTCTGTCAGTGGTGGGGTGCAGACTGGCGCGTATCCGACACAACGGCGTTTCGGGAGGTTCGGCCATGACCGACGTACTGCTCACCGTGGGCACCCGCAAGGGACTCTTCATCGGCCACCGGCGCGGTGGCTCATGGGAGTTCGACGGCCCGCATTTCAATGCCCAGGCGATCTACTCGATCGCCATCGACACCCGCAGGCGCGTCCCCCGGCTGCTGGTCGGCGGGGACAGCGCGCACTGGGGCCCTTCGGTGTTCCACTCCGACGATCTCGGCAGCACCTGGGTCGAGCCGCAGCAACCGGCCGTGAGGTTCCCCCGGTTCACCGAGGCATCGCTGGAGCGCGTCTGGCAGCTGCACCCTGCGGGACCCGAGGCGCCCGATGTCGTCTACGCCGGGACGGAGCCCGCCGCGTTGTTCCGTTCCCAGGACGGCGGGGCGTCCTTCGAGCTGGTCCGACCGCTGTGGGAGCATCCGACGCGTGCGAAATGGGTGCCTGGCGGGGGCGGCGAGGGTCTGCACACCATCCTCACGGATCCGAGGGATGCCCACGCCGTGACGATCGCGGTCTCCACGGCCGGTGTGTTCCGCACCAAGGACGGCGGCGCGAGCTGGGCTCCGTCGAACAAGGGGGTGTCGGCGGTCTTTCTCCCCGACCCGAACCCGGAGTTCGGCCAGTGCGTCCACAAGGTGGCCCGGGACGCCGTCGATCCAGACCGGCTCTACCTCCAGAACCACTGGGGGGTGTTCCGGAGCGACGACTCGGGGGACAACTGGACGGACATCGGCCGGGGCCTGCCGTCCGATTTCGGTTTCGCCGCTGCCGCGCACCCGCACCGCGCGGACACGGCGTACGTCTTCCCGATCAACGCCGATGCCGACCGCGTACCGGCCGAGCACCGCTGCCGGGTGTTCCGCACCTGCGACGCCGGCGGCACCTGGGAGCCGTTGTCGGCGGGCCTGCCCGAGGAGACGCACTACGGCACGGTGCTGCGCGACGCGCTGTGCACGGACGACGCCGACCCGGCGGGCGTCTACTTCGGCAATCGCAACGGCGAGGTGTACGCGAGCGCGGACGACGGTGACACCTGGCAGCAGCTCGCCTCGCATCTGCCGGATGTCCTCTGTGTCCGGGCGGCGGTCGTCGGCCCCTGACGACCGGGGTCGCTTCCCAGTCGCCTGAGCACGACTCCGGAGCACCACGTCACTCCCCCGCACACTCCGGAGTGACGGAGCATCGGCCGGGGCCGCGCCCGTGGGAAGGGAGCCGGTGCCACGCCACGTCCGGCGGAGCGGCCGTGCGACTGCCGCGGACTACGGCAGTTGCCAGTCGACCGGCTGGGCCCCCTGGCGGAGCAATGCCTCATTGGTACGGCTGAACGGGCGCGAGCCGAAGAATCCGCGGTCCGCCGACATGGGCGACGGGTGCGCGGACTCGATCGCCGGGAAGCCGTCGAGGAACGGTCGCAGATTGCGCGCGTCACGCCCCCACAACACGGACACCAGCGGCTTGCCGCGGGCGGCCAGAGCCCGGATCGCCTGCTCGGTCACTTCCTCCCAGCCCTTGCCGCGGTGTGCGCCGGGTTTGCGAGGTGCCGTGGTGAGCGCCCTGTTCAGCAGCAGCACGCCCTGACGTGTCCAGGGCGTCAGATCGCCGTTGGACGGCCTCGGAAGCCCCAAGTCCGTATGCAGTTCCCGGAAGATGTTCTCCAGGCTGCCGGGCAGCTGACGCACCTCGGGGGCCACCGAGAAGCTCAGCCCCATCGCCATCCCGGGCGTCGGATAGGGGTCCTGACCGACGATCAGGACGCGCACGTCGTCAAAGGGCTGCTGGAACGCGCGCAGCACGTTCGCTCCGGACGGCAGATAGGTGCGACGTGCCGCTACCTCCGCGCGCAGGAAATCGCCCATCGCGGCGATGCGATCGGCCACGGGGGCAAGCGCATCGGCCCAGCCGGACTCGACTACTTCGTTCAACGGTCGTGGTGCCACGAAACATCACTCTACCGGCGTACACGACCGGCTTCCCGCGCGGAGCCGCCGCGTGGAGGCCGATCTTCCACGCCGCCCGTCACGGCTCGCGGTACCGGGGGTAGGCTGCCGCCGTCCTTTCCCTTCTTCCTGGAGCCGGTCCATGAGCTCACGCGGGCGTTCGCCGGAAAGCAGCGCTGCCGGCGCGCGTGAGGACGGTGCGACGGACCCGTACGTGCTCGGCGTGGATTCGGGCGGCTCCGGGCTGCGGGTGGCGCTGGGCACCGTCGGCGCGTCCGCCCCGGTGGACACGACGCTCTGCGCCGAGCCGGTACGCACCGGAGCCACGGGGATCGACGCCGGCCATCTGCTGGAGCAACTGCTGCCCGCCGCCCGCCGGATGCTGGAGCGGCACGGCGCGGGCACCGGCCCCGAGATCGCCGCCGTGGCGGTCGGCGCCGCCGGTATGGCGACGCTCGGCGGACAGTTGCGCGCCGAGCTGCCCTCGGCCCTGGAGCACGCGCTCGGGGTGCGTCGGCTGGCTCTCGCCGCCGACGCGGTGACCGCGTACGCGGGTGCGGTCGGTCAGCGTCCGGGGGCGGTCGTCGCGGGTGGCACGGGCATGATCGCGCTGGGCACGGATCTGACCGACTGGCACCGGGCCGACGGCTGGGGGCATCTGCTGGGCGACAGCGGTGGCGGCGCCTGGATCGGGCGGGCGGGCCTCGACGCGGCCATGCGCGCCCACGACGGCCGGCGCGGCGGGTCCGCCGCGTTGCTGGCCCGGCTGGAGGCGGTGTTCGGGCCGGCGCCGGAACTGCCCGGACTTCTCTACCCGCGTACCGACCGCCCTGCCGTGCTGGCCTCGTTCGCACCCGAGGTCGCCGCGTGCGCCGGGCACGATCCGGTGGCCGCGGGCATTCTGCGCGAAGCCGCAGGGCACATCGCGGAGGCCGCCGCGGCGGTGTGCCCGAAGGCCGGAGCCGACGACGAACGGTACGAAGTGGCCTTGACGGGTGGCCTGTTCCGAATGGGCGATCCGCTGCTCGTACCGCTGCGCGAGGAACTGTCCCGGCAGGTCCCGCAGGCACGGACGGTCCCCGGTTCGGGTGATCCGTTGACCGGTGCGCTGTCCATCGCCCAGGCGTTGGCCACCGGGGATCTGCGGCTGCCGCGCCATCCGACGCTCCTGCGCGTACTCGGTGACGATCCTGGGCAGGGCCCGAACAGCCACTGACAGAGCAGGACAGTCGACCAGAAAGCCTCTCATCGGATAAAAGCGGACAGATAACGCCCGACTGGACCCTCCCCGAACGGAGGCGTACCCAAAACCAGTAGCATGCGGCGCCATGAGCACCCCCACTGGGCCCGCTTCCGGCCTGCCTGTACGAATGCCGCGACCTCGCCAGTCCGGACGGCACCGCCGCCCGGAGCCCGTGGTCGCACCCGAGGGCGCCGCCGCGCTCGTTCTCGCCGTTCCCGGTGCCCCCTCTTCGGCCACGCGCGGCCTGGCCGAAGAGGTGATCAGCATCGCCCGATCCGAGCTGCCCGGCCTCAATGCCCGGATCGGCTATCTCGACGGTGACGACGACGAGTACCCCGCGCTCTCGTCCGTACTCGCCCACAGCGCTGCCGAGCGCGTCGCGCGCTTCGAGCAGGCGCAGGCCGTCGGCCGCGAGGTCGCCGAGCCCGAGGGTCCCTCCGCTGTCGTGGTGCCTTTGCTCGCGGGGCCGGACAGCGCCCTGGTCCGGCGGATACGGCAGGCCGTGATGGACAGCGGTACGCAGGTCGAGCTGACCGATGTGCTCGGGCCGCACCCGCTGCTCGCCGAGGCGCTCCACGTACGTCTTTCGGAGGCCGGGCTGGCCCGCGCCGACCGTGCCAGGCTCTTCACCGTGGCGACGGCCGCCGACGGCATCGTGCTGGCCACGGTGGGTGGCGAGGAGGCCGTGCAGGCCGCCGGGATCACCGGCATGCTGCTCGCGGCCCGGCTCGCGGTACCGGTGATGGCCGCCGCACTCGATGTGGAGGGTTCCGTCGCATCGATCGCCGAGCAGCTGACGGGCTCCGGCTCGGGGCAGCTCGCGCTGGCGCCGTACCTCGTCGGCCCCGAGGTGCCCGAGGGACTGCTGGACGCCGCCGCGAAGGAAGCGGGCTGTGCGACGGCCGAGCCGCTCGGCGCGTATCCCGCGATCGGCAAACTCGTGCTGTCGATGTACACGACGGCGCTCGGTATCGCGCCGGCGATGGCTCAGGGTGCTCAGGCGCATTGACCCGATGCCGGGTACCCGGCAGGGTTGTGCGTCCCCGATCGCCGGACGGGCCGGATTCCCCCGGCCCGTCCGGTGATCGCGTCGTGCGTGGCGTGATCTCGTGACGTCGTGCCGTGCGGTCAGGCGAAGATCACGCAGGATGCGGCGGGGGCGTCCAGGGAGCCCGCGTGACGCGGAACGCCGGTCGCCGGGTCGAGCGTGAACCAGCTGACGTTGCCGGATCGCTCGTTGGCCGCGTACAGCCGTCGGCCGGTGGGGTCGAGCGCGAGGTCGCGCGGCCAGTGTCCGCCGCAGGCCACGGTCGTGACCAGGGATGCCTTCGCGCCCGCCGCGTCGAGCGCGAGGACGGAAATGCTGTCGTGGCCCCGGTTGGCGGTCCAGAGGAACCGTCCGTCGTGCGAGACGACCACCTCGGACGGGTACGTCACCGTGTCCCCGTCCCCCGCCGGTCCCTCGGGCAGCACGGACGTCTCACCGACCGGTTCCAGGATCCCGGTGGCGGCGTCCCACCCGCATACGGTCACGGTCGGTTCGAGTTCGTTCAGGACGTAGGCGTGGCCGCCCGCGGGATGGAAGGCCAGATGACGCGGGCCCGTGCCCGGCCGCAGGGCCGTCTCCCCGTGCAGCCGCAACGCCCCCGTGGCCGCGTCGAGCGCGCAGATCCGTACGGAGTCGGTCCCGAGGTCCACGCTCAGCACCCACTTCCCCGACGGGTCCGGGAGCACCTGGTGGGCGTGCGGGGCCCGTTGACGGTCGGCGTCCGGACCGCTGCCCTCGTGCCTGAGCACGGAAATGGCGGCGCCGAGGGAACCATCCGCCCGCACGGACAGTGCGGTGACGCTGCCCGAGCCGTAGTTGGCGGTGAGCAGATGACCGCCCGCGAGCGCGAGATGGGTCGGGCCGCTGCCCTCCACCGGCCGGATCCCGCCGATCGGCTCCGGCACCTCACCGGTGATGTCGAGGGCGGCGGCCGCCCCGTGCTCGGTCTCGCTGACCGCGTAGAGCACACGGCCGCCCGGACCCGGTCCATGGCCCAGGGCGAGGTACGAGGGGTCGGGAACGGCGTCCGTCGCGCCGAGGACGGTCAGCGCCCCGGTCTCCCGGTCCACGGCGGCGACGGTGATTCCCCGCCCGCCCGCCGAGGTGAAGGACCCGATGAATGCCCGCTCCGCGCCGTCGTCGCTGTCCACCGCACTGCTCGTCACCACAACTGCCCCTCTCCGCCGACTGACCACGGCCGTTTCCCGCCGTCGCGATCTTCCGGGGCGACGGTAGCAGCCACCCTCTTAGGCCTAGACCAGGGATCGGTCGCCGGTCGGCTCGGCCACCGGTCGGCTCGGCCACCGGTCGGCTCCACGGAAGCCGCTTCACACACGGATCGACGGTGCCCGTGGATCGCTGCGCAACGGTGTGGCGAGTTCGGCGAGCGCCCGCTCCAGGCCGTGCAGATGGGTGAGCGCGGGTTCCGCGACGGCCGGGTGCGGCGGGACACCCGGCACGCGGGCCCTGTGCGGCAGGTCCGGGGCTGTCAGCGCCTCCACGGCGGCCTCCACCCGCCAGCAGGCGGCCGCGAGGCGGGCGTCGTGGGAGGCTTCCGGGTCCGCCGCGACACCGGCCAGTCCGCGCACCTCCCGCGCGCACGTGTCCAGCAGACCGAGCACCTGTCGGGCACGGGACTTGCGGGCACGCAGCGGGCTCAGCGGATGCACCAGCGGAGCCAGGGACAGCCGCACCCTCCCCAGCAGCGCCTCCAGTTCGGCGATCCGACTCGCGGGGTCGGCGGTCGCCGATCCCGCGAGTCGCGCCGCGGCTTCCGCCGTGCAGGTGTGCACGCAACGCAGCGCCCGCTGGATCCACGCGTCGGTCGTGGCGTGCGTGGTGACCGGCAGCACCAGGAGCACCGCGAGCATCGCGGCGAGCGCTCCCACGACGGTCTCGGTGAGCCGCAGCACGAGCAGGGCGGGGTCCAGTACGCCGAGGAGTCCGTAGAGCGCCCCGGCCATGACCGTCACCGAGAACACCATCCAGGTGTAGGAGACCGCCGCGGTGTAGAAGATCCCAAAGACGCCCAGCACGACGAGGACCGCGCTGGGTACGGCCGAACCGTGCAGCGGAACGACGACGGCCAGGCCTATTGGGACGGCGAGCAGTGTTCCCAGGATCCTGCGGTAGCCGCGCACCAGCGTCTCGCCGCACGAGGCGGTGTTCACGAAGACCCACCAGGTGGCGCCCACGGCCCAGTACCAGCGCTGCTCGGAGAGGAGCAGTCCCGCGGCCAGCGCCACGGCTCCGCCGACGGTCGCCTGGATCGCCTGGCGCGTGGTCGCGCGGGCCAGCCCCTCACCCGTCACCGGGACAAGCTGGGCGGCGACGGGCAACCGTCGCTCATAGCACCAGAGCCCGAAGCGGACGGTCGACGAGGCGAGCAGGGAGAGGGTGACCGCGGAGTACAGCTCGGGCAGTTGTCCGGGCAATGTGTGGAGGAACTGCGTGGTGAAGAAGGCCATGAACGCGAAGACGCCCAGTGAGTGACCGCGCGGCCCCCATCGCCGGGCGTACACACCCAGACCCATGACCGCGAGGAAGGCAGCGTCCCGAGCCGGCGGACAGTCGTGCAGCACCGCGGCGAGCGCGAGCACGGGGAATCCGACGGCGGGCAGCAGTGCGGTGGTGACCGCCTGGTCGCGCACCGTGGTGTCGAGCACCGTGAACAGGGCCAGCAGCGCGGCGAGACCGCCGGTGACGGCCGCGACGAGCGAGTGGCCGGCCAGGCCGCACACGGTGACGGCCAAGCCGATGCCGAGGACGGCCCGGACGGCGCTGCGCAGCCGCGATCGGCCCGGGTCCGGGCAAACGAACATCCTCTTCAGCACCGCATGCTCCCGCTTCTGCACACCGGCCCTGTGCACCGGCATGAAAAAGGCGCCGCGGGGATCCGCAGCGCCATCGACGGGTCCATCACAACATCTTCGCGACTCGTGGCTCAACCGAGAGGCAAACCAATGAGCCATTGGCCCAGTCGATGACAAATGAAAGGTGCCATCGTTGGGCCAACGGACGGTGATCGGGCCGAACAGGCCCGCACCCGGGGCCGGGGTGACCCGCCGGGCGGCAGCACCCCGCACGGAACGGGGCGGCCGGGGCCCACGGAGTCCGCGGTGCGCCCGCACGCCGCCGGGCGGTGCGCGCGGGGCCGTCGTGGGGCGCTTCTCCGGTGTCCGCCCCTCCGCCCGTAGTCCGTCTCATGTACGACGTGCCGCCGCGAGCCTCTCGGAACGCCCCTCGCGGACAACCATGCCGTTCTTTCGCGGCCGCCCCTGTTCGTAACCGCGGAACGCCGACCGGCAGATCAGCAGTGCCAGGGCGAACACGGGGAGCCAGGCCAGCCGGGCGAGTACCCACCCGGTGGTGTCGGGAACGGTGTGCAGGCCCGGCAGGGGCCCGGCCGCCGACAGCGCGGTGGCGGTGACCGCGATCACCGCGGACTGGTGCCACAGGAAGATCGTCATCGCGGAGAGGTTCACCGTCGCCACCGCCGCCCAGACGGCCGGTCGCCGCAGCACCCGGCGCAACGGGCCGAGCAGCAACAGCGCCGCTCCGCACTGGGCGAGGCCGAAGGTGACGACGGCGAGGGTCGGCGGATCGAGGTTGGAGATCTCCAGGCCCGGCACCCCGACCATGGCCGCGGGATATCCGGCCCACAGGACGAGTCCGGTGGTGGCGGCGGCTCCGCCGAGGAGGAGAGTCCAGCCGGTTCTGCGGCTCCGCAGGTCGCCGCGGGCCCAGGCCGCGCCCAGGCAGTACGGAACCAGCCAGCCGGCCACCACGTTGACCGCGGCGAACCCGCCGGGCGCGTCCAGGCCGAACCGGTGGAGGTCGGTGATGAGCACGACGGCGAACGGCCACAGCGGATGCAGCCCGGCCACCAGTGGGGTCGCCGCCGTCAGTGCCGCGAAGACCACCAGGAACCAGAGCGGGGACCACACGAGCTTGCACAGCGCGCGCACGGTGCCCTGGTCCGTCCCGGAGGCGAGCATCACGCTCGCCGTCACGGCCCATACGACCAGCACGACGACCACCGGCCGCAGCAGCCGCGTCATCCGCGTGCGGAGCCACCGGCCGTAGCTCTCGCCACGGGCGCGGGCGGAGGCGTAACTCTTCGCGCCTACCTGTCCGCCGACCAGGAAGAAGACGGCGAGGGTCTGCAACAACCAGGAGATCGGGGTGAATCGGGCCATGTACTGGAGCGGACTGGCACCGTGCACGGTGCCGCTGTCGACGACCAGTGCGGTCACCAGCCAGTGGCCGAGAACCACCCCGAGGATGGCGATGGCGCGCAGGCCGTCGACCGCGCGGTCACGGTCGGCGGGGGTGGCGGATTCGATCCGTCGGACGAAGTCGCGCATGCGCTCTCCCGAGGGCTCAGCGGACATGACCGGTGCGGCCACGATCCGGGCGATGTTCTGCAGCGGTGCGGGGCCGGGCTCCAGCCGGTTGCTCCGGCCGCTGTCGCCGTCGGCGAAGACGTCGGCGAGGTCCCCCGCGGGACCGGCCGTCCCACCGTCGGTTTCGCCGGCACGGCGAGCAGGCCGGTGCTCGGGCGGAACGGCATGGCTGATCGTTCCGCCCGCACCGGACGGCTGGAGCGCTTCGGGTACAGAAGCTAGGGACGGGCCCCCGTAGTCCGCGTCCTGCCGGAGAGGGAACCGTCTTCGTAGCTCTGCGGGACTACGGGTACGAGACGCGGGCCGGGCTGCGCGGGATCGGCCCGGAAGGGGCCGCCGACCCGGCCATTGGTACAGTCGCAGACCGGATCGACCTACCAGGAAGAGACCAACGGACTATGGCGGTGGACGCCCTCGACACCCGCATCCTGCGCTTGCTCATCGAGCAGCCGCGTACCAGTGTCCGTGAGTACGCACGCCTTCTCTCCGTCGCCCGCGGCACCCTCCAGGCCCGTATCGACCGGCTGGAGAGAGACGGTGTGATCACCGGCACGGGTCCGATCCTGTCCCCCGCCGCACTGGGCCACCCGGTGCTGGCCTTCGTTCATCTGGAAGTCACCCAGGGGCATTTGGACGAGGTCGGTGAGGCGCTCGCCGCCGTTCCGGAGATCGTCGAGGCGTTCTCGACCACGGGTGGCGGCGATCTGCTGGCGCGGGTGGTGGCCCGTGACAACGGGCATCTGGAGGACGTGATCCAGCGGCTGATCCAATTGCCCGGCGTGGTCAGGACGCGCACCGATGTGGCGCTGCGCGAGCGGGTGCCGCACCGGTTGCTGCCGCTGGTCGAATCGATGGGCCGCACGGCCGTCGGCAACCCCGGGTGATCAGCGGCTCGGCGCCCCGGATGTCCTGACTTCCCGACACATTCCCGCACCCACCCGGTGAGGAACACGCGGCGCCGCCTCCTCCCGGCCGGGCCCGGTGGACGACGGAGCGGGTGATCGGCGTGCCGTCGAGCTCCGGGGGCCCGATATCCTGATCATGCCGCGCGCCCCCCACCCGTCCCGATCCCCATCGGGTCGCCGCCGTGGCAGTCGAAGCGGCCCACAATTCGAGATTGGTGTACAGGTGCTGGTAGCTGGTCGGTACCGCTTGATGTCCTCCATAGGCCGAGGCGGCATGGGCGAGGTGTGGCGCGCCACCGACGAAGTGCTCGGCCGGGCGGTGGCCGTGAAGCTGCTGCTGGGCGACCAGGCGGACGAGTCGTCCACGGCCCGGTTCCGTCTGGAGGCACAGACCGCGGCCCGCCTGAGCCACCCTCACCTGGTGGCCGTCTTCGACTTCGGGGCCTGGGAGGACCGCTTCTTCCTCGTGATGGAGCTCGTCGAGGGCAGAAGCCTGGGCGATCTGTTGACGGCCGAGGAGCGGCTCGGCGCCGAGCAGGTCGCCAGGATCGCGGGCCAGGCCGCCGCGGGGCTCGCCGCCGCCCACCGGCAGGGCGTCGTGCACCGTGACATCAAGCCCGGGAACCTGATGCTGGATACCGAAGGCTCCGTCAAGATAGGCGACTTCGGCATCGCCCAGTTCGTCGACGACCCCTCCGCCGCCTTGACCACCGCGGGGCAGATCGTCGGCACCAGTCTCTATCTCGCCCCGGAACGCGCCCTGGGCCATACGGCCGGTGCGGCGTCCGACATGTACTCCCTGGGCTGCGTGATCTACCAACTGCTGCTGGGCGAGCCACCGTTCCGTTCGGACACGGCGACCGCCACGCTCTATCAGCATGTCGACACGGCACCTGTGCCGCTGAGGCAGCGGGGCGTCGACCTCTCCCCGGCCTTCGACTCCTATCTGCTGGGGCTGCTCGCGAAGCAGCCCGAGGACCGGCCCACTGCCGAGCAGGTCGCCGACTGGTTCCAGAGCGACGCGTGGCGTGGGCAGCCGGAGCCCCTGCCGCTGTACGCCCCGATGCCGCCTCCCACCCCCGCGGCAGCCGGCGTTCCCTATGCCTCGTCATCCGCTTCCGCGTTCGGCCCCACCCCGACGCCCACCTCCGCGTCGCAGGCCGAGAGCGGGACGACGTACCGCCTGCCCCAGGCCGGCGGGCACAGGCGGCGTCCGGCGGAACGCTCCGCGCCCGTCAGGCGGCGTACCGGCGCCCGCGAGGCGATCAGACGTCGCCCCAGAGTGGCCAGTGCCATCGCGGGCACGGTGGCCTTCCTCGCGGCCGTCTATCTGGGGATGAACCTGTTCTCGCCGGATTCCAGCTCGGCCGGCACACCGGACACCGGCGCCACCACGACCACAGGACCCGAAGCACCTGCCCCCGACCGGCCGACGCCGGACAGCGGAAACAGCGAGAACGACGGGAACAACAACGGGAACGGCTGGGGCAACGGGAACAACGGGGACGACGAACAGGACTGAGGCGCGGCACCGACCGTCAAGCGGCCGTCAGGACAGGCGGCCGGGGCGTCAGCGGTTCATCAACGGATGCCGACGGACCGGCCGGCTTCCATAACGTCGCTGCCATGGAACTGGAACGACGCAACATCCGGGCCGTGCCCGGCCGTCACACCGGTCGCGCACAGCCTCCCGCCGGCACGACCGCGCACGACCACGGCTGGGCCGGGGACCTGCGATTCGCGGTCCACTGCGCCGTGACGCTCCTCGGCCTGCTCCTGGCCGTCGATGTGACGGCCGGTCGCTTCACCTGTCCGCGCGCACTGTTGTGGACGAGCCTGGCCGCCCTGCTGTTCGTGGTGCTGATGCCGCCGCGGATCCGTGCGGGTGCGGGGTGGATCTCCCGCCGGGGTCCGGTGCGCGAACACCTCGTGCGCACCGACCGGCTGGTGTCGGTGCACTGGTCGGACGACGTCTCCCAGCGCCTGGTGCTCCGTGACGCGGACGGCCGCCGAGTCGAGCTCGACCCCCAGGTGCTGCTGGACAATCCGGCGCTGTGGCACCAGCTGGACGAGGACGCGCGAGGCTGCGTGAAGCGCGGGACACTGCGGTGCGGGGCGACGGCGCTGCGGCAACTGGCCGACCGTATCGACCGCCGGACAGCGCATACGGTGTTCACGATCTCCGGTCTGGAATAACCGCTCCGCCCGCCGGGGCCGTTGTGCGATCCCACCACCGCCGCTTGACCAAACTTGCCAAGTCCCTCGACTCCCGCCGCAGTTCGTTGACGCGTTCATGTCGGCATGTGAGTGTTCGGTCGCTCGATCACGGACGACGGCGACGCGGGCGACCGGGACCGGTCTTCAACGGCCGCAGCAGGTGTGTCGCCGCATGCCGCCGCCCGTCATCGAGACCCCCGACTCAAGGAGCCTCGATGAAACGCAGACCGATGACGGCCGGGACGACCCTGGCCGTCCTCGCCGGAATGCTCGTCGTCACCAGCGGCCAGTCGGCTTCCGCCGAACCGTCTCCGCCCGCCCCGACCGCTCTCGCGGCCGCTGTGTCGGCGGCCGACCGGGCGGCGGCCAGTGGTCTGGACACCCTGGCCAAGGGGCCCGAGGAGCGCTACGAGCGGCAGATGGTGACCCCTTGGGTCAAGGGCATGTACTCCGTGGCGTATCAGCGCACCTACCGCGGCCTGCCGGTCGTCGGCGGGGACGCCGTGGTGGTGGCGGACTCCAAGGGACGGGTACGCGGCACCCAGTCGGCCGTGTCCCGGCGGATCAACCTGCCGACCACACCGACCGTTTCCGCCAAGGCTGCCGAAACCACCTCGCGCAAGAAGCTCACCACGGTCAAGCGGGTCGACTCGCACCGCCTGGTGGTCCGTGCCATGGGCAGGACCTCCAGGCTGGCCTGGGAGACGGTGCTCACCGGGCGCACCGCCAAGGCGCCCAGCCATCTGCACGTCTTCGTCGACGCGGGCACCGGCAAGGTGCTCGACAGCTACGACGACGTCAAGGCGGGTACCGGCAACAGCCAGTGGAACGGCCCCTCCCCCTTGGCCATCGACACCACCGCCTCGGGCAGCAGCTACTCACTGCGTGACCCGAACCGGCCCGGTCTGAGCTGCGCCGACTACAGCACCGGCAGTGTGTTCAGCAAGTCGAGCGACTCCTGGGGCACCGGCAACGCCTCCAGCAAGGAGACCGGCTGCGTCGACGTCATGTGGGCGGCACAGCACGAGTGGAACATGCTCAAGGACTGGCTGGGCCGCAACGGACACGACGGCAACGGCCGCAGTTGGCCCGTCAAGGTCGGGCTGAACGACGTCAACGCCTACCGGGACGGCTCCACGGTCTCCATCGGCCACAACAACGCCAACCAGTGGATCGGCGCGATGGACGTGGTGGGCCACGAGTTCGGCCACGGCATCGACCAGTACACGCCGGGCGGCGCGAACAACGAGTCCGGGCTCGGCAAGGCCACCGGCGACATCATGGGCGCCCTCACCGAGGCGTACACCAATGAGCCCGCCCCGTACGACGATCCGGACTACACCGTCGGTGAGAAGATCAACCTGGTCGGCAACGGGCCGATCCGGATCATGTACAACCCGGGACAGATCGGCGACCCGAACTGCTACAGCTCCTCGATGCCCAACACCGAGGAGCACGCGGCGGCCGGTCCGCTGAACCACTGGTTCTATCTGCTGGCCGAGGGGTCGAACCCGGGCGGCGGCAAGCCGTCCAGCCCGACGTGCAACACCTCCTCCGTCACCGGCGTCGGCATCCAGAGCGCCGGCAAGGTCTTCTACGGCGGGATGCTGCTCAAGACGAGTGGCATGACCTACAAGCGCTACCGCACGGCCACGCTCACCGCGGCCAAGAACCTCGACTCCAGTTGTGTGCTCTTCGACCGGACCAAGGCCGCGTGGGACGCCATCAGCGTCACCGCCCAGAGCGGCGACCCGACGTGCACGTCCAGCGGCAACAACGACTTCACGATGTCCCTGGACCCGGCGTCCGGCTCGGTGAAGCCGGGCAGCTCGGTGACGGCCGCGGTCCGGACCGCGGTCAGCTCCGGGAACGCTCAGACGGTGAACCTGACGGCGAGCGGTCTGCCCAGCGGTGTCACCGCGTCGTTCAGCCCGTCATCGGTGCAGTCCGGAGCGTCCTCGACGATGACCGTGTCCGCGTCGTCGAACGCGGCGCCCGGCGCGTACACCTTCACGGTGAAGGGTGACGGCACCCAGAGCCACACCGTGCAGTACACCCTGACGGTGGACAACGGCGGCAGCAACCCGGGCGGCGGCGCACCCGACATCAGCGTCGCCGACGTGCAGGCCCATCTGGCGCAGCTGAACACCATCGCCACCCAGAACGGCGGCAACCGCCGGGCAAGCAGCGCCGGTTACTCGGCCTCGGTCGCCTATGTGAAGGGCAAGCTGCAGGCTGCCGGTTACACGGTCAGCGAGCAGACCTGCACCAGTTGCACCTACCGCGGCAACAACCTGATCGCCGACTGGCCGGGCGGCCCGTCCGACCAGACCGTCATGTTCGGCGCCCACCTGGACGGTGTCACGGCCGGCCCCGGCATCAACGACAACGGTTCGGGCTCCGCCACCCTGCTGGAGAACGCGCTCGCCCTGGCCCAGCGGAACCCCACGATGACCAAGCACGTCCGCTTCGCCTGGTGGAACGGCGAGGAGCAGGGCCTGCGGGGTTCCCAGTACTACGTCGGCCAGCTCACCGCCGCCCAGCGAGGCGCCATCAAGGCGTACTACAACTTCGACATGGTCGCCTCGACCAACGCCGGGTACTTCATCAACAACGTCAACTCGGCCGCCTCTGCCCCGATGAAGGAGTACTGGGACTCGCTGAACCTCGCGCCGGAGGAGAACGTCGAGGGCCAGGGCCGGTCCGACGACTACTCCTTCCAACAGGGCGGCATCCCCACCTCGGGGTGCGCCACCGGAGCCGGCGACACCAAGTCGTCGGCGCAGGCAGCCAAGTGGGGCGGTACGGCGGGCAGGTCCTACGACTCCTGCTACCACCAGTCCTGCGACACCACGGCCAACATCAACGCGACCGCGCTCGACCGCAGCGCCGACGGTGTCGCCTACACGGCGTGGAAGACCTCCGTCGGTACCACCGCCCCGGCCAATGACTTCTCCGTCGCGGTGAAGCCGGTCTCCGGCAACGTCCAGCCGGGCGGCTCGGTCACCGCGAGCGTGTCGACGGCGACGACCAGTGGCTCCGCGCAGACCGTGAACCTGTCCGCCTCGGGGGCGCCGAGCGGTGTCACGGTCTCGTTCTCCCCGGCCTCCGTGCAGTCGGGTGCGTCGTCGACCATGACCGTCTTGGCCGGGAACGGGACCGCGCCGGGTACGTACACCCTCACGGTGACCGGAACCGGCACGGCCACCCACGCCACCACGTACTCGCTCGTCGTCGGTGGCGGCGGCACCTGCCAGCCCCGACAGGTCGTCGCCAACGGCGGTTTCGAGGAGGGCGTCGCGCCGTGGACCCAGACCGCCGGTGTGATCAACAACCGGACGTCGGAGAAGCCCGCGCACGGCGGCGCGTACACGGCCTGGCTCGGCGGCTGGGGATCCACGCACTCCGACACCGTCTCGCAGTCGCTGACCATTCCGGCGGGCTGCTCGGCCTACAAGCTGTCGTTCTACCTGCGCACCGACACCGACGAGTCGGCGGGCGACCCGACCGCGTACGACAAGTTCACCGTCAAGCTGGGCACCAAGACGCTCGCGACCTACTCCAACGCGGACGCCACGGGCTCCTACGTCCAAAGGACCTTCGACGTCGGCGACCTGGCCGGCCAGACGGTCGCCCTCACATTCACCAGCAGTGAGGACGCCTATCTGCAGACCAGCTTCGTCGTGGACGACGTGACGCTGAACGCCGGCTGATCGAGCATCAGAAAGACACCGCGCGGGGCGTGTACGCACACGCCCCGCCTCCGGTGTGTCAACGGACGACGGCCGCGAGCCTCCGGGTGAACTCGTCGGTCTCCGGCCGGCCGCCGTGCCCGGCCGCCAACCTGACGTGCAGACCGCGCAGTTCCTGGCCGAGAAGGGTCGACGCGGTCACCTCGGTCGTGTCCAGTACGGGTCCCGCGATGTCGATTGCCGCCTGCGGGTCCCGGGCGCAGGCGTGGGCGTCGGCCATCCGCACCAGGAACAGCATCCGGGCCGAGTGCATCCCGGGCGGGAGCAGACCCAGCGCGGTGCGGGCCGCCGCGACAGCGCGCAGCGCCAGTCGGCGGTCCCCGGTCGCCGCGGCGAGGTCCCGCAGCGCCCTGACGACGCCTGATTCCACCCGCAGACGCACGGAGGCGACGGACAGCCAGGGTGCCTCCGTCTCGTCCCGCTCACCGACCCGGTCCATCTGTGACCAGGCGCGGTCGATGTGCCCGAGGGTCTGCCGTGCGTCGCCCCGTACCGCGTGCCCGCGCGCCTGGTAGAGATCGCTCATGGCGCCCGCCCAGTACCGGCCGGCGGCCGCCTGCCGGATCGCGCCGCCGTAGGAGAGGGCGGAGGGTCCGTCACCCTCCAGCCGCGCCAGTGTGCTCATGTCGCTGAGCGCGGCCACCTCCGTGCCGACATGGCCGGCCATGCCCGCCCAGACCAGCAACCGGTCGAGCCAGGCCATCGCTGTGGCGTTACGGCCCCAGAGCAGCCTCAGGCAGCCGGCCGACTGCGCGTACTCGGCCGCCAGTGGGGCGAGTTGAAGTTGGTACGGTGCGGCAGGCAGGGCCATCCAGCGGAGCATCGCGTGCAGGGTGCGCTCGACCACGGCGGTCGCCCCGGGCCAGGCACGCTCCTCGTCGGCCCGCAGGCAGACGGCGAGCAGCGCCGTCAGGGCGTGCACGGTATCGATGTCCAGCGGCGGGCACGAGACGGTGGCCGGGCCCAGGGCGCAGAAGGCCGAGTGCAGCGCGATGACATCGGCGTGTGCGGGAACGGCGCAGCCGTCGCGGCCGTGCACCGGGCACACCAGACCGTAGGTGGGCAGGCTCGTGGGCAGGACGGTGTCCGGTGGCAGTGTCGAGAGCAGGTTGCCCCCCGGGGGCTCGCCGGGCAGCGGCCCTGTCCGAGCGGTGGGGGGCGCGGGAGGTGCGGTGGCCGGTGCGGGAGGTGCGGTGGCCGGTGCGGGACGCACCCCCTCGCCCGTTTCGCCCGTACCGACCGGCCCTTGGGCCTCCGCCGCCTCGCAGGCGTCGACGAGGTCGCCTCCGGCCGTCAGCAGGTCGTCCAGCCTGCGGGCCAGTGGCAGGGGGGTCTTGCGGGTGCCGTGCTCCAGTTTGCTGATGGCCGTGTGGTCGTACCCGACCCGGGCGCCCACCTGGGCCTGGGTGAGCCCGGCGCGCCTGCGCCACTGACGCAACCGGGTCCCGAAGACTCCCCACACCTCTGCGGTACGGACATCCGGCGAAGGACCCATAGCCGGGAGGATAGCGAGCACGTGTGCGCGCTGTCCCGGCGCGGCGGGAAGATGGCGCCTTCCCGCTCCTTCGCTCGATCTCCCCCGTCCGCGCGTCGCCGTCCGGTCGTCGGCCCTGCACCGGGTCCGGTGTCCTGCCCGCGGTTGCGGAGCGCCGGACGGTCCGAGCCATCGTGTCCGCTCTCATCGGCGTCCCGCTGCATAACACCTGTGCGCAATCGGTGGGTTGACCGGAAGGATCCGCTTGAAGGGGCGACCCGCCGGGCATATGACGGTTATCCGTCAGGAGGTGGTGCAGTGGGCCGCATCAAGATCGTCCGACGTCCCCAGGTGCCTTCGCGGCCTCCGCCCCTGGATCTGCGCACTCCGTCCGGCCGACCGCTGCCGTACTGAGCACGCCCCTCCGCAACCGCGCACCCCGGGCCGCGATTCGCCTCCCGACCGCCGGGGCAGCCGCCTCACCGGGCACGGGCGCGCGGTGCGAACGGGGAGACGGATGCGAAAACACAACACGGGCACACGGTGCGGGCACGGCGCGCGGTGACCGGCGCCCCGGGCCATTACGGGAAACCGCAGGGTGGCGGGTGCGGAGAACATCATCCGGTTCGAAGGAAACCCTCGTACCGGCTCCGGTCGGCGCTTTCTGGCGTCGCCGGTGGGGCGCGACGGACTTCGCGCGTCTCTCCGTCGCCGGCCCGGAGCCAGTTCGTGGACTTTGTCACTCTGGGCCTCCCCCAGGAACCCGCGGGCGGTGTCGCGGGCTGGGCAGCCGACCTCGTCGACACCATGGGGGGACGGGTCGCGATGCGGCCGTCCGCCGTCAGCCCGTCCGTCCGTCCGGGTGAGCCGACGTCCGACCGGGGCGTGCGCTTGGCGCCTCCACCCCGGAGTCGTTTGCTCACACGATGGTTGACGCCGTGTCAGGCGAATGCCGGACATCCGGAGCGGGTTCCGTACCGGCTCTCCTTGATCGATGATGATGCACAGGGCTGCCGTCCTCGGTACGGCACCGGCTGTCCCAGGAACAGGAAGGGGTTCCCCATGCGGGAAACGACGCCAGACCGGTCCCCGTCGGACGATCGGACCGTCCACGGCCCGGACGAGGAGGCCCGGGTGATCGTGGTGGGAGCGGGTCCGGCGGGCTCGGCCGCGGCCTTCCACCTCGCCAGGGCGGGCGTCGACGTCCTGCTGCTGGAGAAGTCCCACTTCCCCCGGGAGAAGGTGTGCGGGGACGGCCTGACGCCACGAGCGGTGCACCAGCTCATCAGAATGGGCGTCGACATCAAGGCTCCCGGGTGGACGCGTTCACGCGGTATGCGGTGGGTGGCCGGGGACCATCAGGTGCACATCGACTGGCCCGCGCTCGGGCGCTACCCGGATTTCGGGCTCTCGCGGAGCCGGCACGACTTCGACGACATCCTGGCCCGCCACGCCGTCGCCGCCGGAGCCCGGCTGCGCAGCGGCGTGAAGGTGACCGGACCCGTGACCGACCGCGCCGGCCGCATCACCGGTGTCACCGCCACGACCGGGACGAAGGAGCCATTGACCTTCCACGCACCGATCGTCGTCGCCGCCGACGGCGCCTCCGCACGCCTCGCACTCGCGATGGGCCTGCAGCGGGACACGAGCAGGCAGATCGCGACGGCCGCCCGCCGTTACTACCGCAGCCCGGAGCGTTCGCGGGAGGAGTATCTGGAGCTGTGGGCCGACCTCCGCTTCCCGGGCAGCGATCACTACCTGCCCGGATACGGCTGGATCTTCCCGATGGGCGACGGCCGCGTCAACGTCGGTCTGGGTGCGCTGCCTCACCGGCGGCACGGAAAGGCCGACCTGCGCGCCACGTTGGACGAATGGCTGGCCCGCACCCCGCACGCGTGGGGGCTGCGCGAGGAGAACGCGGAGGGCCCCGTCCGCAGCGCGGCTCTCCCGCTGGGCTTCAATCGCCATCCCCTCTACACCCGCGGGCTCCTTCTCGTCGGCGACTCCGGAGGCATGATCAGCCCCTGGAACGGCGAAGGGATCGCCCAGGCCATGGAGGCCGGCGAGGTCGCGGCCGAGACCGCCACGCTCGCCCTCGCGCTCCCCCGGGGGCCCAGGCGGGAACAGGTGCTGCACCGCTACCCGGTCGAGATGAACCGCCGCTGGGGGCGCCACTACCGTCTCGGGAACACCGCCGCCGACCTCGTCTTCAGCCGTTCGGGATTCCAGCCGGTCCTCAACCGCTACGTCATGGGGTCGCCGTTTCTGCTCAACACCCTGGCCCGGCTGCTCACCGATCTCACGGACAAGCCCTCGCGCGACCTGATCGATCACCTGCTCAACGGTGCCGTCCGTCTCGTTCCGGCGCCGAAGGTGCGACGCAGGCGCTGAGCCCCGGGGCCGGGCCGCCCGGATCGAGCGGTGACGACCGTGGTGCGGCGGGTGCCGCCGGGTGATGCGGGGCCCGGCTACGAGCGGCGGCGCGGCTTTCCGCGCTTGCCGCCCTTGGGGCCACCGGAACCGCTCCGCGCGGTGCGGCCGCCGGAACCGCTCCGCGCGCTCTTCCCCGCCGCCTTGGCAGCCGTGGGCTTGCGTCGCGCGCCGCCCGACCCGGAGCGCTTGCTCTCGGGCTGCACCGGGGCCTTGGGACGCCCCCGCGAACTGTTCACGGTCCGCCCGCGGACGATCCCGATGAAGTCCTCCACCAGGTCGGTGGTCTCGTCCTCCGGCCACGACAGCGCGACACTCGACTCGGGGGCGTCCGTGACCGGCCGGTACGTGAGGTCCTTGCGGTGGTGCAGGCGGGCGAGCGACTGCGGGACGACGAGGACGCCCACCCCCGCCGCCACCAGCGCGACGGCGTCCGCCGTCGTGGCGGGGCGCTCGATCGCGGGGCGTCCCGGACGGTGCTCCCATCCGAGGGTGTCGTCGAGCGGATGCAGCACGATGTCATCGGCGAGATCCCCGGCGCAGACCTCGTCGACCGCCGCGATGACGTGGTCCTTCGGGATCACGACGACCGTCGCCTCGGTGTAGAGCGGGATCGCGCTGAGGCCCGTCCGGTCGATGGGCAGCCGCACCAGTCCGGCATCGGCGCCCCGGTCCCGCAACATGTCGGAGGCCTCGGCGGCCGACACCCCGACGAGGGTCAGCGGAACGTCGGGCAGCCGCTCGTTCCAGATCCGCACCCACTTGGTGGGGGTCACCCCCGGTACGTACGCGAGGCGGAACGACGGGGTTTCTTCCGAGCTTGTCACTCCGCCAGGTTACCGGCCCTGGTCAGAGGTGGCGCACACGCTCGATACCCTTGGCATCATGACGTCGCACAAGACCACCCAGACAATGAAGCCCGCGACCGCGGCGAAGAAGCTGGGTGTGTACCTAGAGGCCACCCCCGCCGAGTTCCAGGAGGGTGTCGTCTCACGCACCGAGCTGAACACGCTGCAGTCCGATCCGCCCGAGTGGCTGCAGGAGCTGCGACTCAACGGCCCGCACCCCCGGCCGGTGGTCGCGGCGAAGCTGGGCGTCTCCATCTCGGGGCTCGCCCGTGGCGGAGTCACGGACGCCCTCACCACGGAGCAGATCGAAGCGCTGAAGAAGGAAAGCCCCGACTGGCTGCAGCAGGAACGCGCCACCCAGGCCGAGGTCCGGAAGGAAGCGGCGCGTATCAAGGAGCGGAACGCGGCCCGCGACGATCAGTCCCGCGCGCCTCGTTCCTGACCTGCGGGTGCCGACGGGGCGGGTGAGTCGCAGAACCCCGTGTTGCGTTCGCCACCGCGCCTCGCCCCCGCCCGGTCGGCACCAAGGGCGCAGGTGCGTCACGTCCGCCATGCGGACCGCGGCACGCCTGCGGGTCCCCGAAGCACAGGCCTGGGTATGGGTATGGGCCGGGAGAGGCTGCGCGCCCCTGCCCCTCCCCCGGGGGCTGATCGCCGCGTACAGCTCGGGGGAGGTGGTCACCCTGCTGACCTGGGTCACCGGGGTGGATGAGCTGTCGAGCCGCCTTCCGACCGAGGGGCTCTGCCGACCGCACCCCCCGGCTACGACCACGTCCGTCCGGCGGTCACGGCGGCGGCCCCGGGTGCCGCCACGCCCTGCTCATCGACGCCCCGGAGCGGACCGTCGTCCGGCGGCCGTTCCGGCCCTTCCCGAGGTCGGTTGTGGGAGGCGAACTCGTGCTCTTCCCCAAGCCACCGTGGTTCGTCACCACACGCAGCGCCGCCATGACGGACCGTCGCCTTACCGAGCTGGCACCGCGGCCGTCCTGGGCGTGGGTGCCGGCCGTGTTCGCCTCGGCCTTGCGCGCCTGAACCTCGGCCTGGCGCGCCTGAGGAGTACCCGCGGGGCCGGTCACGTGCTGAGCAGGCGGTCGGAGAACGAGCGGTAGCGCTGAAGCACTGCCCGCGGTTCCTCGGTGAGGTCTTGTTCGCCACGGCTCCACCGGGTCTCAAGCCCTTCCTTCCGGCTCGTTCTCCTGACCTGTTCCGGCGCGGTGGGTCGTGGCGCGCCCGCCGGTGGCGCCGGCGCGGCCTCATCGGCGGGCACCGGTGGCCCGCTGGCACGACCGGTGCCAGGGCCTCCCTGGGACGGGCGAGATCCTCCGTACTGAGGCCTTCCGCCGTGGCGCCCAAGGGGCGACGCGGGGCCCGGACTTCGTGGCCCGTGCAAGGTCCGGGGCCGCGTCACCTCCCTCTCACGGCGCTCCCGCCGTCGCCGGACCTACTCCTGCGGCGCGATCGCCGGCATGCTCTCGGGATTCAGCAGTTGCGTCAGATGGCGGGCCGACGCGTCCCAGGACCAGGACTCCCGGGCCCACTCACGGCCTGCGGCACCCATCTCGGCCGCCAGATCCCCATCGAGCAGTATCCGGGTCAGCGCGCCGGCGACGGCCGCGACGTCGGCGCCGTCCACGACCTGTCCGGTGCGGCCGTCGAGCACCGTGTCGGGGGCTCCGCCCGAGTCGCCGACGACCACCGGCAGACCGGTCGCCGCCGCCTCCAGGAACACGATGCCCAGCCCCTCCGCCTCCAGACCGGCCTTCCGGGTGCGGCACGGCATCGCGAAGACGTCCGCCGTCGCGTAATAGGCGGGCGTCTCGGTGTGCGACTTCCCGCCCACGAAGCGGACCGCACTCCCGCCCAGGCGTCCCGCCATTTTGCGCAGCCGGGCCTCGTCCGGCCCCCGGCCGACCACCACCAGCACCGCGTCGGGCACCTCCCGCCGGATCAGCGGCAGGGCCCGGATCAGCATGTCCTGGCCCTTGCGCGGGACCAGCCGGGCCACGCACAGGATCACACGCTTGCCGTGAAGGCCGAGTTCGGTCCGCAGGTCGAATCCGGCATCGGCGTCGGGCCGGTACACCTGCGCGTCCACTCCCGGCACCAGGCGGCTCATCCGTGCACGTGGGCCGAGGGCGGGCTCGATCCGGGCGCGCGTGTACCGGCCGAGGTACGTGACGACGTCCACGCCCTCGCCGATACGGCGCATCATCCGCCGCGCACCAGGTGTCCTGGCCCACCAGATCTCATGACCGTGGGTGGTCGCGACCATCCGCCGGACGCCGCTGCGGCGCAGGGCCGGCGCCATCAGGGCCAGCGGCGCCGCTGCCCCGAACCAGACCCGGTCGCACCCGTGCTCCTCGGCGATCTCGACGGCTCTGCGGGTGACCCGC
This sequence comes from Streptomyces sp. NPDC047515, assembly GCF_040643055.1. Taxonomy (NCBI): domain Bacteria; kingdom Bacillati; phylum Actinomycetota; class Actinomycetes; order Kitasatosporales; family Streptomycetaceae; genus Streptomyces; species Streptomyces sp. NPDC047515. The sequence continues at coordinate 54,776 of NZ_JBEYTM010000049.1, forward strand.
CCGGTAGGCAGCAGCATGCCGCTGGAGTCGCGAACGACGGGAAACGGGAGAGCCGCGTCGTACGCGGCGTCGCCCGGCTCGCGCGAGGTGTAGACCACCACGTCGTCGTCGGGTATCCGGGTGACCATGGCGTGGACGAACGTCTCTATGCCGCCCTGACGCGGCGGGAAGTCGTTGGTGATGACAAGGGTGGAACCCATGAATGTGCCTGATCCTTCAGCTGGATGGGGTCGAGCGAGCCGAGAAGAGGTAGTTGCGGCAGTCTTCGGTCACGTGGGTCACCGGCGTCCAACCCCGGTTCCACCAGCGGTACATGTCGTACCCGAGAGCGTTGAGCCGACCGACGAGTTCGTCCGGCGTCATGGCGTACTTCTCCAGGTGGCGGTCCTCGATCTCCAGCAGGAGCGCGGGCCGGTGGCACAGCAGTGTGCGTCGGGCGCCCGACAGCACGGCCGCCTCCGCCCCTTCGACATCGGCCTTGATGAAGTCGACCCGGTCCAGGCCCATGTGGTGACACAGCCCGTCCACCGTCCGCACGGGTGTGGCGACCGGGCGGGAGGTGGCGAACTCCGTGTTGGGGCCGGGCCCTGAGGCGCCCTCGGTGAGATAGGCACGCCCGTGGACCGGCAGCAACCGGCGCCGGGGCAGGCTCATCGTGCCTTCGTGCGCCCGCTCGGCGAGGGCCATGCGGTGCACGGTGACGTTGTCGCAGCCCAGAGTGGCTGCCGCGATTCCCAGCCATTGCGCGGGGCCGTGCAGCGGTTCGACGCAGTGCACCTTCCCCGCCGGTCCGGCCAGCGCGGACAGGCTCCAGGTGTAGAGGCCGTACTCGGCCCCGATGTCGAGACAGACGGCGCCCGGTCTCACCACCGGTCGCAGCCCCGCCACTTCCTCTTCCACGAAGTGCCAACGAGAGGATGCCCAGCGCAGCGTGCGCGCGACCGACGTCACACGCAGCCCGGAGTACCGACGGCCGCCGGTCCGGAGGCCCGAGGGTTCCGGGTGACGTGTCGGCCTGCCACTCATCGAACACCTTTCAGCCTGTGGAATGTACGGGTGCTGCTGCCGAGCGACACCGCACGCGATCGGCCTTCTATCGCATCATCGGATGTGTTGCGATCCCATCCTTCTTCAGGAGCAGATCGACCGGCAACTCAGACCTGAGACGTAGCTCTCAGGGCTAACGGGTTGCCCCGCGATTGATCGTGGAACGGCCGTGACATGGCAACGGCCGCGCGGGTTCTTGAGGTGTGAAGATCAAGCAGGCCCGCGCGGCCATGTCCCATCCTGCCCTCTGCGGTCTCGCGCGCCAACATCTCGGCGAGTTGATCGAAGAACTCGCGCCACGCTGGGAGGCACGCTGCGAGTCCGGACGGCACCAGCGGCGCCGGGGCAACCGCAGGCGGCAGGCCGGGGCCGGACCGAAATACGAACTCGTGTTCACCGACCGGGTGTTGATCACCTTGGTTCACCTGCGGACCGGACTGACTCACGATGCCCTGGCCGTGCTCTACGAAGTGGGGTCTTCGACCATCGGCCGTGCCGTCGGCGAGATCCGCCCGCTGCTGGCCGAGCGCGGATTCGCGGTGCCGGACCGGCCCGGCCTGCGGCTGCGAACCCTGGAGGACGTCTTCGCCTACGCCGAGGCCGAAGACGTCACGCTGCGGATCGACGGCACCGAGACCCAAGTCCGCCGCCCCCGGGCAAACCGTCCCGGCAGGCGTGCCTTCATCTCCGGCAAGCGCCGGCAGAACACCATCAAGACGACCACGATCAGCGATCACCAGGGCCGCACCCTGTTCTCCGGTGCCCAGCGGCCCGGCCGGATGCACGACCAGACCGCCCTGCGCACCGAAGGCATCGCCGAGCAGTTCCGTCAACGCCCGACTGTGAGGGCCGAGGTCGACGAGGGATACCGGGGCCTGGCCAACGAGTTTCCCGAACAGATCTCGGCACCACCGAGGAAGCCGAAGGACCTCGACAACGCACCGCTGAGCGAGAGGTACGGATGGCGCGAAATGCGCCGCCGCCAGTCCTCCCGCCGGATCTGCGTCGAGCACGCCAACGCCGAACACCGGCAATGGCGCCCGCTCCAGCGGTATACCGGACGCCGCGAAACCTACGGCGACACCCACCGAGCCATCGCCGGGCTCGCCTCCGACCGCGCAGCCAAACGCCCCACCCGGCGCAGGACAAGCACCGAACTCGTGCCCGTCAGCACGACGGCCTGCTGAATCACCCACCAGCCGAACCGCCAGACCAGCACACCCAGATCTCAATCGCGGGGCAGCCCGTAAGGGCTGTCCCTTAATCCGTGGTGGATCAGCGCGCGGCGTCGGATGCAGTACATCGCAAGGCGGAGGGACGTCCGCATACCGGATGTATGCGGACGTTCCGACAACGCAGCGAGGTGCCATGGCTGTCGTCGCGCGCCCGCCAGGGACGACGGGACAGCCCTGGGGCCCATAGCAGCTGAAATCGGCCTGAAAGAAAGCGGATCTCACAGCGTGGCAGCGAAACCGGGCGCACCTCGGCCCCCGGCGCGTGCCGCATTGCGTTGATCAGGCATGAGAAGCATCCGGGGTCCGTCCGCGCACGATCCGGGCGATGTTCTGCAGGGACGCGGAACCCGCTCGCAGATAGTCGCTGTGGCCACAGGAGCCCGCGTCGAAGGTGTGGGCTCCGAAGTCTTCGGACATCGGGTCCGTACCGAAACCCACGTCCACGGTGGGGAGTCGCAGCCGTAGGTGCGGCACGTCGGCGATCCAGTCGTCGCTCCCCCGGCCGGCCCAGACGACGGCCGGTGTGTGCAGCGCCGCCACGTCGACGACCCCTGCGCCGGGGCTGCCGTACAGGACGATGTCCGCGACCTGAAGTCCGGTCGCGGCCCGTGCGCAGACGACGGAGCCGTACGAGTGGCACAGCAGGGCGGTCCGGGCGGCGGGCTTGAGTCCTTTCAACTCTCCGAGAAACGCGCGCAGTCGGGGTGCCGCTTCGTCGGCCCGAAGCGACGTTGCCGCGGCCGGACTCACCGTGGCCGGTGTCCGGTAGCCGAGCCAGGCGATGACCGCGGACCGGCCGCCCAGCTCCCTCCGCAACGCGTCGGCACCGCCTTTCAGCCGCCAGTAGTTGTCGACACCGGTCCCCGCGCCCGGGACCAGCACGGCGATGCGATCGGCCCGGGACAGGTCGCCGACGACCTCGACGGTGCGGCCTCCGTCCCGGCCGTCGAAGGACAGGAGGTGGCGCCCGGGTTCTGCCATGACGCGCAGCGCGTCGGCGCGTTTGCGGTCGCCGTGCCTGTCGGCCGTCCGCGCAGCCGCCCCGATGTCGGCGCGGGTCGCGGCGTACCGCTCGGCGAGCGCGGCCGGGGTGGCGGAGCGCAGCGGCCCCCGGACGGTCGGGACGGGCGCCGGTACCCCGGCGGGTCCGACCTCGCCGGACAGCGGAACGGCCACCGAGGCGACGACGAGTGCGGCGAGCAGGACGCGGCGCAGGCGGCGGCTGCGGGGGCGGGACGCCATGGCAGACGGTTCCTTCCGTACCTGAGATCTTTCGTGCTTCCGGTACCGAAGTTATGCATCACGCCTCGTGGCCGGCGTCCCGCCGGAGGGTGACCCTTCCGCGTAGCTCTGAAGTATCAGGGGGAGGGGGTGGTCCCGGCCCACTGCCTACTCGATGGTCCTGCCGCGCGGTCGGGCACGCCCCGCAATGGTGCCAGGACGCACCGGCGGCGTTCACGGCGAGGGGCGGGCCCCCGCCGGTCGTGGGCGACCGGCGTTGACATGCCACCTCTTCGCCGGTGGTGGTTCCCCGGGGTCAGGAGTAGAAGTTGCGCTGCCACCGGTGCTTGGCCAGCACGGCGAGCTGGTCGGCGGTGAGCGGACGCCCGTCGCTCAGGGCCGTGTTGCGCTCGACGTTGCGAACCGTGCGCATGCCGGGGATGACGGTGGAGACCGCCGTCGAACTCAGTACGAACCGCAGCGCGTGCTCGGCGAGCTCGTCGAGGGTGATGCCGAGATCGGCGACGATCGCGGCCACCCGCTGTCCGACCTGCGCCGGACGGTCGTCGCGGAAGTAGCGGTTGCGCCAGTCGCCCGCGGGGAACGTCGTCCCGGCGCTGATCCGGCCGGTCAGCCCGCCCTCGTCCAGCGCCACCCGCACGATGACACCGACACCGTGCTCCGCACAGGCCGGCAGCAGCTCCTCGGCGGGCGCCTGGTCGAAGATGTTGTAGATGACCTGCACGCTGTCCACGGCGCCGCTGCGCACGAGTGCCAGCGCGCTCTCGGGCTGGTGGTCGTTGACGGAGACGCCGAAGGAACGGATCTTTCCTGCCTGCTTGAGTTCGGCGATGGTCTCCAGCCAGTCGCCGCGGCCGAGCCAGTCGTCGCTCCAGACGTGGAACTGCAGCACGTCGAAATGGTCCCGGCCGCTCGCTCGGAGGCTGGTCTCCAGGCTCTCGCGGATGTGCTCACCCGGGAACGCCACGGCCGGGTCCAGCCCTCCGGATGCGGGCCACATTCCGTTCTTCGGCGGCACCTTGGTCGCCACGAGGACCTCTTCACCGGCCCGCTCGCGGACCACCCGGCCGATGATCCGTTCGCTCTCGCCGTAGCCGCGGGCGGTGTCGATGAAGTTCACCCCGAGGTCGATGGCGCGATGCAGGGCGCGTACGGAATCGTCCTCCGTGGCACCCACCCAGCTGGACTCACCGATACCCCAGGCGCCGTATCCGATCTCGGAAACGGACAATCCGCTGAGTCCCAGCTCGCGGTAGCGCACAGTCGTCCTCCACGTCATGGCTCCTCGCCCTGACCGGACGAGGTCTCCCTCAGGAATCAGGTCGACGATAGGGGAGTTGGGCCGCCAGGTCAGTCGGGTTTTGGTGCCGGCCGTCGGCGTGGGCACGGGCGAGGGGGCGGGCGAGCCGATCGCCGGGCATCGTGGATATGGGCGAAAGTGATGTCCGCATTCCGTGAACATCCACTTCACAGGACTTCCCGCGAGGTGACCCGAACAGACCTTGCCCCCTCCACTCTCCCCGCTTCAGAGTGGGTTGAGCACCCATGCATCAGGAGTCACAAGCGGACTGCTTGCCCCGAACGGCCAACCGCCCGGGGGCTGACGGGGGAAACTGATGAAGCGCGTGCGACCGAGGCTCCGGGGGACCACAGGGCCCGAGCAATCGCGCATGCCCTAGTGCCGGATCAGGCAACGTTTGCCCTGTCGACGACGGCGCGTAGGCGCCGGTCGTCGGCATGGCGGTTTCGCCAGATGATGTAGCGGCGGA
>NZ_JBEYTM010000050.1:0-59706 GCF_040643055.1 Streptomyces sp. NPDC047515
CACACACCACGTGATCATTCCGGGGCCGTCTCCATGCCCGGAGGGCAGATCACGACCGTCACGCATCACGCATGATCAGCCACCCGACAGGCTCTGAGCCGCACAGATCAACGCGTCACCCCTCGCCTCGGCTGAGCACGGAGCGGGACAACACTCGTCACCGGCGGACCTCGGCCGGCGAAAATGCGAGCTCCTAACGCCATTCCCTGGGCAAGCAGAGCGTCGGCAACCTCGACGACCGCCTCCCTACGACTGGGGCAGGACAGTCAGCGCTCTCCAGCGTTGAACTTGGCGATCCTCTCGGGCAGCTCCGCGAGCGAGTCGATGCGCATCGTGGTGATCGAGTCCGCATCCGGGTCACGCAGCTGAATCGTGCCCCACGGCCCACGCCGAATCAGAGCAGAGAGGGATCACGGGGAGTTCCAAAGATCCCTCAGCTCCGACCAGTCGGGCGGGCTGGCAGGTTGGATGCCCGTCCTCGCGGGGCTCTGAAGACCGCTCAGGACGAGGTCCAGGTAGCGCAGGTGCAGTTCGACCGCGCGCTCGGTGGTCGTGGGCAGGCGGGCGTTGAGGTGGGCGAGCAGCAGCAGGAGGTCCGCCGAGCTGAAGTCCGGGCGTAGTGCGCCGGACCGGTGGGCGGCGTCGACCAGGACGTCGAGTGCCGTCCGGAGGCGGTCGTCTGCGGCGTCGACCTCGTCGGTGGCGGGCAGGCGGCCCCCTATGAGGGGGAGGAGGGAGCCGGTGTCGGTGGCGGACAGCGTTGCTCGCAGGAAGGCCACGAGCGCGGTCCAGGGGTCGAGGTGGTCGGCCATGGCGGTGCGGGCCAGGGAGGCCAGCTCGTTCATGCCCTCCACACGCAGCGCCTGGGCGAGGTCCTCTTTGGCGGGGTAGCGCCGGTAGAGGCTGCCCATGCCTACGCCGGCACGGCGGGCGACCTCCGAGACGGGGGCGTCCCAGCCGTGTTCGGCGAAGACTTCGCGTGCCGCGCGCAGGATCCGCTCGTCGTTGCGGTCGGCTTCCTTCTGGCGTCCGCGGGGCGGTCCGGTGCGGTCGGCGCGCATGCTCGTGCTCCTTCGGTACGGCAGTCGACGCGGTCCTGCCGCGTGGGCGGGCTGACTGGGTCAGGCCCGGTTGCTGAGGACCGGAGCCGGTGCTGCCACGGTGGACTCGGGCGCGGGGACCTGGTGGTGCGGGCGGATGCGCAGGGCCCCGACGAGGAGGATACCGAGGGCGCCGAGCGCAGCGGCGACCCAGAAACCTACCGTGAAGGCCTTCTCGGCGGGTACGGACGTGCCGTCCACGGTGAAGGTCTGCAGGAAGCCGACGGCGAGCTGGCTGCCCACGGCGCTGCCGACCGTCCGGATGACGGTGCTCAGTCCGTTGCCCGCGGCGATCTCGCGGCGCGGCACGAGGGCCGCGACCAGGTCGGCGAGCGCTGCGTACCCGTAGCCCGCACCGAGGCCGACCAGGCAGAACCACAGCGCGAGCTGCGTCGGGGAGCCGTGGAAGAACGCGGTGAGCACGGCTCCGGACGTCATCAGCGTCATGCATGCGGCCAGGGGTGCCCGGGTGCCGAGCCGCCCGCGCAGCCAGTGCGCGGTGCGCCCGCCCAGGACGACGAGGAGGGAACTCGGCAGCATCAGCAGTGCGGCCTGGACGATGGTCAGGCCGGCTCCGTAGGAGGCCGCCGGGCGTAGCGCGGGCGGAAGACCGTTGGGCAGCTGCAGCAGTTGCGGGACCAGGATGTAGAAGAAGAACGGTACGACCCCGATCAGCAGCGCCGCGAGGTTGGTGACGAGCATCGGCAGGTGGGTGATGTGCCGGAGGTCGAGGATCGGGTCGGACCGGCGGGCCGACATCACGCCGAGTATGGCGAAGAGCACCACGGCTGCCGCGAAGAGCGACAGCACTCCGGCGGAGAGCCAGCCCCACTTCGTGCCTTCGGTGATCGCCAGGAGCAGGACGACGAGCCCGCCGGCCAGGACCACGGCCCCGGGCACGTCGAGGCGCTTGCTGTGCCGCTCGGGGCTTTCCGGCACCCACGCGATGACCATGAGGGTCGCCAGGGCGATGATCACCGCTTCGGCGCCGAACATCCAGCGCCACGAGGTGTGCTGGATGATCAGGGCGCCCAGGACCAGCCCGATGCCCGCGCCGGCGCCGAGCATGGCGGCGGTGGTGCCGAAGCTGGAGGCGATCCGTTCCCGGGGCATTGCTTCGCGGACGAGGGCGAGGGCCAGCGGGAGTGTGGCCATGGAGGCGCCTTGCACGGCGCGCATCGCGATGAGGAAACCGATGTTCGGGGCGGCGGCGCCCCCCAGGGTGCTCGCGAGGAATATGAGCAGGACGATCACGAGGAGCCGTCGGTGGCCGTACTTGTCGCCGAGCAGGCTCAGTACGGGGGTGAGGACGGCCCCGCCGAGCAGGAATGCGGTGATCAGCCATCCGGCCGTGGCGGTGTCGGTGTGCAGGCGTTGCGCGAGCACGGACATCGCGGGAATGACCAGGGTCTGCATCAGCGAGAAGCAGCCCACCACGGCGAGCAGTGCCGCCAGCACCGCGTTCGGCCGCGATGCCACCGCGCTGCGGTGCCGGGTTCTGTTGTCGTCCACTGACGACTCCTTCTTCTGAGGTTGAGGGAGCGGCATCACCGCCGCGTGGGAGCGAGGCGATGCGCTCGGCATGGGTCTGGCCGTCTCCGCCGATGTGGTGGCGGCTGGGCAGGGGGCCTGGCGGCGCCACAACCGCGCGACACCGAACCCGGTCACTCCTGCCGGCAGGGCGCCGGTACGAGCAGAGGTGCTGCGGCTGCCGGTTCGTGACACGGCCGAATTCCGCCGCCCGGTCGTGGCCGCCGCCCGCCGCGCTCACCGGAGGGGCAGTGAGCCGCGCCGGAAGACCGCGTGCGCCGCACTCTCACGCCGCGACCGTCATGCCGCCCGGCCGGAGGACATGAACATATCGGAGCGGAGCGCTCCGTTCAAATTCCAGCTGGTACGACCCGGAGGCCGGCAAGTAAACGCGCGCGTGGTCTCAGTTCTGGTCTCAGTCGCAGGCGTACGCCACGGTTCGGCACGTACCCGACTGCTGGATCCGCCACAGGTCAGGACGACTCCGGCCCCACCCGGACCCCCGGACGAACATCTGGAAAGCGTGTTGGGGGCAACCCCTGACGAGTTCGAATCTCGTATCCTCCGCCATTGCTCTCACCGGGCAATACGTCGAAGGCCCCACCGCTTGCTGCGGGGCCCTTCGACGTTGCTTGTGTCGCCCTTCCCCGTCGCGGTCAGCTGCCCGCTCCCCTCCCGGTAACGCCGCTACGATCGCCGGTCATGGATTGGCTTGAGCGCGCGGCGAAGCTGAGGCAATGGACCGGGAACGGGACACGGGCTCCGCACAAGCCCCTGCTGCTCCTGTACGCCCTCGGCCAGTTCCAGGGGGATGCCGACGGCGAGTTGCGGTACAGCGCGGTGGAGGCAGATCTGAAGCGGCTGCTCGCCGAGTACGGGCCGGCCAACAGGACGACACCCGCCTACCCCTTCCACCATCTGGTCAGCGACGGAGTGTGGGAGGTACGTACCGATCGGGGGCCAGGCAGTCCCGGCACGGGGGTGCTGGAGCTGCGGGCCACGGGCGCGGCGGGGCGGTTGGTGCCGGAGCTGCGGGCAGCCCTGCGACGTGAGCCGTCGCTGCTCGGCCGGATCGCCCGGGTGCTGCTCGATCAGCACTTCCCGCCGTCGCTCCACGGCGAGCTCTGCGAGGCCATGGGGCTGGAGCTGGAGCCGGTGGAGTCCGGACCGCTCCCGGCCGGGCGGCGGCAACGGGACCGGCGGATGCGGGAGATGGTGCTGACCGCCTACGAGTACCAGTGCGCCTTTTGCGGCTACGACGGCAGAATCGGCGCGGTACCGGTCGGGTTGGAGGCCGCGCACGTACGCTGGTGGGCTTTCGACGGCCCCGACGACATCGACAACGGTCTGTGCCTGTGCGCACTGCATCACAAGCTGTTCGACAGGGGCGCCCTCGGCGTCGGCGAAGGCCACCGCATCCTCGTCTCGCAACAGTTCGTCGGGCGAAGCCCGACAGCCCGCGAGCACGTGATAGCGCTGGCGGGCCGCCCATTGATCGGCCCCCAGGCGGGTGCGAGCCCGATCGCGGCCGCCCACCGGACCTGGCACACCAGGCAGGTCTTCCACGGCGTCCCGCGCCCTGCCTCCGTGACGTGATCGCCCGGCTGGAGCCGCCGGTGCAGACGATCACCGTCGACGAGCGAGCGGGCACCACACCGAACTGCTGCCCCTTCCGCTGGTCGCCCGGCCGGCGCGGGCACTCCTCAGACTGGTCGAACTCACCGCGCCCGGGAGAGGATCGGAGGTCGTACGGCTGACCGGCCTGAGCCAGGTGGAGATCGCCCAGGTGACCGGAGTGACCCGCAACGCGGTCATCACCGGGCTGCAGCGACTGGGACACCGCGCGGCCGACGGCAGTTCGACGACACCCAGCACGCGCACCCGGACTGGCTGACCCGCAGCGGCTTCCCCGTTCGTTCCCGCCCCCGAAGCCGCTGGCCAGTGGCTGGTGCAGCCCTCAGTGCGCACCCAGCAATTCGAGGATCTTGTTGACCGCGTCGAGGACCGGCCGGCCGACCGCGCCGACCGTCGCGGCGACGCCCGCGATGGCCATCAGGGCGCGGTGTCTGTCCTGCGGTGGTGCGCCGTCGTCGGCGCTTATGTCCGCCAGGGAGTCGTCGATGGCCTGGGCGCTCGCCGGTGGAATCCGGTCGCGGAGTCCCTCGACCAGCTGGAGCAGTTCCTCGACGGCCGAGTGCAGGGCGGGAGACACCGCTGCGGCGTCGGTGGCCGCCACCTGATTCTTGACGATGCCGGTATTGCCCCGTCCGCCGTGCATGTTCACGTTGTCACCGAAGTAGTAGCTGTCGCCGCTCATGCGCCCGCCATCCCCACGTTGCCGCTGCCGCCGTACATGTTGACGTTGTCCCCGAAGTAATAGTGCTTGGGGCTGACCGTGATGCGCTCCACCTTCACGTGGAACTCGTTCTCGGGGTTCTCGATCGCGTGGGCGATGCGGCCGACGAGCTGGTTCAGGTGTTCCGCGTCGGGGCTGGTCACCACCGCTGTGGAGGGGCCGGACGTTTCGACGGCCAGTACGTAGTACGAATGCGCCGACAGTACGGAGATCAGCTCCGCGAGGAAGAAGATCAGCGCCGCCGCGCTGACGATCCAGGCGAAGGTGACGATCCCGCTGCCCGCGTCCTCACTCCCCAGGGTGGCCGCGGCGCCGAGGATCGTGAGGGTGATCGCGATCGCCAGCGTGATCGCGACGTTCTTGCAGAAGCTGACGACGGCTTCCTTGCGCCTGGGGTGGATGGTGAGTGTGTACACCCGGGCGATGTTCTGCAGCGGATACGCGGCGCCGCCCACCCACAGCAGCCGTTTGCTGACCCGCAGATCGACGGCGGCGCCGCGAAGGAGCGGTGGGGGCATCGGGGGCAGGGGCGGCGGCGGGGTGTTCCACGGCTGCCCCGCCGGATTTGTTGCATCCATGCCGTCCCCCTGAGGTTGAAGCGTTGCCCGTTGACCACCCCGAGTCGAGAGAACACCATAGACCACGTGGCATGTGCTCACTGCAAGCCTGCGGGCGTCAAGTACCCGGCATGTGCGGCGAGTTGGCGGCCATCAGAGAAGAAGGGTCTGGCCGTCGGTGCTCTCCTTCCGCGAGGCGCGCAAGGAGCCCGTCGCTGACGGCGAGGCCGGCCTCCGGGTCGCTGTCGCGGCCGACGAGGCCGAAGGTGCGCACAATTCGCGCCGGCGCCACCCACTGCGCCATTCGTCCAGTCCGTCGCCCGGTGAACTTCACTCCGGCGAGGGTGGCGGATGCGGGTCGCGACCCGGTCCCGCGATCCGGTCGCGACCCCGCCGGCTCGAAGCGTCGTCGCAGTGCCGGCCGGCTGCGCAACGGCGACGGCCCGACCCTCTTCATCGCCGAGGTCCCCGAGGACCGCGAGCCGCAGCTGCAGCTGTGCTGGACATCTCGCTGACCTCGGTCACCTGAGATGTCGTGGCCTGCCTGCTGGTGGTCACCGTGCCGGCCACCCGGGTGGGCCGGCTCGGCGACATGTACGACCGGGCGCGGATGTACGAGGCCGGGTTCGCCGTCCTCGTGGTCGGCTCGGTGCTCTGCGCGATCGCCTGGAGCGCGCCAGGCCGAGCCCGCTGGGGGCAAACCCTCACGCGTTCGGATCTCATATCCGCCGCCGGTGCCTCACCGGGCACATGGCTGAAGGGCCCCACCGTTCGCGGTGGGGCCTTCGGGGGTTCCATGGGCTTGTTCTCGTAACGGCGCCTGTCTTGTCCGGTGTCCTACGCGTCGGAGAACAGCGGGTCGTAAGGGGTCGAGCGCCGGCGGCCCGACATGAAGGACAGGAAGTCGTTCACGAACGCGCTGCGGGAGTACCTTGCGTCGGCGTCGGCCACCGTGCGTTTGAATCCGGTCCGGAACAGGGCCCGGTACTCGTCCGCGTCGATGAACTGGTTGCCGTCCGCGTCGGTGACGTCGAAGAGCACTTCGGCGACCCTGATCAGCGCCGGTCCGGCGAGGGAAGGGACAGCGGCGGCGTACTCCTCCCTGCTGATGCGGCCGTCGCCGTCGTTGTCGAGGGCCGCCTGGAGTTCCCGCCACCACTCGGCGTACGCGTTGTAGAGCTTGGTCTCTTCCGGTTCGTCCAGATCGAGGCGGGAGGACAACTCCCGGGCCATGGCGGCGAGATCGGGCCAGTCCAGGTAGCCGTCGCCGGTCTGGTCGAGCACTGCGGTGAAGAAGGCGTCAGCGCTCCGCTGCGCTCCGGTTCCCTCGTCGGGTCCGTGCTGCGCGGGAAAGGGCGTGACCAGCCGGAACAGGGCGCCGGCCTGCTTCATCCGGCCGCGCAGCGCGTTCAGCGTCGCGGCCTGGGGGGTGTCGCTGTCCGGGGACGAGTAGAGCAGGCTGGTGAGGGTCTCGGTCCGGCGCCAGTCGGCGGGCAGCAGGCGGGCCAGGCCGGCGGTCAGGTAGACGCTCTGCATCAGCGTCCGGGCGCCGGGAATCTCCGGCAGTCCCGCCCGTCGGCGGAAGGGCTCGGGAAGGGACGCCACGGTGATCGTTCCCAGGACCGGGCCCGCGATCGCGCGGCCCGCCGCCCATACGGTGGGCAGGCCGTCCAGCAGGGGTGGCGCGGGGAGATGGTCGAAGAGCTTGTAGAGGATGATGCGCAGCGCCTCCGTGTTCTCCAGTTCCTCCTCGACCATGTGGTCGTAGTACGGCCAGAACTCCTGCAACGTGGGCGGCAGATGGCCGGCCACGTCCCCCAGGGCCGCGAGGAATGCCTGGTACTCGGCGTAGAGCTGCTCCATGGTGGTCTGGTCGAGCGGTTGCCCGCTCAGTCGGCACATGGTGACGGAGCTCTCGAAGAGCGTCGCGACCACCCAGGCGCGGACCTGCGGGTCCATCGCGTCGTAGGGCCGGTCCTGTGCGTCGGTGCCGCTCAGCCGCGCGTGCATGCGGTTGAGCCGTGCCGCCTCCCTCTGCCGCTGGTGATCGTCGGCGCCGAACATGCGCTGCAGGCTCACAAGGGTGTTGCGCAGCCGTCGCCACGGGTGCGCCACGAACGTCGAGTTGTCGATCAGGGCCGCGCCGATCTGCGGGTGGGCGGCCTCCAGCACCGTGGCCCTGACCACGGCCAGTGCCCAGCGTGGATCGTCGAAGAATCGGTGGAACTGCGAGTCGGGACCGAACATGGATCCGAGCTGTGTTTCGGAGGTCGACGGTGCGGGATCGCCGTGGTGATCGGTGGCTCCGGGACGAGGGTGGCCGGGATGGCTGCTGCCGGTGTCCTTCACGGGTGAGGTTCTCCGTTCGCGTGCGGCGTCACGCCGCCGAAGCGGCGATTGCGTTGCTGGTAGGCGTGCAGGCACTCCAGGAAGTGCGGCGCGCGGAAGTCGGGCCAGAGCACCGGGGGGAAGGTCCACTCGGCGTAGGCGACCTGCCAGAGCATGAAGTTGGAGATCCGCTGTTCACCGGACGTCCGGATGACGAGGTCCACATCAGGCGTATCGGAAAAGGGCAGGTGAGCGGCGAAGCGCTGCTCGTCGACGGCATCGGCCGGTACCCCGCTGCGGATGAGGGAGCGTGCCGCTTCGACGATGTCCCTGCGTCCGCCGTGGTCGAACGCCACGGTCAGCGTCATGCCTCGGTTCGGGGCGGTCAGCGTCGTGAGATCGTCGAAGTCCTGGGCGAGCGGGGCGGGGATCCTCGGGTCCGCCACCCCGAGGAACCGGCAGCGGATGCCGCGCGCGTGCAGCAGCGGGGCGTGTTTGCGTACCACGCGGCGCACCAGTCGCATGAGGAAGTCGACCTCGTTGCTCGGGCGTCGCCAGTTCTCGGTGGAGAACGCGTACAGGCTCAGCCATTCCACCCCCGCCGCCCGCGCCGTCTCGATGATGTCGATCACCGTTGTCTCCGCCGCCCGGTGACCCGACGTACGCGGCAGGGATCGCCGTGCCGCCCATCGGCCGTTCCCGTCCATCACGCACGCGACGTGGCGCGGAACGCCCCTGTGCCGGTCCTCACCGGCCGGGCGACGCGGATCGGCACGGGCCGACGACGAGGGAGGAGTGCCGCCGATTCCTTCAACTGTCATACGTACGCCCCCGGCTGCCGCACCGCAGTTCCCCTCCGCCTCGCACCCATCCGCGGGTGCCGCACCCCCTGAGGGCTGGCCCGTAACCCCACGTGACCGCCGTGGCGCCACTCAGCAGAGTGCCGGTACCCGACCCCGAACACCTCGCAATCTCCGCATATTCACCTGTAGTACGTCAGTCCGCTTTAACGACCTCATGGCCGGGCCCAAGCAGCCGACCGGCAGCAACGGTGCGGGACCGGGGCCCTCCCCACTCTCCCGCTACAACCTTCCGATGCCGTCAGGAGTCTGTCCGGTCGTCCAGTTCGGCCCTCTGGCCTGCACCACTGGCCTGCCCGAACGTCGACCGGGCAGAACTCCCTCCGACTGCAAAGGAACGCTCACCCATGCATGCACGGCACCTCCTGCGCACTGCGGCCGTCTCGCTGACTCTCACCGCCACCATGCTCGCCGCCGGTGGCGCCGAAGCGGTCGGCGCGGCCGGCACCCCGTCCGGCTGGGAGGTCTCCCTCTCCGGAGACAGCCCCGCCGGGTCGCTGATGTCGGTCTCCTCCGTCGACGACGATCTGGCCTGGGCCGTCGGCAGGAAGGAACAGCACGGCGTCATCATGCGCTGGGACGGGGAGAAGTGGAGCGAGGACACTGCCCCGGGGCTTCCCGACGTCTGGCAGTGGTCGTCGGTCACCGCCGTGTCCGCCGACGACGTCTGGGCCTACGGCACGATCAACAGGGATCAGGCACTGGTGCACTACGACGGCGAACGCTGGACCAGCGTTGCCACCGTCGGCCCCGCCGACGACTCCTGGCCCGAGGTCCCGATCGAGGCCGTCCCCGGACGGCTCTTCAAGGGCGGCAACGCCCTTTACACGTACGCCGACGGCGCATGGCAGACCTTCACGCTGCCGCGCCTCGTCGACATCCGGGACATCGACGCCCTGTCTGCGGACGACGCCTACGCGACCGGGATGCGGTACCCGGTCGACGGCGGCCACCCGGTGACCTACCACTGGGACGGGACGACCTGGACGCTGATGGACGAGCCTCCCGTGCGTACCGGTACGGACACCGCCAAGATCACCACCGACGCCCCGAACAGCGTCTACGTGGCCGGCTGGGCCGACGGCGCCCACGGCGGCCCGCCCGTCCCGAGCGTCACCCACTGGGACGGAACCGCCTGGACGGACGTCACCGGATCGCTCGCCGGCCTCTACGTCCACGCGATCGCCTCCGACGGCCGCGGCGGCCTGTGGGTCACCGGTAACGACCAGGCCGAACCAGCCTTCGCCGAGCCGGTCTTCTGGCACTACGACGGCACCACCTGGACCAAGGAGCCCGGAGCCACGACACCCGACGGCGACACCCGGTGGCCCTCGTACTCCTTCTACGATCTGGCACCGGTCGGCACCTCCGGCGCCTTCTGGGCCGTCGGCGACTACTCCACGCCCATGGACAAGAACGGCGACCAGACGGTCAACGGCCTGATCGAGAAGTCCAAGACGATCCCCCTGCCGACGGCCCGGGGCTGAAGCGCCACCAGGGGGTCCGGGAAACACACTCCTCGTATGTCACTGCCCTGCCATACGCTGCCCGACAGCAGCCGCGCCCCGCACGTCACCGCACATCCGCGGTCCCGTCCGGATGCTGCGCGGCGCTCTCAACTCCCGGTCATTCACCGGGTTTTCTCGTGGGGGTAAGAACACTGTGCGTACGCGCAGCATTTCGACCGCGACAGCGCTCGCGGTCCTCTTCAGCTCGGCGGTACTGAGCGTCACCGCGGCCGGTCCCGCGTCGGCGGTCACCACGACCATCGGCTCACCCGCGGGCATCGTCGTCGACGGCGCCCGCCAACGGGTCTTCGTCGGCGACGACGCCAACGGCCGGATCGTCGCCGCCGACTACAACGGCAACCGCGTCGACTCGGTGAGCGGCATCGCCGGGATCTTCGACCTGGCCCTGTCCGACGACGGCACGACCCTGTACGCGGCGGCGCGGGTCAGCCACGAGATCGTGGCCCTCGACGCGGCCACCCTCGACATCAAGGCCCGGTACCCCGTGGCCACCGGCATCGGCCCGCTGTACGTCGAATTCGCCGGCGGCAAGGTCTGGTTCACCTACGAAGACCAGTCGGACGGCGACGGCAACCTGGGCTCGGTCGACCCGGCGGTGGGCCCGGCCGACGGGACCGACCCGGTGACGCTCGGGCAGCTCCCCGGGGATTCGGGAGTCGGGAGCCCGCCGCACCTCGACACCGACCCTTCCGCACCCGGACTGCTGGCCGTCGGCGCGACCGACTTCTTCGACACGACCAAGGACCTGATGGCCGTCGTCGACGTCTCCGGCGCCACGCCCCAGGTGACCGCCTGGCACAACGGCGACTACTCGCTGAACGACGTCGGCGACATCGACCTTGTGCCCGGCACCTCACAGGTGCTGGTCGACGGCACGGACCGGCACGCCTATGCGGACGGGACGTTCACCGCCGCCGGCGCCTACCCGGCCGGGCAGCAGGCGGACATCGCCCCGAACGGTCTGGTCGCCCAGATCAGCGGCCCGGCCGTGGCGGTCTACCGGCCCGGCGCGACCAAGCCGATCCGCACGTACGCCGCCGACGCGTCCGCCCTCGCCTGGGCCCCGGACGCCTCCCGGATCTTCGCGCTCGTGAGCTCGCCCGGCGGCTACACCCTCAAGGCGCTCACCGACCCGGCGCTCAGTGTCCCGACCCTGACGGTGAACGCCCCCGCCACCGCCCCCCGCGCCAAGACGCTCACCGTGACCGGGAAGCTGGCGGCGACGGTGCCCCTGCCGAGCGGTGCCAAGCTCCAGGTCACCCGCACCGACCTGGAGAGTCCCAGCGGCAAGGCGCTGCCCGCCGTCACGGTGAAGGCGGACGGCTCGTACTCCTTCACCGACACCCCGCCGGCCGGCGGCACGGTCACGTACAAGGTCGCCTACGCGGGCGACGCCCAGCACACGGCGGTCAGCGCGTCCGACACGGTGTCGGTCCCCCTGACGAAGCCGACGCTGACCCTGAACAAGAACGGCAACGTCTACGACTACGGCAGCGACGTCTCCTTCACCGCGCACCTCGGCTCGACCTACAAGAACCGCACGGTCGAGATATGGGCGAACCCCTTCGGCAGCGACAAGCCCAACAAGCTGCTGAAGACCGGGAAGGTCAACTCCAGCGGCAACATCTCCGCGACCGTGGACATGACGCGGGACACGGACGTCACCGCGGTCTTCAAGGGCGACGCCCACTACGCGCCCAGGACGGTGAAGTCCACGGCGTATGCCAGGGTCAAGATCTCCACCGCCGTCTCCAAGCACTACAAGACGGGCAAGATCGGATCGACGTCGTACTACTGGTTCCACAAGAGCACCGACCCGGTGCTCACGACGACCATGACCTCCTACAAGGGCCGTAAGCAGCGCTTCGACCTGCAGGTCTACTCGGGCGGAAAGTGGCATTCGGCCGACTCCGAGTACTTCCCGCTGGGCACGGACGGGAAGTGCGCGGTACGCCTTCAGTCGCCGGGACAGTCCGGGATCAAGGCACGCATGCGGTCGACGTACGTGAACGGTTCGTCCGGCGACACCGTCAATTCGACGACGTACGGGCCCTGGAAGTACCTGTACTTCTCCAAGTAGGCCGCGGGATGGGCGGTCCGGTCGCAAAGATGACCGGGCCGCGCCGCCCGGGAGTTCTGCCGGACGTCGGCCCGGGAGACGTCAGGAGCCCCCGGGGGGAAGCGCCGGGGGCCGCACATGCAGTCCCCGGTAGTCCATCTCGGTTTCACGAGTCCCAACCGTCGCTGGACACTCGGAGATCGAGTGGATCCGCCGGGGGCCTGGCCAGAGCCAACGAGTTCGTCACGCTCGTCGGTGAACGTCTTCACCGATGATGCGGCTCGCTCTGGTTTTCTGGTGTATTAATGATTTTCCTCCCCATTTGTCACGAGTCAAGGGGTTTCCGGAGTTCTTCCTGACCAATTCGGCGATCGACCGCGATACGCGTACGCGTGACCACGCAGGGCGTCCGATGACCCGTCCGTGGTCCGCACGGGCACGGGGCCGAAGGCGCGCAGTACCCCGGTGGGGGTACAGACGACTCCACCACGAGAGGGGAGCGGGCTTCCTTCTCCCTCTCTCCGGGCGCTTCTAGCGTCGTTGCCATGACGACTGCAGCACTGCGGGCCTTACCGCAAGAAGCCCGATTCCGTGGACTGTTCACCTATGTGGCGATCGCCTGCCTGGGCATGTGGGTGGCGATGTCCCCCTTGCTGCTCGGGGGGTTCCGTCGCACCGACGGCAGGGCCGAGCCCGGCAATCTGGAACAGCTGTGCATAGCGGGGGCCATGATGGCTCCGGCCCTCGCCGCGATCGTGGTGGTGCGATGGGTGGAGCGCCGGGACGGCCGGCTGCGCGACGCGCTCGCTCTGCGCATGCCGAGGCCGTGGTCCCACGCGGTGCGCTGGATGCTGGCGGCCGTGGCGGTGCCCGCGGGTCTCACCGCCGTCACGCTCGCCATCGGCACGGCGGCGGGTGTCTATCCCTTCGGCGGCATGAGCTGGAGCGGCACGGCCGCCTGGGCGGGGACGGCGCTGGTGCAGATGCTGGTGTCCCTTCCGCTGTTCTTCGGTGAGGAACTGGGCTGGCAGGGCTATCTGCTCCCCCGGCTCGCGTACGGGAAGGGGGGCCGCGCCCGTCCGGTGCGGGCCTACCTGGGCACGGGGGCCGCCTTCGCGCTGTGGCACCTGCCGACGCTGCTGATGGGCGGGCAGTATCCGGGGCGGCCCTGGTACGTCTCCGTACCCGCCATGGTGATCAGCTGCAGCCTCGCTCTGCCGATCTTCAGCTGGCTGCGGCTGGCCTCCGGCTCGGTGATCCCGGCGGTCATCGGCCACGCCTTCGTCAGCACGGCCAGTGTGAGCATGGTCAAGCACTTCGCCGAGCCGGACGCCCCGTTGAACCCGCTGCGGATGAGTCTCGCGGGGTGGCCGGGCTGGATCGCCATGGGCGCCCTGGTGGCCTTCCTCGCCCTTACGGGAAGGCTCGCCCTTCCCGCGCCCCGATCCGTGGAGGACGAGAAGGACGAGAAGACGGAGGCGGGGACTCCGGACCGGATTCCCGACCGGAACATCCCCACCGGAACGTCCTGACCGGAACGTCCTGACCCGCCCGTCCGGTCTCCCCCGCCGATGACCCCATTGGTCCGCCATCGCTCGCGGAACCACCGCGGCGCTCGCAGGCTGAGGCGGGGGTACTACGGGAAGGGCGGCCCCTTGATGAGGCTTGTCGTCGATCTCAACCGGTGCCAGGGGTACGCGCAGTGCGCCTTCCTCGCACCCGATGTCTTCGTCATGCACGGCGAGGAGTCATTGCTGTACAACCCGCACGCCGACAGGGCACAGCGGGAGCAGGTGCTGCGGGCCGCCACCGCGTGTCCGGTGCAGGCGATCCTGGTGGACGACCCGGACGGAGCGGGCCACGTGCGCGAAGCGCCGGCCGCGGCGGGCGAAGGCACCGCGCGAGAGGGGCTGTCCGGTGTCCGGTGACAAACACCTGGAGTGGCTGAGGCGCGAGGGACGGATCGTGATCGTCGGAGCCTCGCTCGCCGGTCTCCGGGCCGCCGAGACGCTGCGGAAGGAAGGCTTCGCCGGTTCGCTCACGCTGATCGGTGACGAGCCCCATGAACCGTACGACCGGCCGCCGCTCTCCAAGCAGGTCCTGCTGGGGCATGCGACCGCCGAGCGCACCGCGCTGCCCCGGCGCCTGGCGCTCGACGCGCACTGGCGCCTCGGTGTCGCCGCCACCGGGCTGGACATGGCGGCCAAGCGGGTGCGTCTGGCCGACGGGGACGAGGTGGAATACGAGCGGCTGCTGATCGCCACCGGCGTGCACGCCCGGCCCTGGCCGCACCCGACCGAGGCCGAACTGGACGGGGTCTTCGTCCTGCGTACGCGGGACGACGCCGCCCGGCTGCAGCGGCGGCTGGCGGCATCACCCCGCCGGGTGTTCGTCATCGGCGCCGGGTTCACCGGTTCGGAGATCGCGTCGGCCTGCCGCGAGCGCGGACTGCCGGTGACCGTCGCGGAACGCGGTCCGGCGCCCCTGGTGGGCGCGCTCGGCGGAGTGATCGGCCGGACGGCCGCGGAGCTGCAACGCGAGCACGGCGTGGACCTGCGCTGCGGAATCACGGTCACGGCCCTGGAGGGCGACCCGGCCGGACGTCTGCGGCGCGCCCATCTGTCCGACGGCAGCAGCATAGACACGGATGTCGCGGTGGTCTCGCTCGGCGCGACGCGGAACACCGAGTGGCTGGCCGGGTCCGGGCTCGGCGCCGGACCGCGCGGCATCGCCTGCGACGCCGGATGCCGGGCCTTCGACGTCCGCGGCATCGTCACCGACGACGTCTTCGTCGCCGGTGACGTCGCACGGTCCCCGCACGCTCTCTTCGGGTACCAGTTCCTGTCGCTCGAACACTGGGGCAACGCCGTCGCACAGGCCGAGACCGCGGCGCACAACATGATCAGCAGCAGCTCGGAGCGCCGACCGCATCTGTGGGTGCCCGCCTTCTGGTCCTCCCAGTTCGAGGTCAACATCAAGTCGGTCGGCGTCCCGTCCCTGGGCGAGGAGGTCATCGTCGCCCAGGGGTCGCTCTCCGACCATCGCTTCACCTGCGTGTACGGATACCAGGGCCGCGTCATCGCGGCAGTCACCTTCGACCAGACGAAGTGGCTGGAGTTCTATCAGCGGCAGATCGAATCGGCCGCGCCCTTCCCTCCCACGTACTCCTCGGTGGACCGTCGTCCCGAAGGTCTGCGACCGGTCCCGGCCGAATTCCCGGACCCCTCCCTGCCCACCCACGGGCCATCCGTCACCGTGAGCGGCTACTCACCGACCGACCAGCGGATCACCTTCGCCCCCGCCCATGGGTGACCGCGGTCCGGAAGCCCCGCTGTCCCACCGCCCACAAGGACGCCACCATGACGCATGACACCCTCCTGCGGCAGGTCATCGACTACGCCAACCGCGCCGATCCCTATCCGCTGTACGCCGAGCTCCGCAAGACGCCCGTCATCCAGGGCGGCGACGACCTGTTCGTCGTCAGCACGTACTGGGAGATCAAGAGTCTGCTGCACGATCCCCGGATCAGCTCGGACGTACGCAACCTCTCCCCCAGCGCCGCCGGAACGCTCCTTCAGGAGGAAGAGGCGTCGACCCTGCCGCCCGCCTTCCTGAGACTCGACCCTCCCGAGCACGACCGACTGCGCCGTATGACGATGCGCCCGTTCGGACCACCGGAGTCGCCCCGGCGCGTCCACGACATGCACGGCGAGCTGGCCCGGATCGTCTCCGGCCTCGTCGACGCTTTCGGGGACCGGAGGCAGATCGACCTCGTCGACGACTTCTCGTACCCCTTCCCCGTCACCGTGATCTGCCGACTCCTCGGGGTTCCGCGCGAGGACGAGGCACGCTTCCACACCTGGGCCGACACCATCGCCGCCGGTCTCGACCCGAACCCGGACCAGGACCCCGGCGAGCGGCGGCGCGTCACCCAGCAGGCCCGCACGGAACTGGGGCTGTATCTGTCCGAGCTCATCGACGAGCGCAGCGGCGCGCCCGGCGACGACATGCTCTCCGCGCTGGTCACCCAGCACGGCGCGGACGGGCAGATGACCCGGATGGAATTGATCAGCACGGCCTCGCTGCTCCTGATCGCCGGTCACGAGACCACGGTCAACCTCATCACCAACGGGATGCTCACGCTGCTGCGCAATCCCGACGTCCTGGAGCGGCTGCGCGAGGCCCCCGGGCTGGCCCTCCCGGTCGTGGAAGAGCTCCTGCGCTTCGAGCCCCCCGTGCAGTTGCTTCCGCAGCGCACCACCCTCGCGGACATCGACATCGCGGGCACCACCATTCCCAAGGGCGCCTCCGTCTGGCTCGTCCTGGCCTCCGGCAACCGGGACCCGCGGCGGTTCCCCGACCCGGACCGCTTCGACCCCGACCGGGAGGACAACCAGCACCTCGGCTTCGGCAGCGGCATCCACAACTGCTTCGGCGCGCCCCTCGCCCGTCTGGAGGCCCAGCTCGCCCTCACCGAACTCGCCCGCAGGCTCGACAACCCCCGGCTGGTGGAGGACCCGCCCCCGTACCGCCGGAACGCCGTCCTGCGCGGCCCCCGCCACCTGGACATCGCCTTCGACGGACTCCGTGCCTGACCGGTTGCGCCGACTCCGTGCCTGACCGGTTCGGTGCGCTTCTCGCCAAAGGAGGTGCGAGCTGTGGCCCGCTCCGGGGCGGCCGACCATCATGGGCTGATGCCGACGCATGAACCGGACCGGCGCGACACCGAACCCTCGCTGGAGCAGATCCTCGGGCTGATCGCCCCCGGGATGCTCGATGTCGTCGTGGCACCGCTCGGTACCCGCGTGCCGGTGGCCGATGTCGCGCTGCACGATCCCGGTGAGGAGCGGGACGACGGGGCCTGGGCGGCGTCCGGGCTGATCCTGCTCGCGGTCGGTGTGGAGGTCGCCTCGCCCGAGGCGGTCGACGTGCTGCGCGAGGCCGACCGGGCCGGTGCCGCGGCCGTGGTGATGCGGCGCGGCTCCCGCGGGCCGCGGGCAGTGCTGCTGGAGGCGGCCGGCCGGGGACGGACGGCACTGCTGACCCGGCGGCCGGGGCAGGGGTGGACCGAGGTGCTCGGCCGATTGCGGACCGCTCTGGTGCACAGCGCCCCGCCCCGGTACGCGGCCCTGTCGGGCGGCGCGGACGGGGTGGACGCGGTGGACGGGCTGCGGCTCGGCGATCTGCCGGGGCTGGCCAACACGGTGGCCGACCTGGTCGGCGGTGCCATCACGATCGAGGATCCGCAGTCACGAGTGCTGGCGTACTCGCGGATGGACCACGAACCCGATCCGATGCGTCGGCTGACGATCCTCGGGCAGGAGGTCCCCCGCTGGCGGGTCGTCGAACTCCGCGAGAGCGGCTTCTTCCAGGAGTTGTGGAGCACCGACGACGTGGTGCGCCGTCCCGCCGACGGCCGGTCGGCCGAGCGGCTGGCCATCGCGGTGCGCCACGGGTCCGAGGTTCTCGGGTCGATCTGGGCCGCCGCCGACGGCCGGCCGCTCGCCGAGGGCGCGGCGGCGGCGCTGCGCACGGCGGCGCGGGCCGCCGTACCGCATCTGTCCCACCATCGGACGTGGGGCCGGGCAGCGGCGAGAGCGCGGGAGGAGGCGGTCCACGCGCTGCTGGACGGGGCCGCGCATCCGGAGCGGACCGCGCACGATGCCGGGATCGTGCGCGGTCGGCCGTACGCGGTGCTGGTGGCGGAGGCGTACGACAGCCGGGCCCTCGGCACCGCTGCCGGGCCGGGTGCCGGGGGCGACGGCGAGCAGCGGGTGGACGCCGAGCAGCGGGTGCTGGATGTGCTCGCGCTGCAGGCCGCCGCGTACCGGCCGGGATGCGTGACCGCGCGGTCCGGGCGACGGCTGTACGTCCTGGTCCCGGCGCGCGACGGTGAGCCCGATCCGGGCCGCACCCTGCTGGCGACGGCACGTTCGGTGCCGCACACCGCGGTGTTCGCGGGCGTCGGGCCGGTCGCGGTGGACCTGTCGGGGCTGCCCGCGTCACGGGATGCCGCCGAGCTGGTGGTGCGGGTGCTGTGGGAGCGGGCCGCGGCACTGCCGCTCGCGGGGGCGGTGTCGGCGGTGGCGGTGTTCGGCGAGGTGGAGACCGACGCGGCGGTGCTCCGGGTGCTCGACCGGGTCGAGCCGATGTGGGACTCCCTGTCGGGGCCCGTGCACGCGATGGCGGAGCACGATCGCGCACACGGTTCGGAGTACGGCGCGTCGGTGGCCGCATACCTCGACGCGTTCGGCGACACGGGCACGGCCGCCCGGCGCCTGAACGTGCACCCCAACACCCTGCGTTACCGGCTGCGCCGGGCCCGGGAGCTGTTCGGTGTCGATCTGGCCGACCCCTCCGTGCGGCTCCTGGCGGACATCGGGCTGCGGCTCGCGACGCGCAGCACACGGCACGGGTGACCCGAACGGCCTTTGGCCGAACCGTCGTTGACGGTTCAGCCGGCCGTTCAGCCGATCATTCGGCCGACCGTCGAGCCGATCACGCGGCTGATCGTCGAGCCGATCATTCGGCTGATCGTTCGGCTGTCCGCTGTCACAAAGAAAACGGGCAGGTGTCGTCGTGTCGGTCGAAGACGCGCCTCCCCCTGGGCGCCGAAGCTGTCCGTACGGCCGACAGCCGTACACCCCGCACAGGCGAACGGCCGCCCGGCCGTCCGGCCGACGTGACAGATGGAGGGTTGTTGTGGTTCCCATGGCTTCCGGCTCGGCAGCCCAACGGCGCGCCACCCGCCGGACGGCGGCGCTGGCGCGTGCCGTCAAGGACGGGCTGATCGGTCCGTCCTCGCCCGTGGTCGGCCTGCTCGACGTGGACGGCGTGCTCGCCGCCGTCGACGCGCTGAACGAGGCGTTCCGGGGGCCCGCCCCGGTACGGCACACGTTCGCGGCCAAGGCGTGCGGCCTGGTGCCCGTGCTGCGGCTGCTCGCCGAGGCGGGCATGGGCTGCGAGGTGGCCTCGCCCGGTGAGCTGGAGCAGGCGCTGGCGGCCGGGTTCACCTACGACCGGCTGGTCTTCGACAGCCCCGCGAAGACGGTCGGGGAGCTGGAGTTCGCCCTCACTCATGGCATCGCGTTCAACCTGGACAACTTCCAGGAGATGGCCCGCGTCGACCGTCTGCTGGCCGGACGGTCCGCCGCCGGGCCGATCGGACTGCGGGTCAACCCCCAGGTGGGGGCGGGTGCCATCGGCGCGATGAGCACCGCGACCGCGACCTCGAAGTTCGGCGTCGCACTGCGCGATCCGGGGGCCGTCGACGCGGTGATCGACGCCTTCGCGCGTCGGCCGTGGCTCAACCGGCTGCATGCGCACGTCGGTTCCCAGGGCTGCCCGCTGCCGCTCATCGCCCAGGGCATCCGCGCCGCGTACGAACTGGCCGAGCGCGTCAACGAGCGGCTGGGCCACCCCCGGATCACCGGGATCGACATCGGCGGCGGGCTGCCCGTCAACTTCGACGGCGAGGACGACCGGCCGACGTACGCCGACCACGTCGCCGGACTCCGTGACGCCGTCCCCGGCCTCTTCGACGGGCGCTACACCCTGATCACGGAGTTCGGCCGCTCCCTGCTGGCCAAGAGCGGAACGATCGCGACGGTCGTCGAGTACACCAAGTCGGCCGGCGGGCGGCGGATCGCGGTCACGCACGCGGGCGCCCAGGTGGCCACCCGTACGGTCTTCATGCCCGATGCCTGGCCGCTGCGCGTCGGGGTGTTCGACGCCTCGGGCCGCCCCAAGGAGGGCCCGACCGAGACCGTCGACATCGCGGGCCCGTGCTGTTTCGCCGGGGACCTGACCGCGACCGGGCGCGAGCTCCCGGTCGTCGAGCCCGGCGACGTGGTGGCGCTCCACGACACCGGCGCGTACTACTTCTCGTCGCACTTCTCGTACAACTCGCTGCCCCGCCCCGCCGTGTACGGCTACCGGACGGGAGCGGACGGGCGGGTGCGTTTCGCGCTCGTCCGAGAGGCGCAGAGCGTGCGCGAGGTCGTCGAGGAGAGCGGCCTCGCGCAGGCGGACGCGCTGGTGGCCCTGCGCGCGACCTGAACCCGGCTCCCGGGGCGCCCTGCGGATCCGGCTCGGCGGCAGGCGCGGGCGAAGGAGATCCTCGGCGTCAGCATCGAGGAGCTGGACCTGGCCGGGCGCCGGGCCCCGGTGCAGGCGAAGGGGGCCCGGCCGCGTACCCGGCGCCGGGGCGCCCCGCGCGAGGAGTTCGTGCCGCAGACCGTGTCGGAACCGTTGATGTAAGGGACAGTGAAGTATCGCGAGTGATGCGGGCCACTTCGATGCCGTACGGGCTCACCGCAATGGGAAGAGGGCCAAGGGGGTTTCGACTTACGGCTGCGATGGCTTCGGCAACGTGAGGATTTCGGCTCCGTCCTCGGTGATGGCGATCGTGTGCTCACTGTGTGCCGTCCGGCAGCCCGTCGCGCTTCGGAGCGTCCACCCGTCGGCGTCGGTGACGAGTTCGGCGGTGTCCGCCATGACCCACGGCTCCAGTGCCAGCAGCAGCCCGGGGCGCAGTTTGTATCCACGGCCGGGCCGTCCGGTGTTCGCAACGTGCGGGTCCTGGTGCATCGTTGATCCGATGCCATGTCCTCCGAACTCGGTGTTGATCGCGTATCCGGCCTGGCTGAGGACGGTGCCGATGGCATGGGAGATGTCGCCGATGCGAGCTCCGGGGCCGGCGGCGGCGATCCCTGCGGCCAGTGCGCGTTCGGTTGCACTGATCATCGCGACGCTCTCCGGGGGCTGCGCGTCGCCCACGATGAAGCTGATGGCGGCGTCCGCAGCGACTCCGCGCCTGGAGACGGCAAGGTCGAGTGTGAGCAGATCGCCGTCGGCGAGCGTGTAGTCGTAGGGCCGTCCGTGGAGCACGGCGTCGTTGACGGCCGTGCAGATGTAGTGGCCGAACGGGCCGCGTCCGAAGGATGGCGCGTAGTCGACGTAGCAGGACAGCGCTCCCGCCTCGGCGATCATGGTCTTGGCCCACCGGTCGATGTCCAGGAGGTTCGTGCCGATCGCGCTACGGCCCTTCAGTGTCTGCAGGATGTCTGCGACCAGGGCGCCTGTGTCTTTTGCTCGGGTCAGCAGGGTGGGGTTCAGGATCTCGATCATGCGCCGCTTTCCTCAGGGAACCAATAACTATACCGGCCATACTATACCGGTACTAGAATTGGGGTCATGGTCAGACTGCCGCTCACTCCCGCAGAGGTCGCACGCGGACAGCGCCTCGGCGCCCTCCTGCGTCGGGCCCGGGGAGAACGCTCGATGCTTGAGATCGCGCTCGACGCACGTGTCTCACCGGAGACACTCAGGAAGATCGAGTCGGGACGAGTAGCCACCCCTGCCTTCCCGACCATCGCGGTGATCGCCGATGTCCTCGGCCTCTCCCTCGATGCGGTGTGGGCCGAGATCAGCCGGTCCGACTGCGGCGTCGGACCGGCGAACGCTGTCAGTGCAAGTGAGCAGCTGACCGCGTAAGCCTCCGTCCCACAGCTGCGCCGGGGCGTCGAGACGTGCGTCAGCGCCCGGATCGCCACGCCCGGCGGGGGAACAGCGAGGCACCGGAACGGGTGTGGTCGTCGGCCGACAGGCCGCCCGGGGGCCCGCCTCTCCCGCACGGGCGGCTCCGCCGGCTGAGACCCCCTCAGGTCCTTCGGCCGAAGAACTCGACCTCCGCGACGGCCAGTCGGCGGCCGGGACCCGCCCCGTAGGTGGTGTCCGTCGTGAGACGGGCCCGGACGATCTCCGAGCCGCGCAGGTCGAAGGTCTGCTGACCGGGCTGGTCCTTGACCCTGATCTCCTTGCTGACCCGGCTTCCGTCCGCCGAGGTGAGCAGGACGGTGACCCGGGCCGGGCGGGCCTGGGTGAGGAACTCGTCCATCTTGGCCGACGTACCGGAGAAGACGACGAGTTTCAGCACCCGTACCGGCTGCTCGAAGTCGCACTCCAGGTACTGGCCCACCCCGGTGTCGGGACCCGCGGCCGCGGGCGCCCAGTAACGGTTGGTGAAGCCGTCGAACGCGGCCCCGGCCGGATGGCCCGGAGCCGTGCTGGAGGCCCGGAACCGGGTCGGCGGCACCGCCTCCGGCGTCCCGGTCTCGTCCTTGGCGAAGCCGAACCAGCCGGACACGTGCGGCAGGGCGAACCACACGCCGCACGCCACCACGATCAGCACGATCGGAAGCGCCAGGCCGGGGCGGCGCCACAGCCGACGCCGCGGCCGGGTACCGGCGACCGGCGCCTGACGCGGCCGGCGCCCAAGGATCCGGCGCCACCGGGCCGGCCGGACCCCGGGCGGCGGGCCCGGGTCCAGAAGCAGTGCGCATCGGACGCACAGGATGCGGTCCGGGGCGTTCTCCGTACGGCAGTTGGGGCAGCGGACCGGGGCGGCGGGGGGCGGACCCGGCGGTGCGAGCGTGGGGCCCGGCGGTACGTCGGGCAATGCCTCGGGCCCCGGCATCGACGCGTCCGGCTCGTCACCCGGGCGACGTGGGGCGGCCGCCGCGGCAGCGACAGGGGGCGCGGGGTGGGGCGGTGGCTCGGGTTGGGGCTGAGGTGGGAATGACGGTTGGGGCGGGGGTGACGGCTGCGGCTGGGGTGACAGTCGGGGCTCGGGTTGGGGCTGAGGTTGCGGTGATGGTTGGTGCTGGGGCGACGGCTGGGGATCCGGCGGTGGCCGGGGTGCCGGGGGCGGTGCCACGGTCGGGGCCGGGGACGGGACAGCCGAGGAGCCGCCACCGGGCCCCTCCCACTCCAGAAACGCCCGGCACGAACCACAGAACTGCGTCCCCGGCGCATTGCTCTGCCCGCACGCCTCACAGATCACGAGACCTCCAGGTCGAAGCCCACATGCGCCGGTATCTCCGTGCGGATCAGCTCCTCCAGCCGCACCCGGTCGACCTGGTACGCCTGCGAGGCCCGGACCCGGACCGTCACCCACGGCCGCGGGCCGCCCGGGAACTGCGTGTGCGGTGTCGACGACCACGCCGTGCCGCCGCTCTCGACGATGTCCGGCTCCATCCCGGTCTCCAGGAACACCGCTTCCGAGAGCCCGCGCCGGGTGCCGCGTCTGCTGTGCCGTTCGACCGCGCCGCGCACCGCCGCGCGCCGCTGCTCGACCGGGTGGTCCTCGTCCGGCTCGACCGCCACCCACCGGGCCAGCCAGGCCAGGAAGTCCTCCGGCGCGCTGCGCGGGTCGAGGTGGGCGGGCAGATTGTCGATGGAGAGCAGGACCGGGGCGAGTACGTCGTCGAGCGCGGCGAGGAACCGCCGGAGGAAGTCCTGCTCCAGGTAGACCGCCGGGAGTTGTTCGATCAGCGGGTGCGGTGTCGGCAGGCCGGTCACGGCTGTACGCATGGCGGTCAGGCCTCCCGTACCCGAAGTTGGTGCTCATAGCTGAAGACCAGTGCGTGCCGGTCCAGCGCGATCTTGGCGGTGGGTTCGCCGCGCTCTCCGGTCACGGGGTCCGCGGGGAAGAGGCGTACGTCCTCCACCAGGTCCACGCCCGGCACCCGTTGCAGTACGGCGAACGCCTCGCCCGACTGGACCGGGCGCCCGAACGGCCAGCCCTCCCCGCCCGGTCCGCCGCTCAGCGGGTTGAAGTAGCCGTACAGGGCCGCCAGCGCCTCCTCCCGTACCCGTTCCGGCACGACGCCCCTGTGGGCCTGCACCGAGGCGACCACCGTCACCCCCTGGTAGAAGGGCGGTTCGACCACCAACCGGGCGCCGATCGGGCGCCGTTCGTCCAGATGGCCCGCGATCAGGGCCAGCGTGTGCTGCGGCGGGACGAGCTCGTTGAACCGGATCCGGCCCTGCTCGTCGCTGCGCCCGGCCGGCACGACGAGCAGCCGCACCCCGCCCGCCTCCACGTCCGAGTCCCCGCCGGCCGGGATGCACTGCACCCGGGACGCGTCGGGGGCCACCTCGCGGGCCAGCAGTTCGTAGTCGTGCGGGACGACGGCCCGGTGCAGCGTCCGCAGCGTCATCGGCCCGCGCACCCGCGCGCTGTCCACCGTCTCGCCGTCGACTCCGCCGAGCGCGGGCCGCCGGTTCTCCACCCGGGCCACGTACGGGATGGCGCTGCGCAGCACCCGGAGCGTGGAGCGGGCGACGTTGCCGCGCAGACCACCGCCGGTACGGTACGCGCGGACGCGGACGGTGGCGCCCTTCGGCGGTACCGCGCCGTAGTAGCGGATGGACCCGTCCCGCTCCCGTACCGCCGGACCGAATTCGACCCGCCCCGAGTTGGGGTCGAGCGTGATGTGCCGGTCGTCGGGTCCGGAGTGCGCGAAGTCGTCGACGCGGGTCCACTCCGTGCCGTGCGGGCCGCCGGCCGGGTCCGCGACCTCGACGACGAAGTCGCCGGGGACGACGGGTGGGCGGCTCACCGTGAAGGTCTGTCCGGGTACGCCCTCGGCCGGGCCGAGCACCTCGTCCGTCACGGTCTCGGCGTGCACGGCCCCGACGGTCGCGCCGATGGTGAACGCCGTTATCCGGCGCACCACCGGAGGCGCCATGTACGTGGGCCGCCCGGGTTCGGCCGCCACCAGGCGGCAGCGCAGCCAGCCGCCGGTCCGGCGCACGACGACAGCCGGAGTGTGCCCCTCCGGCAGGTGCAGGATCAGTTCCCCGGACCGGTTGAAGCCGCCGGTGTCGTCCTTCTCGACCTCGCAGACCGTCCAGGCGCTGCCGTCCCAGGCCTCCCAGAGCAGCGGCGGCCTCAGCGGGTCCACACCGACGCCCTCCACCGCGCACTCCAGCCGCAGCACGACGACCCCCGCGGGAACGGCCGCCGACAGCCCCACATAGAGCGCGTCGCCGGGCGTGGGCGCGCTGTCGAAGCAGGGGACGGCCCGGCCCAGTGCGAGTTCCTCGGTACGGTCGGCGGCGTCGCCGGACGTCGGCCAGGTCGCCAGATGAGCGAACTCGCACGGCACGACGGACAGTTCACGGGCCGTCGTGAACACGACCGCTTCCTCCGTCTCCGTACGGACGGTCGCCACCTCCGTACCGGCCCTCACCCGCACCGGTTCGGGCTGCGGCGCGGAGAGCCGGAAGGTCACATCGGTGTGGGCGGCCGTGGGCGGGTGGAGCCGGACCCCGATCAGGTCGAGGAAGGTCAGATAGCTCTTCTCCGGAACCCGGTTCACGCGGTAGACGAGCTGGTCGACCATGGTCGCGAAGGCCTCGATGAGGGTCACGCCGGGGTCGGACACATTGTGGTCGGTCCACTCGGGGCAGCGCTGCTGGACGAGCCGTTTCGCCTCGTCGACCAGGCCCTGGAAGCGGCGGTCGTCCAGATGCGGACTGGGCAGCGTCACGCGCCGTCCACCTCCTCGTGCTGCGGAATCACATAGAACGGAAAGACCAGGTTCCGGGGGTCGTTGGCGCCCCGGACGGTGTAGCCGATGTCGATGTACAGGACCCCGTTGTCCACCTCGTCGAAGCGGACGACGACTTCGGTGACCTCGATCCGGGGCTCCCACCGGTCCAGCGCCAGACGTACCTCGTACGCCAGCTGTCCGGCCGTGCCCGCGTCCGCCGGGGCGAACACGTAGTCGTTGATCGCGCAGCCGAACTCCGGCCGCATCGGCCGCTCGCCCGGTGATGTCGCGAGGATCAGCCGGATCGACTCCTCCAGCTCGTACTCGCCGCGCACCAGGGCGATGGAGCCGGTGGCGTCCGTACGCGGCGGAAAGGCCCAGCCCGCGCCGATGAACTGCTGCCCCATGGACGCTCAGCCTCCGATCAGCACCGTCGGGCATCCGGACACGACGGGCGAGCCGCAGGCGGCGAGGTCCCCGACGCGTGCGGCGGGCTGCCCGCCGATCAGCACCGTGGCGCTGCCGGGCGGCGCGAGCGCGGACGGCGGATGCACCGCGGGCGGCGGCGAGGCGCACAGGTGCGGGGTGCCGACCGTGGCGGCGGGAAGGCCGCCGATGAGCACGGACGGGACGCCGGGCGGCCCGACCGTGCCGGGGTGTCCGGTGGGGTCGCCGACCCGTGCGGCTGCCGCCGCGGCTGCTGACATGGAAGTCCGGTCCTCTCGTTCGCGTCGCTCAGTTCGTTCGGATCATTCGGTCATTCGGGTCGCTCGGGTCGGTGGGTCGATCGGGTCGGTGGGTCGATCGGGTCGGTGGGTCGGATGGGTCGGTGGGTCGGATGGGTCGGTGGGTCGGATGGGTCTGATGGGTCGCTCGGGTCGCTCGGGTCGGATGGGTCGGATGGGTTGGCGCCCGTGCCTCCACGGCGTCAATTGATCTTCACCAAGGGTGCGTTGACGACCAGGGAGCCGCCGCTGCTGATGTCCGTCCGCTGTGTTCCGTCGACCGCGACCCGGGCACCCCGGACATCCACCGTGCCTCCGGTGGAGAGCCTGACCTCGCCGTTCCCGCCGTCGACGCGCACTCCGCTGCGGGACGTCAACGTGACGCTGTCACCGCTCAGTTCGAGGTTTCCCTGACCACCGTCCAGCGCGACCCCGCGCGCCGCCTTGATGGACACCTGCTGCTTGGCCTCGATGTTCACGCTGCCGTCGCTGTTGATCACGATCACGGTGCCCCTGCGGTCGAGGTCGATCTTCAGCTTTCCGTCACCGGTGAGCAGGCGTACGCCCTGTGGTCCGTCCGCGCCGTCCAGGAGCTCCAGCTGGTTCCCGCTCTTGGAGGCGACCGAACGGCGGTTGACGGCCCCGCTGGTCGGATCCACCAGCGGCGCACCGCCGGCGGAGTCGGGGACGGAGCCGGACGTGGCCGGGGCGCCGGTCACCGCGTCGGCCACCGCACCGGCCGCCCCCACCGCCCCACCGCCGCTCGGTCCTCCGCCCGCGCCACTGCCACCGCCACCGCCACCGCCGCCGCTGCCCCGCGACGGCCGGTCCTTCCCGTTGTACAGACCGGCGAGGACGTACGGACGGTCCAGATGCCCGTGCTCGAACCCCACCAGCACCTCGTCCCCCACCTCGGGGATGAACGCCTCGCCGCCGCTCGTCCCGCCCGACTGCGCCGTACGCGCCCAGTCGCTCGCGTACTCGTCCGACAGCCAGGGAAACCGCACCTTGACCCGGCCCGACCCGTCCGGGTCCTGGGTGTCCGTGACGGTCCCGTTGACCAGGCCCGCACACCGCGCCCCGCCACCGGCCCCTGCTCCGGACCCGCTGGAACCCGGCCCTCCGCCGGTCAGCCCGAACAGCGAACGCTCCTGCTGCCCGGAGACCGTGAGCCAGGTCTCGTATCCGCGCACCGGGTCGAAGACGTGCCGCGAGGACGTGACCGTGTACCGCCCCTCGAAGGGCGCGCCCACCGCGTTGAGCGCCACCGCGCTGCCCGCCCGCACCTCCGGATTCCCCCGGATCACCGCCTCCAGCTCCGCGAACGATCCGGCGATCCGCTCCGCCAGGGCCTTCGCCGCCTGGTCCACCTGCGCCTGCGCCCCGTACGCCGCGTCCGTGACCACGAAACGCGCCTCGCCGAACGGCGCGGACACCTCGGCCGCGCTCACCCCCAGCTCCAGCGTCGTCGACCTCCCCGCGGGCGCCCGCCCCACGAGCGGCTGCTTGGTCCTGACGTCCCAGCCGCGCACCTCGACCTCGCAGACCTGCTCCGCGGAGGACACCCCGGCCCGGCAGCGCAGCAGATTGCTGCCCATCTCCAGGACCAGCGGGTCGCGGTCGGCGCGCGCCGAGCCGTCGGGGGCTCCGCTCGCCTCCGCAGGTCTGGTGATGTGCAGCTGCCCGTCGAGCACATATGCCTGGGCGCCCGCCTCCTCCGCGAGACCGCGCACGAACTCCCAGTCGGTGACGTTGGGCTGGGCGATGTGTTCGAGTACCGGCCCGGCCACGTCCACCGTTCCCGGCTTCAGTCCGGCGCGCTGGGCCACCTGGGCGCAGATGTCGGCGAGCGTCATGTTCTGGTAGCTGGCCACCCGGCGTCCCCGGAACAGCCGGTGCGACTCGTCGAGGCCGCGTACCACGGTGAACGTCCCGGTCTCGTCGAGCTCCACCTCCAGGGCGGTGACCACCCCTTTCAGCAGCGGCTTCGGTGCCGTGTCGCCGCCCGCGCGGGCCAGCAGCCGGGCCTCGCTGCCTATCTTCAGCCCGGTCTGCTCCAGCAGCACCCGGTCGGGGTCGCGAAAGCGCAGCAGAAACAGGTCGGGGAGCGTGCGGCTGTCGTCGACGTACCCCTCGACCAGCGTGTTCACGAACCTGGGCGGCAACGGCCGACCGCCGAATTCCACCACCAGCCCCGACGCGACGCCCGGCTGCGCCATCAGGACCGCCCCCTGTCCCGGGTCTCTTCGAGCCGGTTGAGCTCGTCCAGCGCGGGAAGGAGCAGCTGCCGTCCGGGGGCCAGCCGCATCGGGTCGTCGATCCCGTTCGCCTCCGCGATCACCCGCCAGGCCGCCGGATCGCCGTACTCGCGCTGGGCGAGCGACGGCAGCGAGTCCCCGGCGTCCAGCCGGTGGACCCGCCGGGCCGCGAGGGCGCCCGAGGTCGGGTTCTGCCCCGGAGTGTCCCCGCTGATCTCCTCCATGGTCACCTGGCAGACGGCCCGGATCGGCACGCCCGACGTGGTGAACAGGGTGTACTTCGCCTGTACTTGGCTCACATAGCCGGGGAACCCGGTCAGCCCGCCCCAGTGGAAGACCACCCACGGCGGCGACGAACGCTGCTGCTGACGCGTCTCGTTCGTCGGCACACAGCACGCGAAGAGCTGCTCGACCGAGGTCACCACGCGGGTGTCCTGGGTGTCGCTGGCGTCGAAGAACATCTCCACGGTGAGCTTGCTGGGCTGCGAGCCCTGGTACTCCGGCGGGCCCGAACTCTTGGCGCCCTTGGCCGGACTCCGCTTCCAGGAGGCGGCCTTGGTGAGACTCAGCTCCTTGGGGTTGAACTGGAAGTCGATCCGTCCGCACGGGCCACCGGGTGTGAGGCCGCCCCCGGTCGGCGGCGTCCGCAGTTCCAGATAGGCGTGCTCCAGCTTGGGTCGGGCCGAACCCCCCTTTCCCACCTTCGCCGCCGCAGCGGCCCCGGACGTACCGGCGGCACTGAACGCGATGGGACCCGCACCACTCACGACGGTCAGCCCTCCATCACATAGCCGTGATGGGCGATCTCGATCGTCTCCATCGCCACCTTGGGCGATTCCGGGGTGAAGGACGGGCCGGTCCACCGGACGGGCACGACCTCCAGCAGCCCCCACTGGGCCACCCTCCGCCCGTCCCCGGTCCGCGCCTCGATGTGCGCCGTCTTGCGGCTGAAGCCGGTCGTCATGGTGGCGAACCAGCGGGCGACCTTCTCGGTCTCCTTGGTCAGCGGCCTGGACAGCTTCACGTTCGAGTACTTCAGCCGGGTCGGCAGCTGCCACAGGTGTCCGTTGTTGCCGCCCTCCTCCCGTGTTTCGAGCACCACTTCACAGCCCAGCCCGTCACATGTGTTGAACGACCCGAGCTCGATGTCGTCGATCGTGACGACGAAGCAGACACTGACGGCGGGATCCTCGTCCTGGGCGGTGGCCATGGCGCATACCTCTCAATTCCCTGTGTTGTCGCTGCCGTTCGTCAGTGCCGGGTGTTGATGAGAAATCCCGCTCGTTCGCGTTCCAGCCGCAGGTCCGCCTTGAAGAGCCGGCTGAGCGGTGTGTACAGGGCGCGTACCAGCTCGTCGGTGACGACGGGGGCCCCTCCTGGGGCGGCGCCGTGGCCGGGAGCGCCGGGTGCGGCGTGTTCCTCGGCCGCGGGTCCGGGTTCCGGCTGGGGCTCCGGGTCTGGCTCGGGCCCGGCCTCCTGGGGCGGATCCGGTGGCGGTGGCTCCTCGGTCCCGGTCTCGCGCTGGACGACGGGCGGCGCGTACGGCGGGGGCGGAGACCCGAAGACGACGCTGCCGTCGGCCATCCGCTGCGCCACCCCGGCAGCCACGGCGACCGAACCGGCCGAGGTGAAGGAGGGCCCGGACGCCGAGGGAGTGTGGACGGCGGACGGTGCGGTAGGGCTACCTGAACCCGGCAGTGAACGGGGCACCGGCGGTCCCCCGGCTGCCTGCCGCTGAAGGGCGGGAAGCGGTGGGGCGGGCGCGCCCGTCCCCTGCCCCGGTGCCGTGACGGTACGTTGCAGCGCCGCCGGTACGGACGGTGTCGCCGCCGCCATCGACGGCGCCCCCGCCCCACCGGACGTCCAGCGCACCGGAACGGCATCGGCCAGGGACACCGGTTCCGCACCTGGCACCGACACCGGTCCCGCACCGGCCGGCAAAGACGGCGCCACCTCGTCCACTGCGGAACGCTGTACGGCCCCCGGTCCACCACTGCGGCCGTTCTGGAGCGTCACGGGCCGGTCGGCGAGCAGCGGCGCGACCGGGGCGGTGTTCGGGGGCGGCGCCAGGGGAGCCTGCGGCGGCACGGCGGGAGTCCGCTGCACCGCCGGTGTGGGCCTCGGCGGTGTGGAGTCCGCCGGTGTGGAGCCCGATGCGGCGGGGCCCGCCGGTGTGGAGCCCGACGCGGCGGGGAGCAAGGGAGAGTCGCCGAGCAGCGGCGCGGTGGGCCCACCGGATTCGGGCTCCGCCTCCGGGGCCGGAGGCACCTGAGCGGCCTCAGAAACCTCGCTGGCCCCACTGCCCCCACCGTCCGCCACTCTCCGGGCAACCGGAATCCGCCCGGACTCCGCACCAAGTCCTTCAACGGCGGCCTGACGCCCTGCGGTTGGCGGTAGTGCGGACATGGGCGCGCCAAGACCGGGCGCGCGCCGGGCCGGATCGGGGGCGGGCGGCATCACCGAACGCTGAACGGGCGGAGCCGGGGACGGATGCGGGCGCGGGTGCGGGTCGGGCGTCGCGGGCTCGGGCGGAGCCGATTCGGGCGCCGCCACAAGGGGCTGCTCGCCCACCAGTTGGCGCACCGGCAAGTCCGCCACGGCCGCCTCCCCGGCCGACGTCATCGCGGGCGCATCGCCCGGAACGACGCGCTGCATGGGTACGGACAAGGGGACGGACCTGACCCCCACCGGCAGCTCCGCCGAACGCTCCACGGAGCGCTGCACCGGCGACGGCCGGTCCGCGGTGACCGGGGCGGCCGGGGCGGTGATCCCGTGCACCAGCCCGGTGGGCGCGTCCGGACTGACCAGATGTCCGAGGGGTGTCCCCAGCGAGGCGTCCTGCCGAGTGGAGAGCGCCCCCTGGAATCCGGAGGGGTCGATGACCAGGTCCTGAGTGCGCAGGGCCCGCTGGATGGGCGGCAGTTCGGACAGGTCGACCCGTTCGCGCGGCGGCGCCGTCGGAGCGGCGCCCGCACTGCCCGCCTCCGCGGGCGTACTCGTTTCCGTGCGCCCGCCACCGCGCAGCCAGGACATCAGGCCCATGGATTTTCCCGCCCTCCCTGCGCTGTTCGCTACTGCCCGTTGAGGCGAGCGATCTGTGCGACGAACCTCAGTCGTTCCGGGTGCTCCAGGTCCAGCAGCTCATCGAGCGGCCAGTGGAAGTGATAGGCGAGGTACGCGACCTCCTCGTAGAGCAGGTCGGCCGCGTACGTCACGATTCCCCCAGGCGGCCACCGGCGAGATTCACCGCGAACTCCTCCTGGCAGGACGGACAGGTGACGGCGGCGCGGGTGTGTCCCTCGGCGTTGATCCGCCGGTAGAAGTCCTGGAGAAAGGCCAGGTCGGAGGCGAAGAGATCCTCGATGACGCCGGGGTGGATGTCGTCGATCGTGCCGATCCGGGTGACGACCCGGGCGATGAGCACGACCGAGAGGTACGCGGAGTTCTCCCGCACCCGGTCGTCCCGCAGCGGCACGAGTTCGTCGCGCGCGGTCGCGAGCCGCATGACGCCCGTATGGTGCACGACGCCCGCGTCGTCGACGTACCCGCGCGGCAGCTCGAAGGTGAACTCGGTACGGAGCGGCTCCCGTTGGCCGGACCGCCCGCTCCCGCCGGCCGGGAGGTGCGCGTCCGGCCGCTCAGGGCTCTTTGCCGGAGCCGTACGCCGCATCAGTCGAGTTCCATGCTCTCGTAGGTGATCGCGAGCTTCTCCGTCAGGACCGAGGTGTCACCGGCCTTGAGAGTCCCGATCTCCAGCGACTTCGGCCAGGCGTTGATGAGCTTGTAGCGCTTGATGGCGATGCCCTCGTGGTCGTACACGATCACCGCACCGTTGCGGCGGGCCGCGGTCATCCGGCCGAACCGGGAATCCTTGATCCACCGTTCGAAGCTGTTGTCCTCGGTGAGGCCCCGGGTCACGGTCACCTCGCCCGCCTTCGGCCGGCCCGGAAGCTTCTTGATGGCGTAGCGGCCATCGGCGGTGTTCTGCTTCAGCTCGATGACGTCCTGCTCCATCTTCAGACCACTGACCTCGGTGATCTGCTTGATGACGACGCTGTCGAATTCGAGGCCGAAGGAGGCCCCGACGGTGCTGTCGAGATCGGGAAGTGGCACAACAGGCTCCTTTACCGCTCTTGCCGCTTGGAGGACCTCAGGACGTCCGCGCTGCTCGGCCCGGCTCCCGCCGGTCATTCCCGCCGGTCATTCGTCCACGCCGTCGGTCATTCGTCCACGCCGCCGGTGCCCCCGGTCAGCTGGGAGAGCCGGAAGACGACGAACTCGGCCGGCCGGACCGGTGCCACCCCTATCTCGCAGATGACCTGACCTGCGTCGATGCTCTCGGGCGGGTTGGTCTCACGGTCGCACTTGACGTAGAACGCCTCTTCCGGGGTGAGTCCGAACAGCGCGCCCTTGCGCCACTCGTTGACCAGGAACGCCGAGACCGTGCGCCGGATACGGGCCCACAGGGCGTCGTCGTTGGGCTCGAAGACCACCCACTGCGTACCGGCGAGGATCGACTCCTCCAGGTAGTTGAAGAGCCGCCGGACATTCAGATAGCGCCAGGCCGGGTCCGATGCCAGCGTGCGCGCGCCCCAGACCCGGATGCCGCGTCCGGGGAAGGACCGGATGCAGTTCAGCCCGATCGGGTTGAGCAGATCGTGCTCGCCCTTGGTCAGCTGGGTCTGCAGGGCGACCGCTCCTCGTACGACCTCGTTGGCCGGTGCCTTGTGCACACCGCGCGACTCGTCGTTGCGGGCCCAGACCCCGGCGATGTGGCCGCTCGGCGGGACCAGCCGCGCGCGCCCCGACGAGGGGTCGGCGACACGGATCCAGGGGTAGTAGAGCGTGGCGTACTTCGAGTCGAAGTTGGCGCGGTCGGTGCGCCAGGCACGGATCTGCTGCGGGCTGAGACCCGGTGGTGGGTCGAGCACGGCGACGCGGTCGCCCATCAGCTCGCAGTGGCTGATCAGCCCCTGCTGCACGGCGATGACCGACTCCAGGTCCAGCAGCCCGCGTTCGTACGCGCTCATCAGGTCCGGCACGGCGATCGTGGTGACCTCTTCGACGGCTTCCAGCCCGCCCAGCCCGGTCCGGCGGTCGGGATCGCCGACGTACACCTCCGGGGTCAGCGCCCCGGCACCGGGTGACGTGGGCGCCGCCGGGGCCAGGGTCACGGTCTGCGGCTCGGGCTTGGCGGGTGCGGCGCCGCGCCCGGACTCGCGTATCTCGATGAGCTCCGACGTGGCGTTGACCCGGGTGGCGACGTTCTCCTTGCTGCGTTTGGTCGTGACGCCCGGGTACGTCTCCGCGACCTGCCCGTCCCGTTTCACGACCAGCTGGAAGACGTCGGAAGGCGGATCGTCTCCCTCCGCCTCGGTCACTTCGACGGTGACCTCACCCGCCGCACCGGGCCGGGGTTTCACCGCGTACGGCCCCAGCTGCGTCTCCGATCCGGCGGGCAGCTGCCCGGCCGGGGCGTCGTTCCCGTCCTCGGCCGGGGGCTCCGTACCGTCACCGATGCGCACCACGTAACAGACACCGCCACCGTTGGCGAAGAAGCCGTAGACGGCGGCGGCGAGATACGTACCGTCGACGAAGTCACCGAACGTGCCGGCGAACTGGCTCCAGTTCGTGATCAGCGTCGGCTCGTCGAACGGGCCCTTCTGCGCGAAGCCGACGAAGGCGGCGACCGAGGTGCCCACCCCTTCGATCGGCCGGGATCCGGACTCGATCTCTTCGACGTAGACGCCCGGGGACAGGTACGACGGCATGTGAGTCTCTCCTTGGCCGGGGAACGCCCGCAATTCTTGCGACAGCCCCGATCACCCGGAACGGACGCACGGCCGCCCGCCCGTGCACCGGCCGCTGCCCGATCAGGCAACGCGCACGCGCTGTACGGCCCAGCGGGCGCTGCCCCCGGCCGCGTCCCCGCGCGCTGCGTACGCGATCCACCGCCCCCGCACCCTGGGACGGCGGTCGGGCCTGGTGGCGCCGAGTGCCGACTGTCCGGGGACGTGGTGGGCCGGGAGGGCGGATGAAGGAGGTTCCTGAGAAGGATCCCGCCTCCGTGTCCGGCCGTGGAGGTGCCCCCCGGCGCGACGACGTGACGCTCACACCCGAGGTGTCACGTGCGCAGACGGCCCCACCCCACCGCTCCGTCGACAGCCGCCCGCCCGGGGACCGCCCCGCCCCCGACCCCCGCAGCCTGCAGCGCCTGCAGCGCGCGGCGGGCAACAGCGCGGTCTCCCGTCTGGTGGCCCAGCGCTACACCGCCCCCGTGAAACCGTCCCCCGCCCAGGCCCCCGGCTTCCGCAGGGTCAAGGCCGACGTCGCGACGAAACGGACCAGGATCGCCGTCCACGCCCCCGCCGCCAGCGAGTCGAAATCGGCACAGGACGCGGCGGTCGCGCCACCTGACGACAAGGAGGCCCAGGGCAAGGCGGCGAACGCGGAGAAGATGAACGCGGCCAAGCCGGGTGAGTTCAACAAACAGGCGTTCATCGACGCGGTGAACAAGGCGATCGACGCGCAGGCCCCCAAGAACCTCGACCAGGCCGACAAGTTCTCCAAGTCCGGCAAGGCCGACAAGATCAAGGACGAGGTCGACGGCAAGGTCACCGACGGCAAGGAGTCGTCCGCCAAGGACATCGACACGGCGACGAAGGCCCCGCCGGACACCTCGGCGGCCAAGGACAAACCCGTCACGCCCCTCTCCCCCGACCAGCCTCCGCCCAATCCCGGCGCCCCGTCCGCGACCGACGCGATCCCCCCGAAGCAGCCGCCCTCGGTCACCGACTTCTCCCAGGGCCCGGCCGAGAACGACAAGGCCATGGCGGACGCCGAGGTCACCGAGGACCAGCTCGCCAAGGGCAACGAGCCCGAGTTCGACCAGGCCCTGTCCGCGAAGAAGACGGCCGAGGCCGACTCCGCGAAGGCCCCGGCCAAGGGCAGGACGGCCGAAGCCCAACAACTCTCCACAGCGAAGGCCGGCGCGGCGGCGTCCGGAGCCCAGGCCATGACCGCCCTGACCGCGACCCGCACGGCGGCGGGCAAGCAGGTCGACGGCGGCAAGGGCGAGACGAAGTCGAAGGACGA
This sequence comes from Streptomyces sp. NPDC047515, assembly GCF_040643055.1. Classification (NCBI taxonomy): domain Bacteria; kingdom Bacillati; phylum Actinomycetota; class Actinomycetes; order Kitasatosporales; family Streptomycetaceae; genus Streptomyces; species Streptomyces sp. NPDC047515. The sequence goes on from NZ_JBEYTM010000050.1 coordinate 35,738, forward strand.
GAAGAAACGCGCCGAGGTCACGGCGAAGCTGCAGAAGGTCTACGACGGCACGAAGAAGGACGTCGAAACCACCCTCGCGGACCTGGACAAGAAGGTCGACACGGCGTTCACGGCGGGTGAGAAGGCGGCCCGGGACGCGTTCACCGCCGACCACAAACGCCGGATGAAGGCGTACAAGGACAAGCGCTACTCAGGCATGTTCGGCCCGGCGAAGTGGGCCAAGGACAAGCTCATGGGCATGCCGAAGGAGGCCAACGACCTCTTTCAGGAAGCCCGCAAGCTCTACGTGGCGAAGATGCAGACGGTCATCTCGTCGGTGGCCGACATCATCGGCGCCGAGCTGGGCAGGGCCAAGGCGCGCATCGCCAAGGGCCGTGCGGAGTTGAAGGCCGAGGTCGACAAACTCCCCGCCGACCTGCGTCAGTTCGGCGAGGACGCGGCGAAGGACTTCGCCGGGAAGTTCGACGACCTCGAAGCCACGGTCAACGAGAAGTCCGAACAACTGGTCCAGGACCTGGCCACGAAGTACACGGCGGCCCTGAACAAGATCGACGAGGAGATCAAGAAACTCCAGGAGGCCAACAAGGGCCTGGTCCAGAAGGCGAAGGACGCGATCGTCGGCGTCCTCAAGACGATCAACGAACTCAAGAACCTCCTGCTCGGCATCCTCGCCAAGGCCGCCTCGGCCATCATGAAGATCATCCAGGACCCGATCGGCTTTCTGGGCAACCTCGTACGAGCCGTCGGCGCGGGCCTCAATCTCTTCATCACCAACGTCGCCGAACACCTCAAAACAGGCGTCGTCTCCTGGCTCCTGGGCACCGCGGTCAAGGCCGGCCTCGAACTCCCCCAGAAGTTCGACCTCAAGGGCATCATCCAACTCATTGCCTCCCTCCTGGGCCTGACCTGGGCCAACATCCGCGCCCGCATCACCCGCAAGGGCATCCCCGACCAGGCCATGAGCGCGGTCGAACAATCCGTCCCGGTCGCCCAGACCCTCGCCCGCGAGGGCCCCGCCGGCGCGGTCAAGGAAATCAAGGCGGAAGCGGGCGACCTCAAGGCCACCATCCTCGAAAAGCTCACCAGTTACCTGATCCCCACGGTCATCATCGCGGGCATCACCTGGATCATCTCCCTCCTCAACCCCGCCTCCGCGTTCGTCCGCGCGGTCAAGGGAATCATCGACATCGTCACGTTCATCGTGAACCAGGGCGCCCAGATAGTGGAGTTCGTCAACGCCGTCCTGGATGCCGTCATCGCCATCGCCAACGGCGGCTCGGCAGGCGTCCCGAAGATGATCGAGGCCGCCCTGGCGGCCAGCGTCCCGTTGTTGATCGGCTTCCTGGCCTCACTGCTGGGCATCGGCGGCCTGGCCAACAAGGTCAAGAGCGTCTTCCACGCGGTGGCCCGCCCCGTGAACAGGGCCATCGACAAGATCGTGGGGTTCATTGCCAAGGCAGGAAAGAAAGTCTGGGCAAAGCTCAAAGGCAAGGACAAGAACACGAAGAAGTCGGGCAACGAAAAGGCGACACAAAAGAAGAAACAACAAGAACTCCCTGAGGCAATGCGCCAGGCAAGAGCCATCATATCCAAGCACGAAAAAAATGACTCACCGGTGAACGCAGTAACCACAGAATTGCTCACACTACGGGGAAAGTTCCCTTGGATAAAGGGATTCGACGCAACAAAGAAGGGCGTCGGATTCTCCCTGGCCATGAAGGCGAGCAATCACCCGCTGGGGTCATACAGTGATATCGAAAACATAAAAGATCAGCTTGACAAATTCAGCCCCGGTTTCATCAAAAAGGTCCACGCCCACTGGTGGGACCATCAAATCAAGCGACCAAAGATCGAGTCGGGCCAGCTATGGAGAAGGGACGTCCTCGATCAGACCGAAACCAGAGCGGCGGACTATCTGAAACAAAACAGCACAGCACACGATGTGAAAAAGAAATTCTATGAAGGCAACAATCGCGACATAAACGCGGCCGCATTCGCAGGTCACGTCTTCGGGGTAAAAAGCGGCATACGAAAGAACGCCGTCAAGCTGCTTGGAGATGCAGCCCTGAAAGAGCTGAAGAAACAAGGCCGACAAGCAGCTCGCGACGTCCCCGAAACTCGCGCGATCCTCAGATCGATGAAGTTCCTTCCAAGTCGGGAAACCTACGGGCTTTATGAACCTTTCCCGCCGTCTCCGGACGAACGCGAGCATAACGACTTCCGTCCAGTCTCCATCGTCCTGGACCAGGCGAGAAGCACCCCCGACAAGGGGGTGACCATAGTGCGGACGGCCGCAGGAAAGACGTTCACGATCACCCAGGACCTGAAGAACGGTATGGAACTTCAGGTGGAGGGAGTGGACCTGCGACTCAAAGAGCCCGGCGACCCGCGAGGCGTGACGCAGGACTCTCCAGGGTTCGTAGCCAACCAGAACCTCAACCGCTCTCATGTGATTGCCGACTGGTTCGGCGGCTCGGGCTATCGAGATGCGCTCAACCTGGTGACCGCCAGCGATCACTACAACAAAACGGTCATGGGCGACGCAGAGTCGGAAATAGCGACTGAGATCCTGGCATTTGCCGAGAAGCACAATCTGGCACGAGGGCAAGTGTCCATGAACCTCAAAGTGACCGTGACATTCGGAGAACTGCTGAAAGATACCTTCATGAGGAACATTCAGAATCAGGAGTGGTACACGGCTGGCGACTCGGAATCAGAAGCCCAGCTGAAGAAGCTTACGAGCATACTATTGAGTCCCCCAGTGAGACGCGTCATGGGCGTCTTGTACTCGTTCACGCTCACGTCTACAGTCTCAGATGTCCCGGCCGAAAAAGATTCACGCCTGATCCAGTCCGATGATCACCTCTTCATAAGAAGGAGTGCAAGTCAGTGACCAGCATGGAAGATGTCGTGAAATTCTTCAACTCCTACCTAGATATCGATTACGCTGGAAATACAGCTGTCTATTCGGAATCGGACGAGGTGGTGAACGAGCGCCGGGACGCAAGCATGAAATTTTGGCATGAAGTCCCGGGTGCCCAGCTGTCACCTGGATTCGGCAGGCCGATGGGAATGCCATCCGAACAATTGGCTCAGCTGGCCGCGAACGTAAACCTGGCACGCCGTACATTGTTCCTGGTCGCCGAATACAGCGACCCCACCTGGGGAACTCTCTACGCCGGATACATCGGCGGCGACAGGGCAAGAACAGCTCAGTCGTACGGCGGACTGTTGTATGCGACCGAGATCAAGGGCCAACTCAAGATCATCGCGTCATACCGGGAAGACATCGACAAGCTGCCTCCGCCCACGCACTGGCGTCACTCACAAGGCGCGGAGATCAGCTCTCCAAACACTCCGGTGTCCGTCCGTGCCCTCGAAGCGCCAACAGGGCGAGCTGCGCATCGGCAGGACTGGGACGCGCTCCGGAACGCCACCACCGACCTCTGAGGTCTACCGGCGCCCACCAAGTCGCCGGTGGGCAAGGGTGCCGGGGCCACCGACGTCTCTGTCGCCTTCACCTGACGGCCAAGCAGTTGTCAGCCACCGGCCAGCCGCACAGGTAGCGATTTCAGACCATTGATGAAGTTCGATACCAAGCGGCGTGGTGGGGCCACAAGATGGAGTAGGCCGGGCGGCAGCGTGCGGCACGCCTCCTCGTACAGGGCCCCCAGTTGCAGCCGCGCGAAATGGGCGCCCAAGCAGACATGCGGGCCGTCGCCGAAGGAGATGTGGGGGTTGGGGGTGCGGGCGAGGTCCAGGGTGAACGGGTCGGGGAAGACGCGTTCGTCGTGGTTGGCGGAGGCGTGGAAGACGACCACCTTGTCGCCGGTGCGGATACGGGTACCCGCCAACACCGTGTCCCGGGTGGCGGTGCGGCGGAACGTCAGGACCGGGGGGTGGCGGCGGAGCAGTTCGTCGACGGCGGTGGTGAGCGCCACCTCGCCGTCGCGCAGGCGGCCGTACGCCTCGGGGTTCTCGGCCAAGAGGTGCAGGCCGCCGGGGGCCGCGCTGCGTACCGTGTCGTTGCCCGCCACCACCAGCAGGAAGAAGAACATCTCCAGCTCTGGCGCGACGAGTTCGGGATCCGTGGCCAGGGCCGTCATCACGTCGTCGGCCGGATGCCGACGTTTGTGGGCCGCCAGCGCGTGCGCGTAGTCGAACATGTCACGCAGCGCTGCCGGGGACCTCGGGTTGACCGGCTTGCCGTCCGGGCCCAGGACCGGTGTGCCGGCCTCGTCGGAATCCTGGTAGCCGATGACGCGTCGGGTCCAGTGCAGGAGGAGGCCTCGGTCGCTCTCCGGAACGCCCACCAGGTCGGTGAGGTTGAGCAGGGCGTAGTCGTCGGTGACCTGGGCGACGAGGTCGCAGGTGCCGTCGCCGGCCCGTGCCTCGGTGACTGCCCGGGTGAGCAGGGAGCGGGCGCGTTCACGGACGACCGTCTCGAAGCGGTCGACGCGCTTCGGGGTGAAGGCGCGGCTGACGAGCACGCGCAGTCGCCGGTGGTGCGGTGGGTCCTGGTTGAGCATCATGCGGCGGATGAACGGCAGGTCGGCGGGGTCCGGGTCACGGATCTGGGTGGCGCCCAGGTACGAGGAGTACGTCGAGGAGTCCTTCAGGACCCGTACCGTGTCCTCGTGCCGGGTGACCGCCCAGAAGCCGGGGCCTGCCGGCCAGCCGAGCACCTCCGGCTCCTCCTGCCACGCCACGGGGTGGTGGTCGCGCAGGTGGCGGTAGTGGTCGTGGGGGATGCCCCGCGCGTACTGCCTGGGGTCGAACACGTCCGGTACGGGCGTTTCGGCGGGGGCGGGGTCGCTCATGCCTCCGCGCCCTCGCCGTCCTCCGCGTCCGCCCGCAGGAAGTCCTCCATCACACGGATCAGGTCGAGCGGGGCCTCGTCCATCGCGTAGTGGCCGCACGAGGGCAACTCCACCAGTTCGGCGCGGGGGAACCAGCGCATCCACGTGGAGCGCTGCACCTCGGCCGACAGCGCCGGGTCCAGCGCGCCCACAACGGTCAGGGCGGGCACAGGCGAACCGTCGATCCGTTCGTGGAAGTCCTCACCGGCCCAGGAGTCCAGCCAGGCCCGGAACGCCTTCGCGTCGCTGCGTTCGAGCGAGCGGCGCACCATGCGGTCCAGCCAGGCGGCCGGGCGTCGGCCTCCGCTGGTGATGTCGAGGATCGTCCGACGGTTCTGCGGGGTGTGCGCCGCGCCGGAGAAGAGTTCCCACTGGTCGGGCGGGAAAGGCAGGCCGGACGCGGGCACGGGCGACACCCCGACGATTCTGCGCACCCGTTGCGGCGCGACGGTCAGCGTCCGCTGAGCGACGGAGCCGCCCATCGAGTGTCCGATCAGCGAGAACCGCTCCCAGCCCAGCCGGTCGGCCAGCGCGAGCACGTCCGCGGCGCCCTCGGCCGTCGTGTACGCACCGCTCGCTTCCCGGGCCTCGCCGTATCCCCGTAGATCCACCACGGCGTACTGGAACGAACCGAGGTCGAGATCCGGCAGCACCGGGTCGTACGCGGAACGGTCGGCCAGCCAGCCGTGCACCGCGATCACCTTGTGCGGGCCGTCACCGTGCAGTCCGTGGGGCAGAACAGGCAATGCGGTCACGCTGACTCCCGTCACCGTACGGAGTGGCCCGGTCGGTCACCGGCCCGACCCCGACCACGGTGGCGGCAACTCCCGGCCCACGCAAGGGCCCACGCACGGCCCCCGGTATCAGGCCGGCATCGTCACGCCAGCAGTCCCAGATACGGCCCGAACTCCGACGCCAGTGTCAGGCGGCCCAGCTTCTGGTACTCGCGCTGGATCGCGTGGATCAGTGTCGGCATCGTGACCGGTTCGCCCGTGTCCGCCGCCAGGTACGCGGCCGTCACCGCGATCGAGCGGATGTTGCCGCCCGCCAGCTCGAAGTTCTCCGCGCAGAAGGCGAGGTCGAGGTCCTTGCCCCGGGGCAGTGCGGAGCCCAGGCAGCGTTCCCACAGCAGGCGGCGCTGTTCGGGGTCCGGGACCGGGAAGTCGATGACCAGGTCCAGGCGGCGGGTGAAGGCGTCGTCCAGGTTGGCCCGGAGGTTGGTGGCGAGGATGGCCAGGCCGTCGAAGGACTCCATCCGCTGGAGCAGGTACGCGCTCTCGACGTTCGCGTAACGGTCGTGGGCGTCCTTCACGTCCGAGCGCTTCCCGAAGATCGCGTCCGCCTCGTCGAAGAGGAGGACTCCGTTCACACCTGCCGCTTCGGAGAAGATCCGCTCCAGGTTCTTCTCCGTCTCGCCCACGTACTTGTCGATCACAGTCGCCAGGTCGACGGTGTAGAGGTCCAGGCCCAAGTCTGCGGCTATGACCTCGGCGGACATCGTCTTTCCGGTACCGGAATCGCCTGCGAACAGGGCCGACACGCCTCGGCCCCTGCCGCCGCCGGGGCGCATGCCCCACTCCCCCAGGACCCGGTCGCGATGGCGCGCCCGTGCGGTGAGTTCGCGGAGTTGGGCGTGGGTGTCCGGAGGGAGAACCAGATCGTTCCAGGTGACGGTGGGTTCGATGCGGCGGGCCAGGCGGTCCAGTCCTGCCGCGTTCTGGGCGCGGGCGCCCTGGCGGACGTGGTCGGGGGTGAGGGCGCCACCGTCCAGGTAGGTGGTCTGGGCGGCTCCCCGGGCCGCGCGGGTGATCTGTTCCGGAGTGAGGAGGAACGGCGAGAGCAGGCGGTCCACGTCGATGGTCGCGGGAACGGGGGCGTCGTAGGCGTCGGTCCAGAGGGCCGCCCTGGTCGAGGGTTCCACGCGCGGGGCGTGCAGGAGGAGGGGCGGGGCGGCGGACCAGGCGGCGTCCCAGGGAGCCCGGCCCACCAGGATCGTGGGGACCGGGGTGCCGGTGAGCAGCCGGAGGAGTTCCGGGTGTGCGCGGGAGACCGCGTCGAGCGGGGCGCAGACCAGGCCGGCGCCGGTCAGCCGGGCCTCGCGGACCAGGGAGCGGACGGCCTCGGCGGGGGCCGGGTCCTCGGCCAGTCGCGCCAGGTCCAGGCCCAGGACCCGGTGGCCCGCGAGCGTCAGCGCGGAGGCCGCGAGGGCCGTGCCCGCACCGCCCTGGTCCTCGCGAAGGTAGGCGAGCGCGGCGCCCCGCGCGAGGGCGGCGGCCAGCGGGGCCGGTTCTCCGACGCCCAGTACGGCATGCCAGGGGGCGAGGAGATTCGCCAGACGCGGGTCGGGGGTGTCGTCGCCCAGGAGGTGGGCGGTGACCCGGTCGGGGACGCGGAGCGCACGGCTCAGGAACGGGCGGTCCAGGTCCTCGACCAGGAGGAGACGCCCCTCGCGCAGTGGGGCGAGAGCCGACAGCCGGCCGCGCGCCGCCTGGTCGGCGGGGGACAGACCGCACAGGCCCAGCGCCAGTCCGATGGACGGGCGACGGCGGGTGACGTCGTCGTTCAGGTAGCCGTAGAACGCCTCGAAGCGGTCGTCGAGATCCGGTACGAGCGTGATGAGGAGGATCTCGACGTCGAGGTCGGTGAGCCCGAACTCGCCCGCCAGGGACGTCAGTCCGGACTTCTCCGCCGGCACCTCACCGGAGTCCGGAGCGGAAGGCGGCACGGGGTACGGGAAGGCGCGGGCCTCGTTCTCGTTCAGCAGACGGGCGATGTTCTCGTCCGTGAGGTAGAGACCGCGGAAGGCGTCGTCCGGGTCCGGATCGGTGAGCTGCCGGGTCTCGACCGCCCGCCGTATGCGCTGCTCCACCGCCACCGCGCGGGCGAGGAGATGGCGCAGGTTCGGATCGCCCACGGTGGTCATTCGGCACTGTCCTCCGTGCGGGCCTTCCGGGTCTCCGTGCGGGCCTTCCCCGCCTCCGTGCGGGCCTTCCGGGTCTCCGTGATTCGGAGGGACAGGCCGCGTCGTAGTTCCGCATCGGGGGCACGCGAGGCGCCGCCCCCACCCGGCCGGCCCGGACGGCCCCCGTACACCGGAAGTCCCCCGCGCCCTGGCATCGGTTCAGACAACGGCTCGGCCTTCTCCGGTACGTCCCCGAAGCGGGTCTGCAGCCCCTCGTCCCCCACCGGCGGGCCGACCACGTAGCTCGGCGACGCCGTGACCGGCACGCTGATCACCAGGTCCAGCGAGGGCTTCAACTCACCGCCCAGCGCGCTCCACACATCGGCGAACGAGCGGTCCTCGGGCGGCGGAAGTGCGATCGACATGGGTACGGACGCCCCAATCTCGGCCAAGGTGCCGGTAAGCCGCTCCGGAGGCAGCGCCTCGTACCGCAGCAGGCAGCCGAGCAGCGACGAGAGCAGCCGGTGCTCGTCCTCCGGGCGCTTCGTCCATGCCGTGATCAGGTAGGACAGCTTGAAGAAACGGGGCGGGCGACGGCGCGCGACGATCGTGCCGCGCTCGTCGTACTCGTTGTGCAGACCCCGCTCGCGCCTGCGCATGTCCTCGCGGATGTCGTAGAGGTAGAGGTTGACCATGGGTGCGTTGACCTTCGCCGCCCACTCGCGGGTCGGGGCGTCGAAGACCACCGCGATCTGGCCGCCTTCGAGCACCTCCGCCCTGATCAGCCCACGGAGTACGTCGTCGACCTCGTGGATCACCCGATCACTCCCGTACGGTCGTCGGCGCTCATGCGCGGCCCGCGAAGTCCGGCGGCTGGAGATTTCGCTGGACCACCAGGACCGGTTTCTGCAGTCGGTCGAGGTCCCGCGAGTCCGCCCGCAGCCTGCGCGGGCCGAGCTTGTCCTTGCGCAGGACCAGGACCTGCACCTCGAAGGTGCCGTCGCGGCCCACCGTGGCAGCCGTCCCCTCGGGGGTGATGCCGATGTTCCACGTGAAACGTACGGTCGCGCCCGGCGGGTAGTCCTTGCCCCGGGCCAGTACCGGCTGCCCCGGCTTGGCAACCTGCGGTGTGACGGTCAGCAAGGGCTTCAGGACGCGCAGCCGGTCGGTGTCCTCGTTGTTGGCTCTCCGCCGGTCCGGCAGCGTGCCGCGCACGGTGGCCCGTACGTCTCCGGTGACCGCCGCGCGGTAGGTCGCCGTCTGGGCCACCTCGATGCGGCCACCGGCCGGGATGGTGCACGGCTTGGCCGCCGTGCAGCGGGCGAGGGCGGGCAGGCTGCGGTCCTTCGCCCTGGACGGTTTCGGCCAGGCCGAGCCGATGACCACGCCCGTCGCCGCGTCCGGGCCCGCGTTGGTGACGGTGAAGCGGGCGCGGGCGGGGCGGCCCGTGTACGTACGGTCGGGGCTGACATCGACCTTCATCGCCACATCCGCCGAGGGCGGCACGGGGGCCTTCAGGACCTCGATCTCCGCCGTGTCCGTCCCCGTATTGCCCGCCGAGTCGGTCGCCGAGCAGGTCACCGTGGTGCGGCCGACCGGGAAGAGCGAACCGGAGGCGGGGGTGCAGGTCACCGGGAGCGTGCCGTCGGTGGTGTCCTGGGCGGTGGCGGTGTACGTCACGCGCGCGCCGTTCTTGTCCTTGGCCCGGACGCTCAGATCGTCCACAGTGACGACGGGCGCGTCGACGTCGTTCACATCGATGTTGATCTGTTCCTGGAAGTCCGGGTCGGCCGCCGCGGCCGGCCCGATCGTTTCCGCACCCGGGACCTGGGTGCCCATCAGGAACTGGACGGTGCAGCTCAGCCGGGTGCCCTGGGGCGCGTCCGCGGAGACGTCGATGTTCTCCGCGAAGTGCGCGGTGTCCCCGCTGGTGAGCTGCTGGGTGGGCGGGTCGAGGCTGACGGACAGATGCGGATCGCAGTTGTCCAGGCGGTAGCTCACGTTGGTGGGAAGGTTGTTGAAGCCCTCGATGATGGCTTCGGTGACGCCGTCGCCGGGAATTCCGTTCAGCATGCGGCCGTTGGTGGCCTCGACGATCCGCTTGGCCTGGTCGGGCTCGTGGTACGGGTCCTGATAGGTGGGGCTGCTGTATCCGTCGCCATTGAGACCGTCGCCGTCCTCGGTCTCCACGTCGACGGCGATGACGCGCACGCCCTTGTCCTGGAGCGCGAAGACGGACTCTTCGAAAGAGATCTTGTTGCTGGGATTGTGGCTCGACGCGTCGCCCACCAGGACCACGACCGGGCTGGCGCCCTCACGGAAGACCGTCCCGCCGTCCGCACCGTTGGCCACCTTCCACAGTGCGTAGATCCAGTCTTCGGACGGGCCTTTGCTCTTGTAGCCACGGGAGGTGCCCAGCCTGTTGACGCCGTTGTGCTGGACCGCGTCCAGGTCGGCCGTCAGCCCTTGGAGGACCTCGAACTCCGCGGTCGGGTCGTCCTTCTCGTCCCCGTACGTGGCCACGGCGAAGCGCGAGTCCGGCTGCTGTTCGACGATCTTGTCGGTGATGGAGCGCAACCCCGACTTCACGTCGTCCACCGGTTTGCCCATGCTTCCCGTGCCGTCCACCAGCAGCACCACATCCGGCTTCGGCGGAATCGCGGGCGTACGCACCTGCTTGGCCACGCCCGTGGAGCCGCCGGGATCGACCGCGTCGGTGAACTCGGCGGGCGTGACCCAGGGCTCGGGCACGGCCACCGCAGGCGTCTCGGCGGTGACGGCCGAGCCGGGGGCGATGCCGGTGACCACGAGGAGAAGGGCCAGCGCCGGGACACGGAACGCGACGAGGGTCCGGCGCGAAGCGGAAGACAGGGGCCGTGGCCGGGACCCCCGGGACCCCCGGGCTCCTCGGTCCGCCCACGACAGGTCCGTACGCGACAGCTCCGCACGCCACCGCGATGCCCGCCGAAGCGGCTGGAACCAGCGCACGGAAGTCCTCCCCACCCTCGGCCCGTCGGCATACCGGACCACACGGTCCCGTACGCACGACCGACCCGCAGCGGTGCGGAAGTCACACCCCCGGGAAGCCTCCACTGCCCTTTCGGGCATCCGTCGCATCCACCGGATCCACCGCCGACGCGCACACCGGGAGGCTCAGATCAGTCCTTGCCGCATCGCGTACGCCACCGCGTGCGACCGGTTCCGCAGTTGCAGCCGGGTCATCACCGAATGCAGCACGTTCTTGATCGTGCGCTCGGAATAGGCCAGCTTCGTCGCGATGTCCGCGGTGTCGTACCCCTCGGCGACCAGGCGCAGCACGTCCACTTCGCGCGCCGCGAGACCGGTGAAGTGCAGCCCGCGCGGACCGAGTACCTGCCCCTGGAGGCGACCCACCTCTTCCAGCAGCCTGCCCAACAGGTCGGAGGGCAGATGGCCTTCGCCCCGCGCAACCGTCCTGATGACCTGCACCAGATGTTCCGGCGTCGACTCGGAACGCCTGATCACGCCGGCGACACCGCACTCCGCCGCGCTCACCAGCTTCTGCTCGTCGATGTCCGTGGTGACGAGAACGGTGCGCGAGGTGCTGGTGCGCTGAATGTGGCGCAGCATCGTCAGCACCTCCTCGTCGACCGCGTCCACGACGACGACCACGATCTGGGGTGAGGCATCGCCTTCCACCCACTCCATGACGCTCACCTCGGGCCGGGCCCGTAACTGACTGGCCACACCCGCTTGAGAGATCGGATCCTGGGCCCGTAATGCGACAGTCGTGCGCTCCATGGCAACGCTCCCCCTGAGCAACAGCCGATGGCCTCGCAGCGAACACAACCATCACGGCTGTTTCGTATGCCTCATTCGTCTGAGGCGGTCAAAAGATTCCCTCGTTTACCTGGAGGGAAACAAAAAAGCCGATCCGGGCACGGATTCTGCCCGGAAGTGTTCCTTCACGGCCCATGTCGGCGCGGGACGCCGACCCTACGGTGCGCCCTATGAGTCTCACGGCAAGCCTCGACGATTCGTCCGTCACCGCCGCACCGGGCGAGGAGACGGCTCTCCCTCTGCGGATCCTCAACTCCGGCAGCACCGTCGAGGAATACCGGTTCGAGGTGATCGGTGCGTGTGCCGCCTGGTCGACGGTGGAGCCGGCGACCCTGTCCCTCTACCCGGGCGACTCCCGGACGGTCTCCCTCGTGCTGCGTCCGCCGCGCGACTCGACCGTTCTCGCGGGGGAGACACCCTTCGGGATACGGGTGGTGCCCACCGGCGAGCAGGGCGACACGGTGGTGCCCGAAGGGCGGGTGACCGTACTTCCCTTCACCGAGACGACCGCCGAGCTGGTACCGCGCAGTTCGCACAGCGCCTGGCGCGGGAGGCATCAGCTCGCCGTCGACAACCGGGGGAACACTCCGGCCACCGTACGGCTGGGGGCCAGGTCCGGTACGGAGCGGGCGCGGGTCACATTCGCGGCGGACGCGCTGGAGATCGCCCCCGGGCGGGCGGAGTTCGGGAAGCTGCGGATCCGGCCGGCGAAGCGCGTGTGGCGCGGAACGCCGGTCACGCACGCCTTCCAAGTCGTCGTAACAACGGATGTGGTGGAGGGTCGGGCACCGGCCGAACCGGTCGGGCCGGTGGCCCTGGACGGCTCGTACCAGCAGGAACCGATCCTGCCGCGCTGGCTTCCGCGGGCGCTCATCACCGCTGCCGTGCTGGTGATCGCGCTGATCGGTCTCTGGTACGCGCTGTTGCGGCCGGCCGTGAAGTCGGCGGCGCGGGAGGCGATCACGCCGGAGGCGGTACGGTCGGCGGCCGCGGCCGACAAGAGCAAGGCCCCGGACCAGGGTTCAACGGCCGGAACGGGAGCAGGCGGGGGCGACTCCTCCGGGGCGAACGGTGGTTCACCCAGCTCCGGTCCCTCACCGAGTTCCGGCACGTCCGACGGCGGCCCCGGCGGCGGGCCCGACAGCGCGTCCGCGGCCGCGCCGACCAGTGCGCAGGTGCAGGTCAGGGACTCGGTGGGCGGTGGGTCGAATACCTCGACGGCCCTGCAGGTACCCAGCGGGCACACCTTCCAGCTGACGGACATCGTGGTCCAGAACCCGCAGGGCGACGCGGGAACGCTCATCGTCTCCACCGGTCGGGACACGCCGGTGCTCCGGCTGGCGCTGGAGAACTTCAGGGACTCCGACTACCACTTCGTCACACCGATCCTGGTGCCCGAAGGCGGCAAGGTCACGATGACCGTCGACTGCCGGAAGGTGGGCAAGCCGGTGAATGCGCCGACGCCCTCCCGGTGTGCGGAGTCGCTGTTCCTGGGCGGCACGATGCGGACGGACGCCGCGGACTGACATTGCGGCCAGACGGCGCGGCCTGCCGGAACGAACTGACGGAACGAACTGACGGCACGGACCGACCGCATGGACCGACCGCACGAACTGACAGCGCCGCCTGCCGGAGAACCCGCCGTGCTCAGGCGGGCGGAGCCTCTTCCTCCTCCTCTGTTCCTTCCTCCGCCCTCAGTACGAAAAAACCCTGCACATCGGCAGGTTGCTCGTCCTCGTCCTCCGTCGCCGCCCTTTGCACAGCGGGCACCGAGGCCGAGGCCGAGCCATGACCGGCCGCCCCGGCCGCCCCGGTCCCGATCCCCGGAGCCGAGTCCGTAGCCGAGGCGGGCGCCGGTTCCGACAGCACCCGGTCGGCGTTCGCGACGGCCTCCCGCTCGAACCGGTCGGACGGATCGCTCACCCGGATGCCCCCCGGCGCCTCCGTACCCTCCACCGGCCCGTTGCGCTGCTGGATCACATGGGTGAGCTCGTGGGCCAGTGTGGTGCGGCCCTGCGGCGTGGCCGGATCGTACGCGTCCCGCTGGAAGACCACGTTGTTGCCGACCGTGTACGCGTGGGCGCCCACGCCCTTCGCCGACTCGTGCGCGGCGGAGCCGGTGTGGATGCGGACGTCGGAGAAGTCCGCGCCCATCCGGCCCTCCAGGTCGGTGCGGGTCTCGGTGTCCAGGGGCTGCCCACCGCCGGACGAGACCACATCATGCACGGGGGAGCGTTCTGCCTCCTCCTGCCTCTGGAGCATCGAACCCACGGCGCTGTTGCCGACCGCCCGCTGGAGGGCGCTCATGCCGCCGGCGCCGACCACATCGGCCCGTCCGGCCGCCGCCGCACGGTAGAGGTGCGGGGTGTCCGCCGCCTCCCGGCCCTCGGCCGCCCTCGAGGCGTGCGCAGCTTCGTCGTGCTCCTGCCCGCGCCCGCGATCCCGCTCGTGGTCGTGTTCCTGGTCCCATTCCTGTGCGTGCATCGTCATCTCCCCTGACCGCGCCCCGGGTCGAAGGCGCGGCGCGTCGTGATGGCCCCACCACTCCACCTTCACGACGTCCCACTGCCTCGTCCAGCCCGGACCCCGCCGGCCAGGGGCAGCCGCCGCTGCCCCTTCGGGCAGCCACACCGTTTCACCCGGTCTCGCGAAGCCCGCCGCCCCGACCTCCGCCCGGCCCCCGACCGCGTCAATGCGTCAATGCGTCAATGCGTCAACGCACGCTTCCTCGACGCCGTGTTCGGCGGGGATCCGACGGAGATCCGGGGGATCCGGCGACTGTCCTCTTCAGCGGTGCCACCCCGTTCGCCGTGATGGGGTCCCCGATCCGACGCAGGTCCGTGAACGGATCAGCGAAGTCGACGACGTCTCTCTTCCGCCCGGGAGACATCAACGCCCCGTGTACGCAGGACCGCGACGGCCTTTGATGGTGGTGTGCCCCTCCCCCGCCGTCAGCGAGGCGATCCATGACTTCGCCGCCACTGCGTGCAACCGACCGCTGCGCAGGGCGAATCGGGGCGGCGAGACCCCGTACACCACAGCGATGGCGTCGAGCGCGGGCCCACCGGACGGAAGCGCACCGAGCGGTGCGGGCAGCATTCCCCTCGTCGCGCGCACCTCACCACCGGTCGTGTATCCGTACACCTCCTGACCATCCTCGGCATACGAGAAGCGGAAGGTCTGCGCGGGGGCGTCGGTACCGGTACCGACGGGTACACGCGTCCCCGGGCACCAGACCGATATCGCCCTGGTGCCCAGCGACGCCTGCGCATCCAGGCCGGTCAGCCGGTCCTCCACGAAGGGTTCGGGATCGGTCTCGAACGCGAAGCTCCAGCCTCCGCCGCACGAGCCGATCCGTGCGTGCGCGCCATCCCTCAACGGCCTCTTCCGTCGACCCCACGCACCCAGCTCGCTCTCGGAGCTCGGGGCCAGCAGCGCCCCGTCGCCGATCCGCCGCGCGAGTTCCTGCGGTGGTATGCCGTGGACCAGGACGAAACGGAAGCTGTTCAGCCGCGTACCGGAGCCGGTACCGGCAAGCCGACCCAGCCCGTCCGGCCCGGCGGCGTCCAGGACGCCCGAAGCGGCACCCGTGCCGCTGCCGGTGGCCGCCGCCGGCCGCCGGGCCGAGCCCTGGCCCGCACGCGGCGTGGTCAGGATCTGCCGCCCGCGCTCCGGTGTGACGACCGGCCCCAGCAGGGGATCGGCAATCAGGCCGACGGGCGCGACATGCTCGGTGCCGTAGGGCTCCCATTCGGGCACGGCGGCGGCCAGCACCCGCCAGGCACCCTCCGTGTCTCCCCAGCGCGCCAGCTCGCGGGCCTCGGCGACGGCACGGCCGAACGGGCCAGGTGGCTCGTACCGGAACGACCGCTCGCCGGCCTCCCGCAACGCGGCCTCCGCCCCGGCCCGGCCCTCCTCGCCGTGCGGTCTGAGGAACCAGTCGTCATCCCGGTCCATCCTGCGGTGCTCCCGCGCGGCGAGCGGCAGGATCTCGCGTACGTACAGCGGTTCATCCATGTCCATGACCGCCGCGACATGGCTGACCGGCCTGAACATGGCGTGGATCTGGTCCCGCAGCCGCCGGGCCCGCCCCCTCCCGTACCCCTCGGCCTCGTCCAGCACCGCCAACTGCTCGTCGATGTCGCCCCCGGCCAGACAGGCCAGCCGGGCCCGCTCCACCGAAGCGTCGAGCTCGCGCGTCACCTCGTTCTCGAACACGGGGTTGTCGCCGTGCCGACGGTGGAAGTCCCGGTACATGGCCCGCATGAAGTCCGCGAACGACGAGAAACGGTCCGGGAATTCACCGGACCAGCCACGGTAGACGTACACGGCCCATTCACCGTCCTCGCCCACATCTCCCGGGTCGAGCAGGACATCGGTCAGGTCCGAGTCGTGCGACAGCTGCAACGACCTGGCCCACATGCCGGCCATCAACCGCTCGGCCTGCCCGGAATTCTCATCCAGATTCTCCTCGTACAGCCGCTGCAGGTCCATCGGGTCGCCGTGCACCGCGACGCGCTCCGCAACACCCATCAGATAGACCGAACTGCTTGCGTGACGCCATCCGTTGGAGACCTGAAGGAACGTCCGGTACGAGGGCGCCAGCACCAGCCCCAACCGCTGCTCCAGCGCGACTATCTGCTCCTCGGTCGCTGCCGGAAACCCCAGCGATCCGGCGACCACAGCGTCGTCGTCGGCCTCCTCCTCCGCCTCCTCGGGATCCAGCAGGTCCCGGGCGGCGATCCAGTGCCTGCTCCAACTCCCCAGAAAGAAATTCCAGTTGTCGATGTCCACATCCCCGAGACTGCCAGCCGCCACTGACAGTCACCCCCGGCAGCCGCCGCCGACCTTCGCGCCGCCGACCCTCGCGCCGTCTCCCCGCGTCGTCTCCGCACGTCGTCTCCGCACGTCGTCTCCGCACGTCGTCTCCGCGAACGAAATCGGCGGCAAACGGCTGCATCGCCGAGCAGTGGAGTGGCCGGGCCCCGCCGCCGTCGGGATGATCGACGACATGACCAAGAGCAACAAGGACCAGGACATCACCCTGCGGATCGCCCAGGAGCCCGCGGCAGACGAGCTCCTCGCGCGCAGCCCGCTCGCCGCTCTGGTCGGCATGCTGCTGGACCAGCAGGTGCCGATGGAATGGGCCTTCTCCGGCCCGTACACCCTGGCCGGACGGATGGGCGGAGACGATCTGGACGCCCATGAGATCGCGGCCTACGCCCCGGAGGCCTTCACCGAACTCTTCACCGCCAAACCCGCGCTGCACCGCTATCCGGGCTCCATGGCCAAGCGGGTCCAGCAGTTGTGCCAGTACCTCGTGGCGGAGTACGACGGCGACGCGAGCGCGGTGTGGAGCGATGTCTCCACCGGGGCCGAGCTGCGCAGGCGGCTGAACGCCCTGCCCGGGTTCGGCACGCAGAAGGCGCAGATCTTCCTGGCGCTGCTGGGCAAGCAGTTCGGGGTCCGGCCGACGGGCTGGCGGGAGGCGGCCGGGCCGTACGGCGAGGCGGGCTCGCACCGGTCGGTCGCCGATATCACCGATCCGGAATCACTCGCCGAGGTCCGCGCGTACAAGCAGCAGGCCAAACAGGCGGCCAGGGCGGCCAAACGCGCAGCCGACACGTAGCGGCGGCGCCCGCACCACACGCCCTCGCCGCGCGCCCGCAGCCCGCTTTCCTCCACCCCCCATTCCTCCACCTCCTGTCCTCCCGCTCCCTCCCCTCACGCGCACTCCTCACGCGCACTCATCACGCGCCCCTCTGCACGCCCTGCGCGCTCCAACGCACCCCAATGCATCCAGTGCAGGGGGAACGAACCCGTCACGCCGCTGGAGCGTCCTGGCCCTGCCGGTACCGGTGGCCCCGCGACGAGTCCGTGCCGGTTGAGCATCGCCGACGGGATCCGGACCTGCGCATCCGTCAGACACGCACCGTCCCAGAGCAGTGCGCCCGGATCGAGAGCGGCTCCGGGGACGGCGTACCCGTCGGCGATCTCCCGTGCCTGCGGCGGCAGGACCCCGGCCCCGCCGCCGGAAGCCTCACCGTTACCCGACACCACACCCGCACCCGACGCCACACCTTCATCGGAGGCCACGCCCGCGCCTGATGTCACACCTCCACGGGACGCCACGCCCGCGCCCGTGCCCGCACCCTCGCCGGTGTCCGAACCCGCGCCTCCGCCCGTGCCGTCGCTGTCACTCATCAAGGCCACCGTTCCGAAATTCCCAGTTTTATGACGTTCTTGCAGCATCACAGTCCCGCCCCATGGCTGCGCCCGGAGGCTCTTGCCCGGTAGGCTTTCCGTGTGATCTTCAAGCGCATCGGAAATGGGCGGCCTTATCCCGACCACGGCCGGGAAAGCACCCGGCAGTGGGCGGATGTCGCGCCGCGCCCGGTCCGCCTCGATCAGCTGGTGACCACCAAGGGCAACCTGGACCTCGAAACCCTCCTCGCCGAGGATTCGACGTTCTACGGGGACCTGTTCGCGCACGTCGTGAAGTGGCAGGGCGACCTCTATCTGGAGGACGGACTGCACCGCGCGGTCCGCGCCGCGCTTCAGCAGCGACAGGTACTGCACGCCCGGGTGCTCGAACTCGGCTGACGGGTCGTCGCGGCAGGCTCGTCGCACGAGCGGCAAGCCCTGCGGGCCCTCTTCGGGTTCGTTCGGGTGCTTTCGCACACGGACGGGTGCGATCCATTGATCATTTAGTAGGCATCATCACCGGGCCGCACTACGCTGCGCCTATGAGCATGCTCACTCCCCCCGGCATGGGCGGAAAGTACCGCATCACGGGCGACAAGTACCCGCGTATGCGCCGCCCCCGGCGTCGCGGCAAACTGATCCTCGCTGCCACCGCTTCCGTGGTTGCCCTCGCGCTGGCCGGGTGGGGCACGCTGCAGCTCATCGACGTCTTCACCGGCGGCGACCGGCAGGCCAGCGCCGCCGACCACGAGACGGACTGCCCGTCGGCCAAGCCGTCAGCGCCCGCGAAGGCGCTGCCGAAGCCCGCGAAGATCACCGTCAACGTCTACAACGCGACCCCGCGCAGCGGCCTCGCAAAGAAGGCCGCGGACGAACTGAAGAAGCGCGGCTTCACCATCGGCGAAGTGGGGAACGCCCCGGCCGCGTACGACAAGAAGGTCGCCGGTCCGGGGGTGCTGCTGGGCGCTCCGTCGGCCGTGAACGGCTCGTTCCCGGTCCTCGGTACGCAGCTGCAGGGGACCGTTTCGAAGACCGACGCCCGCAGGACCGCGGACATCGATCTGATTCTGGGTACGAAGTTCAAGGCGTTCAACACGCCGCGGTCCGCCGCCGCGGCCCTCGCCGCCCTGGCGAAGCCGGCCCCCGGGCCCTGCTGACGGCTGCCGGAACGGACCGGCGGCCGTCAGCACCTCCCGCGCGGCCCCTGGAGCCTGCACGGCGGTCAGGACCCGTGGTCCCTCGTTCGGACCACGCCGGCCCGATCCGGACGAAAGCCCCTAGTCGACCGTGCCGTACATCCGGTCGCCCGCGTCACCGAGGCCCGGGACGATGTAGCCGTTCTCGTTGAGCCGCTCGTCGACCGAGGCGGTCACGACGGTCACCGGCGTACCCGCCAGCTCGCGCTCCATCACCTCGACGCCTTCGGGCGCCGCGAGCAGCACGACCGCGGTGACGTCGTCCGCACCGCGCTTGATCAGTTCCTGAATGGCCGCCACCAGCGTGCCGCCGGTGGCCAGCATCGGGTCCAGGACGTACACCTGGCGGCCCGAGAGGTCCTCCGGCATCCGCGTCGCGTACGTGGACGCCTGCAGCGTCTCCTCGTCGCGGATCATGCCCAGGAAGCCCACCTCGGCGGTCGGCAGCAGCCGCACCATGCCGTCGAGCATGCCGAGACCGGCCCGCAGGATCGGCACGACCAGGGGCCGCGGGTGCGACAGCTTCACCCCGGCCGTCGGTGTGACCGGGGTCTCGATGTCGACCTGTTCGGTGCGCACATCCCGGGTGGCCTCGTAGGCGAGCAGGGTGACCAGTTCGTCGGCGAGCCGCCGGAAGGTCGGGGAGTCGGTGCGCCTGTCGCGCAGGGTGGTGAGTTTGTGCGCGACCAGTGGGTGGTCGACGACGTGGATCCGCATGGGTTCAACAGTAACCGGGCCGCTCGCACCTCTGCGCTGGCATCAACCACACGTTCGGAGGGAAGGTGATGGCATATGGACCCAGCCTTGGGGTGATGAGCCGATGCCGGACGGGCAAGAGCGGAAGCGGGACCAGCCGGACACGCCGGTCCCGCAGGACCAGGACGCGCCGGGCCCGCAGGACCCGCAGGACCCGCAGGACCCGCAGGAGACCGAAGCGGCGCGCCGCAGGCGGCGCGCCCGGTTCCTGCGCGAGCTGCATGAGGCGAAGGCGCTCCGCGACCGGGTCCAGCCACGCCGGGCACGGGCGGCCCGGATGCGCCAGGCCATGCGGATGAGGACCTTCCGCTGGTAGGTCGGACGGCGGTCCCGTGTCCCCCTGGTGGCGGCGTCCGGGAGAACTGATGGCCGACGCAACGGCCGAACTCCTCTCGCAAAGCCCTTGTTTCTGCCACGATTCCGATGGGCGGGACGCAGGGCAGCCGGACCACCGACTGCCCTCCCGCCGGACCGACACCCCTAAGACCAGTGGGAGAGTCACGGTGTACTTCGCCGCACTGCTCGCGCGCACCGAAGACGGGTGGGAAGCGAGCGACACGGAACTCGACGATGTGGAGACCCTGTCCGACCTGACGGATCTGGCCCGCGAGGCCTCGGTGGACGAGGACACTGTGCTCGTCTTCATCGAGCAGGAGGACGCCTGGTTCGGCGTCGTCCGGGTGGACGGTGAGGAGGACCCCCGAATTTTCGTCTCGGACGCCACCGCCGCCGCCCGCTCCTCGTACGGGGAGATCCTGCTCACCGACGAACTGCTCGGCCGCGAACCCGGGGCCGACGACACCATTGCCGCCCTCGAAGAGCTCGTTGGCCTCGACGGTACGGAGGACGGCGAGCCGGACATGACCCCCGACAACGACAACGACAACGACGATGACGACGGACTCGACGCCGACGCCGTGCCGGCGGGCCCGATCGGCGACACCGGGGTCCTGGCCGACCTCGGGCTCCCCGAGGCCGAGCTGCTGATGCTGCGCACGGACGCACTGGTGGAGATCGCGGACGCGCTGGGCGCGGCCGAGGTCCTGGAGACCGTCCGTTAAGGTCCGCGGGTGAGCGAACCACCGCACCCGCCGGAACCGTCCGATCCCGTAAGAGACCCCTGGCGGGCGCACATGCGCCGCGCCCTGGCCGAGGCCGATGTGGCGGCGCGGGCCGGCGATGTGCCGGTCGGCGCCGTCGTCCTCGGCCCGGACGGCGCCCTGCTCGCCACGGGGCACAACGAACGAGAGGCGACCGGCGACCCGACCGCACACGCCGAGATCCTCGCCCTCCGCCGGGCCGCAGCGGCGCTCGGCCGGTGGCGGCTGTCCGGCTGCACCCTGGTGGTCACCCTGGAGCCCTGCACGATGTGCGCGGGCGCACTGGTGCAGTCCCGCGTGGACCGGGTGGTCTACGGGGCGCTCGACGAGAAGGCGGGCGCGGCGGGCTCGCTCTGGGACGTCGTACGCGACCGTCGGCTCAACCACCGCCCCGAGGTGATCCACGGAGTGCTGGAGGACGTCTGCGCCGCCCGGCTGACGGCGTTCTTCCGCGAGCTCTGACATTGGATTTCTGTCCACGCCCAGGGATGGTCTAAGCTCTCTCTCGGTAGCGTGTCCGAGCGGCCGAAGGAGCTCGCCTCGAAAGCGAGTGTGGGGAAACTCACCGAGGGTTCAAATCCCTCCGCTACCGCCATCGACGCCCTCCCGGACTGCGGAAACGCAGACCGGGAGGGCGTTCGCGCATCACCAGGACTGCCGCGCCGGAGCGACGTCGACCCTTGATCCCCACTCGTGCGGGGGTGCCCCCTGGGGCGAACAGTGATGCACGTGATCCCCGCGCGTGCGGGGCTTGAGCACAGCCGACAGAGTCAAGGTCATATCTCGCGTGCGGAACTGGGGGGAATAATGTTGAGTGCATTGTCATGAGCACTGCAGCGCGCAGTTCGAAGCCGCGAGGTAGCTCTCGGGTGACTCGCCGGAGCGTGTGGCGATGCCGCGCCAGTTCTTCAGCCGGTTGATCAGCCGCTCGACAGATTGCGATCACGGTAAAGTCCGGCGCCGAAAGTGACGCCGCGAGGGCGCACGGCGCGGGTGGTGGCAGTCGTACCGATCGGTCCTGTCGTCCGCCCACGAAGACCTGATCAGCCTGGAGAGCGAAGCCGACCACCTGAGCGCGTGGCAGCCGACTGTCATTCCGGGGCCGCTTCAAACCGGAGAGTACGCACAGCAGATCATCGCGGCCACCGCCATGAGTACCGCAGCCGAAGACCGCGTCGACGCCTTGGTGGAAGTGCGGCTCGCCCGCCAGTCGGTACTCACCCGTGAAGACCCGCTGAACCTCTGGGCGATCATCGGCGAAGCCGCCCTGCGCACTCGGTGCACCGACTCCCGAATCATGTACAACCAACTCAACCGCCTGATCGCACTGTCCGGCCGACCGACGATCATCGTCCAGGTACTCCCGTCGAACGCGGCGCCGCACGTGGGACAGATGGGCGCTTTCTCCATCCTTGGACACGGTACGCACGCCGACCTGCCCGTCGTCCACGTCGAGTCACTGACCAGTGCGCTGTACGTCGAGTAGCGCAGCGACGTGGCCGTGCACCAGGACGCAATCCAGCAGATCCGCGCTGCGGCGGTCTCCGTCGATGAGTCCAGGCAGATGATCAAAGAGATAAGGGATCAGAAATGACCACGATCCCTACCGTTCACAATGCTTCGGACCTGTCCGTGACGTGGTGGAAGTCCACTCGTCTCGGGCCGGGCAGACCCCGCAAGAAGCCCGACAGCCTCGCTCCGGACAAGGCCTACAGCAACGGCCCCGTCCGCGACTACCTGCGACAACGCGGCATCCGGCACGCCATCCCGGAGAAGACCGACAGCCAGGGCCGCCCGCCTGCGCAAAGGCTCGCGCGGCGGACAGCCACCCGTCTTCGACGAAGAGCGGTACAAGAAACGCAACACCGTCGAACGGGCCATCAACAAGCTCAAGCACGCCAGAGCCGTCGCTACCAGATACGACAAGCGCGGCTACGTCTACCTCGGCACCGCAACCGCGGCGGCGCTGGCTATCTGGCTCAGGACATGAACCACCGCGGGATCACACAGTAGAGTGACCCGCCGAAATCACTACTTCGAAAGAAGAGTCATGCCCCGCAAGACGGCGGCTGCTCTACGTCTGGACGCTGTCTGCCGGTCCCATCTTGAGGACTACCGGCGCCGGTCCTCACAGTTCTCACCCCACACGCGTCGCCAGGCGGCCCGGTTCGAGGCCGAACGAGGTCTTCCCGTCCGGGCGCTCGAACACGCCGTCCATTGCTGGCGGGGCTTCGTGCGCCGTCCAGGATGGCCGCTCTACCTGCCCAAACCACACCTGCCCGGCTACGACATCTGGGACGACCGCCTCCTGATAGAGCGAGCCATCGGCGCTCTCGACAGACGAGCAGCCCGGGAAATCGCGTCGGCCGTCAAAGAAACCGACGTCGACTTCCTGGCACGCACTCTGCCCGACCCTCACGCTCCAGATGCCTGGCCGTGGTGGCGTCGCAGATGCCAGGACCTGGGCGACATCATGCACGTTCCATCACAGGCGCATGATCGGCCGGACAAGTCCTAGCTGAGCGGCGTGCGAGGTCGATTAGTGGTCCCCGCGCATGCGGGGGTGGTCCCGTCTCCCCCTCGCGTTCCGACATGTTCAGTTTGTGGTCCCCGCGCGTGCGGGGGTGGTCCCGGCGGGCTCCCAGCCTCACCTCGGCGTACTGGGTGGTCCCCGGTCACTGGCCGATTGACGGGAATGGCAACCGTGGTTCGCGCGTACGCGGGATGATCCGGCCCCCTGGACCGCCCTCCCTCGGCCGGACGGCTCCGAGCACGGCGGGAGGCGGGCGGGCATGGCTGTGCGCTGGCACGATGTGCGGAGTCCCCGCGGCGGGTCACGCCACGCCACGCCACGCCACGGTGAACGATCAGGTCGGGGGAAGCGGCATCGGGGGGACAAGCCGCTTCCCCCGATGAGAACAGGCCGCTCAAGCCCTCGTCGCGGTCAGAGGGAAAAGCCCGCGGCGAGGACCCCACAGTGAGGTCCTGTTCCTCGCCCCGTCGGCTCCTGACTGATCCGCGGGGCTCACCGTCCATCCTGTGTCGGCAACGGGTGAAATGGATACCACGGGCGGCGGATGAAAAGTGAGCCACTCTGCGATCTCTTGATCATTCTGGCTTCAGGGTTCTGGAG
>NZ_JBEYTM010000051.1:0-57903 GCF_040643055.1 Streptomyces sp. NPDC047515
CCCCCGCCAACCCGCTCAGCACCTGCTCGACATCCGCGTCCCCTGCCGACCGCACGTGCTGGGACGGAACCGACGAGGAGCCACCCGCCTCTGCCCCGGACACCTGACCCGACTCGCTGGACAGACCGGTCCCATCGATGGGCCCGGACCCGCGTGACAGCCCCGGCTCCTGCGAGCCGATCGCCGCATCGACACCGGAACGCGGCCAACCGACAGACTCCTGCGGCGCGTTCTGCACCAGGTCACGCAAACGGTTCGCGACCCGCTCGACCACACGGTCACGCCCCAGCGCCCCCGCACCGTTGAGCGGCCGGAACACATCGGCCAGCACACTCTGCCCGGCCAGCAGGTCCAACCAGGCCAGCCGGCGCAGCTCATCCAGCCGGACCGGAAAACGCTTCAGCACCCGGTACAGGTCCTTGACATTCCTGAGCTCCAGGACGACCGCGGCCTCCTCCAGCGCGTCGACCGACGGCACCTCCCCCATCCCATCCACCACACTCAGCAGGTTCTCCATCTGCCGAACGCCCAGCCGCTGCCGCAACGCCTCCAGGGCCACGATCTCGTGGGCACTGAACCCCTCGACCCGCGCCCCCTCAACCCCCCACGCACGAACCGCCCAGTCCCGCACACCCGCCGAAGCAGGAACACGAACGGGCCCCGGATAAGCCGGCGGCGGACCACTCAGCTCCGACCCCAACAGCGACTCTGACTCCGGCTCCAGCAGCGGTGCAGACTGCACCGACGCATGGGACGGGAGCTGCCCGGCCTCGGCATCATGTTCCGAGAAGTCAGGCAGCACGTCCAGCCCGTCCAGCGCGGCCCGTACACGAGGCGCGCTGTCCATGTACGTCCCAGAGTCATCAGGGGCACCCTGACGCTCCGCATACGCCAGCGCCCACTCACGCACCACCGGCCCCAACGGCCGGGCCGCGAGCTCATAACTCAACCAGCGCCGTACGGTGCGTCGGTCCTGGCGATCCACCCATTCAAGGCGCTCCGGCTGCGCGGTCTCGTTCACCTCCGCGAGGAGGTGCAATTGGAGGTCTTGGAGTGCGCGCGGGTCGCTGCGCAGCCCGGGCAGCTCCGCCATCTCCGCGAAGAGGCGGTTCATCACCCCGGCCCACACGGGCTCGCCGCTCAGCGCCACCAGGTCGAACCGGTAGACGTTCCTCAGGAACTCATTGAGAGGCAGGTAACGAGCCGAACCAAGACCCGGATCGGACGCAGTCTGCGAACCCGAAGCCTCCTGACCCTGCCCGGTGGCGAAGAGCTCCGGGCAGGCCTTGATCAGGCGGGCGAAAGCCGCCCAGTCCTCAGCGGTACGCAGCCCGAGCACATCGAACTGCGACCTCATGAACTCAACCCAGCGCTCCGGCACCTCCCATCCCGCGTTGTCCTGCAGACCCGCCCTCCAGCGCTCCCCATACAGCGTGGCAATGTCCTGCGGGAACAACAGCGCCAGGTGTGAGTCCTGCAGGAACGACAGCTCACCCGAGGCATCCCGCAGCCGCTGCGCGGCCGCCTCCAGCGTCGGCCCCCTGAGCTCGTCGGACATCAGGGCCTCAGCCCGCGCCTGGTGCTCCCCGAACGCCTCACCCGCCTCATCGACTGCCCGGCTCCGTTCGGTCAGCCACTCCCCGACCAGCAGACGGGCGTCCGGCGCACCGGTCCGCAGCCCCTTCAAATCAAACTGGCGTGCCAGCACGTAACGCCGGAAATCGACAAGGTCCTGCGCGCGCAGCTGCACCCCGGATCCCGCGAACCATCCGTGGTCCTCCGGGGCGAATCCCGCCTCCATCAGCTCCGACAGCTCGCCTGACACCGTGACCAGATGCTCCAGCGACACATTCATCCGTCGCGCCAGCTCGAAGACCTGGTTGGGGCCAAGGTCCAAGGCCTCGGTCAGGCCAACGACCTCTTCGGGGAAGCGCCCCAGCTCCTGAACGTGCGTCACCAGCGTCGCGGCCTGCTCCGCATCAAGCTCCCAGTGGTGCGCCCACCCCATCACTCCGGTGACGTCCACACCCTCCGGCAACGAGCGCTCGACGAAGACCCGCGCCACTTCGAGGTCAACGCCGAGGAGGTCAGCGTTCTCCCAGACCACCGCAGCGTCGACGGACGAGCCCGACGCAGATCCCGATCCCGATCCCGAGCCCGATCCCGAGCCCGACGCGGAGCCCGAGCCCGATCCCGAGCCCGACGCAGAGCCCGAGCCCGAGCCCGAATTCAGGAACCGATCGGCGCCACCCGATGTGCGGGCCAGCCGCTGGGTCTCCGTGCCGATCCAATGCTCACCGTTGTCCCGGGCTTCCCGCGACAGCTGCGCGGCCAGCCGTTCGGCGGCATCGCGTCCGGAAGTCAGCATCGCCCGGCCCACCGCGTCCGCGGCCTGGGCTTGGAGTTCCCGGCGGCGGACGGACTCACCGTCCGTACCTATGACCGGCGGCCACCGCAGCACACCGGAACCCAGCTGCAGCGTCTGCGACTGCTGCTGCAGCCGGTCGACCAGACGGTCCAGCGGGGACCGCTGCAGCGTCTGCGACTGCTGCAGCCGGTCGACCAGACGGTCCAGCGGGGACCGCTCCAGATCCAGGCTCTCCGGGTGGGACAGTGCCTCTTTTTGTGCGGCAATGTGTTTGTCGAACGAGGACACGGACTCGTCCGTCGGCGTCGACGGGGTCGAGTCCACCGACGGCTCTGGCTGAGGGCTCAGACCGGCGAGCACGAGCGCGACTTCGTCCTCTGCCCCCGGCTGCTCGGTACGGGTCTCCTCCGACTGCTCGGCGTCGGCCTCCTGCTCCTTCCCCTGCCGCTGCTCCTGCTGCTGGGTGTGGACGTCCTGCTCCCCGCCCTCGGCGCGGCCGGTGCGGGCGCGAGCGTCGATGCCGCCGTCGTCGCCGTTGTAGTGGAGGCGTCCGTCGTACTGGAAGATCACGGACGTCTGCGACGGCGGTCCGATGATGGGCTCGTCGAATGTGGCGGCCGACGGACGCTTGACGAAGATCTGCACGCCGAACGCCTCGGCCAGCAGGTGCGGGAGCACGTCGCCGTACCCGTCGGCGAACCGCTCCGCCCAATGCTCTGCCGTCTCGCGCAGGGTGGCGAACTCCTGGGGGGTCCACCGGGAGGTGTGGGACCAGGAGTGGTCCACCACAGACCCCAGGATGTCGTGGTCCACGTTCGCGAGCCGTTCCGCCAGGCTCGTGCCACCGGCGAGCGGGAACTCCGCCTCCGCCACGGCACGCGCCGTGAGCAGCGCGTCCTCGGACTGCGGGTTCGGCCTCAGTCCCTTGGCACGCCAACTGAGCCACGACTCGCGCAGAGCCACGAGCTCCTCGGTGGTGATGCGTCCGTGGAGCACCTGGAGCAGATCGTCCCTGTCGGGCGCCTGATCCGGGTCGACCGTCCTGGTGCGGTACGTCCGGACGCGCTCCAGGAACGCCTGCGGCACTCCCTCCACACGGTCGCCGAGGAATTCCAGCACGTGCCGGTGCGCAAGGCCGACCGCCTCGCGGAACACCGCGCCGTTGGGGTCGCGCTGTCCCAGTGCGAGGTTCCTCACGGTGCTGCGCAGCGCGTGAGAGTCGCTCAACAGGTGGGTCACCGGGTCGTCGTCAGGCAGGCCGAGCTGCTGTCGTACGTGCTCGGGCGCGCCGACGATCAGGGAGGAGATCTGACACCAGCCGTCCCGGGGAACCTCGATCTCCTCGCCCTGCCGGGGCCGCGGGAACATGAGCGGCTGCTGCGGCTCCTGCTGCGGCGGACGCTCTTGCTGCGGCGTCCGCTGCGGCAGAGGCTCTTCCTGCCGCAGCCGGAGCTGATGTTCCTGCTCCCGCTGCTGGTCCTGCTGTGGCCGGCTTTCCCCTTCCTGCTTCGCCGGCTGGTCCTGCGTGGACGACAGGTCACCCTCGGAGGGCGACATACCGGAGGAAAGAGAACTGGACGGGGATGCGGCGGACGACGGCTCGGACTCGTTGCCCACGGCCGTACCCCGCCGCGGGATCAGTGCCTTGACCGTCTGATCCTCGACCACCACCGTGACCTTCGGCGTGCCCGGCACACGCGGCCCGTCGGGGCCGCCCGGGTGGAAGATCTCCACGCCGACCCCGGGGCGTACGACGTGCACCTCGACGCCGTACGCCCGGGCGAAGAGCGTCGGTACGAGATACAGGTCGTCGTAGTCGTGCTCGGCCGGGTCGTCGCCGGGCAGCCGCAGCTTGTCCGGCTGTTCCAGCCGGCGGGCGAGCAGCTCGACGCGGATCTCGTGCGACATCGGGACGTTGGAGTGCAGCACGCCGTCCTGCCGGAACTCGGCCCGGTGCTCCTCCTCCATCCGGTCGGCGAGCCCGGACGCCACCAGGTCCTCCGTCGTGAAGACGTCCCGGCCCGGCTCCGGTTGCAGCCAGGTGTTCCCGGCCTCGACGCTGGAGTGCAACCACGACGCAGCGTTGGCACCGTCCTCACGCAGCCGCGCGGCCAGCGCCTGACGAAGCTGCGGCGCGACATCGGCGGGCAGGCCCACGTGCGGGAGCACCGCCAACGGCGCGCCGGCGCTCCTGAGGTCGAGCAGGCCGGCGTTCAGGGCGAGTGGCAGGCCCTCGCCCTTGGTGTTCTCGGGAGTGATGGTGTCGTGCGGATCCAGCACGTCGTACACGGTTCCGTCGACGTCCGTGTACGTCGCGGGCCCGTTGCCGGTGTCCTCGCCGGCCTCGAACTGCACGGGCCGGTCGAGGATGTCGAGGTACTCCAGGGCGCGGCGCTCGGCCTCGCCCCGGTTCTTGGTCAGCGGCGGTTCGGGGAACGCGGACGGCTTGAGGCCCTGCGCGAACTCCAGCGCGGCCTGCTCGACGGCGGCGGTCCGCCTGAGGTCCTCGATATCGGCCGCGGCCTCCCGCACGAGGAGTTCCTCCAGGTGCGGGAGGGCCTGCGGGCCGTCGGAGTTCTCCTGCGCGGCGGCGAGCCGCTGCTGGGCCTCCCGCAGCCTGGCCTGCGCGTCGTTCCTGCGGCGGGGCAGGTCGTCCGTGGTCCGCACCGGCGCGCCACTGTGCAGCCGCGCCACTTCGTCCGCCAGCAGTTCGGCCTGCTTCTGCGCCTCCTCGAACTGCGGGTGCCGCCGCGCCCGGGCGGCGGCTTCCTTCGCCGCGTGCTCCTTCTGGGCCACGGCGGCGTCGATGCGATCCGCCGCGGTCGCGGCCTCTGCGCGGGCGCGCCGCAGGTACGCGAGCTCCGCGCGGCGCAGGGCGATGAGGTCCTGGATCTCCTGGGCGTCCCGGCCGTCCTGGTGCTTGTTCGCGTCCTGCGCGGTGAGCAGTTCCTGCTTCTTCTCCCGCAGCGCCTCGTCCAGCGCCCGGATCTTGAGCTGCTCGCGCAGCGCGGCATGACGCGGCGGTACGGCGCCGCCCAGCCAGATGCCGCCGTCCGACTCGGCCCGCGACACCAGTCCCGTGACGCGGTCGTCCTGGTACGGCAGCGGTACCGGGTCACGGTCGGCGCCCGCGAGGAACTCGTCCACCGAGGCGTCCGGATCGGCCAGGGGACGCCGCAGGGCGGGCTTGTTCTCGTCCCCGTCGGCCTTCTTTTCCCCGTCCGGCTCGTAGGGCGTCGGCTTGGTGGATTCGTCGCGCTCGTCAGGGGCCTGCTGGTACCAGTCCAGTTGCTCCTGGGCACTGGTCTTGGCCTCGCGCAGCTCCTCCAGGAGCCGCCGGTGCTCGGCGAGCAGGCCGACCCGCTCGATCTCCTGCTCGATCAGCCGTCGTTCCGCACTCCGGTAGCTCTCGGCGAGCTGCTCCGGCGTACGGTGCGGGCCGGATTCATCGTCACCGGACGTGCGGCGCGCCCGATCGGCCTCGCGGATGATCTCGTACAGCTCTTCGTAGCGGCGTTCGACCCGGATCGCGGCGGCCTCGTGCTCCTTCCCCGTCTCGCCGATCTTCTTGCGCAGGTCCTTGACGTGGTCGTAGGCCTCGGTGACCGCCTGCGGCAGGGTGGTGTCGTCGAGCAGACCGTGTGCGCGGGCCACGCTCTCGGGAATCCCCACCAGCACGCCATCCGGCGAGCTGAACTGGGCCGTGGTCGAGCCCTTGGCCGTGGAATGCATCTGCTCCTGCGGACCCTGGTCGCTCGCCTTGCCCCCGCCCCTCGAGAGGAGCCCCGCCGCATGGCGCAGCGCGTCCGTGCCGGTCTTCAGCCAGTGCTTGGTGACCTGGGCTTCGACGCGCCAGTCCAGCGGAACGCGGAACAGGGCCAGCCGTTCCGGGTCACCGGAAACGGCCTGGCTGGCCGAATGGGCGGCTGCGCTCTGCGCGTTTGCGGCGTCGCCGCTCTGCGCGAGCGCCATGGTGCCGCGGTTGGTCATATTGCCAATGGAGGGCGTGACGGAGTACGTGGGGTAGGCGCCACCGGTGTATCCGGCGCTGACGTTGGAGCCTTCGGACTGCTGAACCGTGTTCGTGACGCGCTTTTCCTTGGTCAGCGACACATCGTCCAGCAGGCCGAGAAGTTGTGCGCGGTCCAAGCCGGCCCGCGCGTACACGGTGACCGCGCCGGACATGGCCCCGAGGGCGGAGTCGTCATGGATCGGCGGCTGCTGGTACCCGTGCTCGCTCAGCGCCTGTTCCAGCGTCTCGCGCACCACACGGGAGGTGTTCTGCTGGGAGAGCTGCTGGGCCGCCGGGGTTCCGGGGCGGGTGAGGGAGCTGCCGCCGACGGCAGTGCCGGCGGTTGTGGTGGCCGTGCTGTCGAGCGTGTTCGCCGTGGTGTCGGCGTCGTCCCCGTCCGACGGCAGCATGGCCGCTGTCGTCGTCTCCTCTGCCGCGTGATCGAGCGCCTTGGTGACGTGGTTCTTCAGCTCCTTCGCTCCGGCCACGTCGAAGAAGACCACGTTCGGGTCGCAGAGCGCCGCGGTGACGGCGTGGCGTTGTTCCCGCCAGGTGTCCAGCGGTTCGAACTCCGCGGGCGGCTGGGGCACGGCCGTCTCTGCAGGCGCGGAGACGGAATCGGAGGTGGGCTGCTCGCTTCGTCCCTCCTGGGTGTCCCTGCCGCTCTGCCCCGACGTCAGCAGCACCTCCGGATGCAGTTGGGTCAACGTGCCGACGTCTTCCCGTACCTGCACGACCTGCCCGTTGGGCCGGATGTAGGTCAGCTCCAGCTGGTACGGCACGCCGAAGTCCGCGAAGAGCCCGGACACCGACAGCTCGTGTGAGGTGGTGATCGTCTCGAACACGGTCAGGTTCCGGCTCGTGGTGGCGGTCGTCGTCACGGTGATCGGCACGCCCACACCGACGGTCCCGGACGGCGGCTTGCCGTCCGCGGCGTTGGCGTGGGTCATGACGGTCTGCGCGGTGTTCACGCCGAAGGTTCGGGTGCTGCTCTCGGTGACGGAACGCTGCTGGGTCACGGTGACCGAGCGTTCCTCGTCGACCGAGACGTTCCCTCGCATCCCCCGGTACTGGCCGTTGCCGGGTACGAGCCGCACCCGCACCTCGCCCGAGGAGCTGAACCAGCCCTTCCCGTTGTGGTTCAGCGGCAGGCCCTCGCGCAGCAGTTGATAGTGCAGCCCGCTGTTCAGGGCGTCCGGGGTCATGAGGATGTGCAGTTGCGTGCTCAGCGCGCCGAGGTCCTGGATGCTGGTGTCCGGCAGCACGCCGTCCGACAGGGCACGCAACTGCTGGGCGAACACGCGCAGCGCGGGCTCGACGTCGAGCATCCCCTGCACGGAGAGGAAGGAGGACAGTCCCTGGGGCGGCAGCCACGGGCCGGGGGCGGACAGTTCCTCCAGTCCGTTGGTCACCAGGTTCAGGCGGCGCGCGTCGGTCCAGTCCAGGATCATCTCCTGGCCGCCCTTCACCGTGACCCCACCGTGTGCGGTGTGCTCCGGGGCGAGCCACCGCAGCGACCTGGCGTGGCCCGTGACGAGGTAGGTGATCTCGTCGAACGTGGTCCTGACCTTGCGCCCCGTGCGGCCTTGCGTGACCGAGGCGCCGAGGGAGAGGGACTGCGACGGGCTTTCGCTGCGGCTGCGGTTCATCAGTGACCACAGCGCGCCCCACCCTTGGGACACCTGGATCTGCCCGGGCTCCCCCGCGTGGAGGGCAGTGCCAATGGTCAGCTCTGCCTGCAGGGCACGGGTGCGGATGGTGGACGTACCGCTGCCGATGCTCAGCGTGCTGGGCAGGCGGTGCTTGACGGTCAGCCCCTCGTCGACGATGTCGACGACTTTCAGGCCACGCGGCCGTACCTCGAAGAGGAGCGCCGCTTCGTGGCGGAACGCGCGGTCGCGGAAGAACAGCATGTCCACGGCGCGGCCGCCCTGTGCCGCGGCGTCGAACTGCGATTCCAGCTGACCGGTGGCGAACAGCAGATCGATGTGCTGGTACTCCTGCGTGCCGCGGGTGGCCAGGGCGGTCGCCAGGCCCTTGGACAGCCGCCCGAGCACGTCTCGTGAGAGGTCCGCGACATGGAATCCGTGTCCGACCCGCGCCTGGGCGTGGAAGACGTCCTGCCAGTCCTGGTGGAACCGCTGCCTGGTCAGCGCCTGAGCTTCCGCGGGGGACAACAGCGCCTCCGCGTGTCCCGGGGGCACCCAGAGCGCGTCGGTGGCGGACCCGGACGTCTGCTGTGCGGCGTCGTCCGGCGTGGGGACGACATCGGGTACGCGGTGCGGCAGCCGCACGTTCGACGGCATCAGGGCGTCGGGATGCCATACGTACACCCGGCCCTCGATGACGAGCCTGCCGTCCGGCCCGTCGCCCAGGTTGACCTTGCGCGACTTCTGGCCGAAGGCGTTGCCGGTGAGCAGGCGTACCCACTTCCTGGGCACCACATGGTGGGACGCCTCGACCGTGAACCGGGCGTCATAGGAGTAGACGTGGGTACGCGGGCCGGCTGCCAGGGCATGCTCACTGCCCGTCGCCACACCGGTCTCGGTCTTCCGCGTGTGCGTTGTGCCGAGCGCGCCGGTGACGCCGCCCATGACCACGTTGGGGGCGACGACCCGATTGATGCCGGCCTGGGCCCCGAGGCTCGCCTGCCAGCCTTGCTGCACTTCGGTGCCGGTGGCGACGTCGCGGCCGCCGGACAGCCCGCCGCCGGTCGCGGTGTTCTTGCGCAGCCCCTCGTACCTTCGGTCGGAGAGTTCCAGGCGGGTGATGACCGGGACCTCGCCACGGCGGAACCCGAGCGTGCGGCTGAGCACCACGGTCGTACCGGTGGCCTGCTCGACGACCGTGTCACCGTGCACCCGGCCGGAGCCGGCGGCCCGGCCCCGGCCGGAGCCGGTGATGAGCTTGGTGAACTGGGTCTCCAGCCGGGTGGAGGACTGGTGGACCTCCAGGCGCTTCCTGTTTCGCAGGATCCGGCGCTCAGAGGCGACGGGGGTGGGTTGCCGCGGCGGCGACGCCTCGAATCCGGCCGCCCGCTGCATGCGGTACACGGCCTTGCTGACGGAGTACGCCACGTTGTGCCGCACCTGGCGGAACCTCGAAGCCCTGGCGTCGACCATGGCTTTCACGGCGAAGTCGGGGTGGTTGGTCAGCGCCTCGACAGTGTTGTCAAAGATCTGGTGGGGCACCGGCCGGGCATCGCCCGACCGGCTGACGGCGAGCGGCAATCCGGCCAACTCGTCAGCGAACCGGACCTGGAGAGCGGTCGGCGACGTCGGCAGCGACAACGCCCCGGTCGGCTGCTCCTGCGGCTCTGGCGACGGCGAGTCCGAGGCTCGGGAGAACTCGCCCGTTTCCGTCATCGTCCGCCGGATGCTCAGCCTTGGCCTGACGTAGCCCTTCCCACGGCTCAGCACCGTATTGCGCGCAGACGTGCTGGACGTACGGCGCTCCGCGCCGCCGGAGGCACGGTGACGGAACACCTGCAATGCCCGCTGGGACAAGCTCCGGGGCACCCGTGGCTTGGGCGTGCCGCTGGTGACCACGGCCGAGGCGTAGCTCACGTTGTGCAGCGCCGTGATCACCGGGACGTCGCCGAGCAGTTCGCGCGGCACGTGCGGCTCGACGAACTCCGGCGTCAACGCCTGCCCGCCACCCACCTGCCGCGCGCCCGGCGCGGCGAAGGCGTCCTGCTGGCTCAGCTTGTACCCCGGGTCCCAGCCGGCCCACTGTCGCGCGTCGTCGCGGGGAACGCGCAGCGACACCTCCGCGGAGAATTCCTGATTCAGCGCCGCCTGTGTGTCCTTGAGTTCGTTCGGCGGCTCGAACCCGGCGAGCCGATAGCCCGGCCGGAACTCGACCTGGATCTTCAGCGGCACGTCGTACAGCCCCTGGGGAGCCTTGTTCGACAGGCCGTACTGCGCCTGGCCCGTGTCAGTGACCGCGGTGGAGTCGGTGCGTCCGGTACTGATCTGGGCGGTGCCGCCGAGCTGCCCGCGGACGACAAAGTTCGCTGCGGGGCCGCCGGAGACGGCGAGCGAGATCTGCTTGTTCAGCGCCCTGCTGCGGTCCAAGCCGATCGCGGTGTTCTTCTGGACCTTGATCTCGCTGTCGTGGATCGTCCGGATCAGGGTCGCGGGGCTGCTGTGATCGATCGTGACGCGGTAGACGAACGAGCCGATGATGTTGTTGTGCGCGTCCAGTACGTCCTCCACGCGGACCGAGCCGCGCATGGTGGACACCAGACGTTCCTGCATGGCGTGGTGGGAGAAGAAGTGCGTGATCTGGTCGAGCGCCGGCATGTCCGGCGTGAGCCCGCCGTGTTCACCGGCCACCCTCAGCGCCCAGGTCATCAGATCGCGGGGCAGCGCGAGGCGGTCGGTGGTCACCAGGTCCGGGTACTCGCCCCGCGGCATGGTGAACGTCTTCGGGAGCCCGGAGGGGACCGGCGACTCCCTCTGCGTCATTCCGTCGGGGACCCGCCACTGGAAACCGCCGCGCACGGCGAACTGCACCGTCTCGCCCGGCCCGCCGGACACCAGCCGACCGTGCTCGTCCAGCCGGTAGGTCCGCACGTCGTAGAGGACGTCGTTGACGTACGTGTGGGAGTCGCCGGAGGCGGAGACGCTGCGGGTCTCCTGTGACGTGTAGGAGTGGGTGGTGGTGTGGGTGGCCTGGTTCCAGCTGCCGGAAGCCGAGGCGCTGAACACGCCGCTCACTCCGGAGCCTGGCGCAAAGCCCGAACTCACGCCGAGCTGCCCGTTCGAGGACTCGACGAACGTTATGGCGCTCCTCTCGCCGCTGCGCTGGCTCTGCTTGACCTTGAGCGAGTCCTCGTAGCGGGAGTACGGGCCGAAGTTGAGGGCCCGGAGCGCGGCCACCTGCACCGTGCCGTCCGCGCCCTTGAAGCCGAGGTACTCGCCGTCGCCCAGCGCCGAGCCGCCCCCGCCGGCGGCGCGGGGCGACTGCGCGAGCAGCGCGTCCGGGCGGTCGGTCATCAGGTTCACGATCGCGTCGTACAGGCGTCCATGGTCGGAAGGGTGGACCTTCAGACCGTTGGCAATGACGCGGGCGGCGTGGTCATGCCCGCGCAGGGTCACGTGCGTGCCGCCGGTGGCCTTCGCGTGGCGCTCCAGGGTGCTGCCGTCGTCGAAGGTGTCCTTCGCGCCGTGCTGGTACGTGGTCTCGAAGCTGTCCGGCGCGTGGTCCAGCAGGACGGGCCGGTCGGTGTCGAGATGGCTGATATCCAGCGTCAGCTTGTCGTCGGCCACCGACTCCGGCGGCGCGCCGTCCTCCCCGCGGTCGGCGAGCGCGACATCGCGCTGAAGCGTGTGCAGATAGGCGAGGCTGCGGTCGACGGCCGCCTTCTCCCATGCCCTGCGGTCGCCGACCGGCTCGCCCAGCTGCTCCGTTTCGAAGGAGTGCTCCTGCCATTCGCGTTCGACGACGTACTCCAGCCACTGCCGCTGCTCCTCAGCAGTGAGCGGGCGCGGCTTGCTCGGCGCGGCTGACTGGGGCGTGGCGGAGACGTCCTTGGAGGTACCCTCGGGGGTTTGCGTGGCGGAGTCGTTGGCGCCGGTGGGCTCGGTGGTGGTGGCGGCCGTCGGTTCCTTCGCGGGCAGCGTCGGGTACCAACTGCCGGCCATCGGTTGCGGGTCGGGGCGGCCGTGCGCCCGCCACAGACGGGTGCGCTCGCTCTCCAGCGCCTGGACCGCGCGCAGGATGCGCCGGATCCGGCTGATCGACGCGCTCTGGAACTGCCCGTCGGCGTAGCGGACCGTCACCTCGGGGGCCCGGACATCGCCCGCGCTCTCGTGGCTGCCGTCCTTGTGGACCACGGTCAGCCGGAGGTCCAGGGCCTCGGCCGCCGCCTTGGCGGCCAGCGTGGCCATAGCGCCGTCCCAGTCCGTACCGGAACGCAGGGCCGCACGGACCAGGGCCCGTCGCTGCTCGGCGTCGAGCGCCTGCGGGGTCCTGCCCTGCTCCTCGAACCGGCTGCGGGCCTGTTCATCGAGCTTGATGCCCGCCGCAGTCAACTCCGCATCGATCACCGCCCTTTCGGGGAGCGTGACGGTGTCCAGGAGAGCGTCGGACGCGGCATCGGCGATGGTGTCGTGCAGCGTCGGCACCTTGCCGTCGTTTCGGGCCGCGGGCACCTTCAGCCACTGCTTGGGCACGGACTCCAGCGCCTGGCCAAGCGCCTGGTGGAAGCCCGCGCTTCCGTTCCCGGTGCTCTCGCCGAGCGCGTGGGACTCGCCGTCCGGGCCGGTCAGCGACGTGCCGTCACCACGGAGGACGTACTGCTGCCGGGTGCTGCGAAGCGTCTGCTGCTGCGCGGACTGCCCGTCCCGTGCGGCGTGTTCGCCCCCGGTCCGCTGTTCCCGTACGGCTGTGGTGCGCTCGTGCCCCGCCCCGTCGGCGAACGTGACCGAATTGGACACCCGTTGACGGTCCGAACCCGGCGGGGGGATCTCCTCGTCGGGGTGCAGCTCGCGCGATCGGGCCTCATGCTGCGGATCCCCTTGGGGGCCGGAGTTGTCGGTCTCCCGCCGCAGGGCCGCCAGTCGCTGGCCCAACTCATCCACGACGCCGTCGTCGTGCACAGTCTCGGAGGTGTCGTCGTGGAGGTCCGAGGAGACGCCCCCCTCATGGTCCTCCGGCGGCTCGTGCGGGGACTCCGGGCCCGTCGGCATCGCATCCGTGTCGTTGCCGTCGGGGGTCATTGCCCCGGCCTGCTCCGCCGAAGACGACTCGGTGTCGAACCGGCCGCCGTGCTCCTGCTCATGCCGCAGCCAGCGCTCGGCGTCGGTGCCCTCGGGCCCCCACAGGTCCCGGTACGTCCGGAACCACTCCTCACGCGTATGCGACCCGATGCGGGTCAGGTCGTCCTTGCTCACCCCTCGTCCGGCCGCGGCGTCGCGGAAGCCGTCTGCCCACTTGCCCAGCCCGTTCGTGGCGCCGAGCTCGAAATTCAGGTGCAGCGGCAGCTCCTCGCTGAGCTGCGCCCGGCGGACGCTCCACTGCTCGACCAGTGGGTCGAGAGCCGACGCGGGCTCTTCCGATACGGCCTCTTCCGACGCGGTACCGTCCGACGCGGGCTCTTCCGATACGGCCTCTTCCGACGCGGTACCGTCCGACGCGGGCTCTTCCGACGCGGGCTTCTCCGGTACGGCCTCCTCCGACGCGGGCTTCTCCGGTACGGCCTCCTCCGACGCGGTACCGTCCGACACGACGCCGTCCACTGCGGCACCGGCAGAATCGTCCCCCTGCGCGGGACGCTTGTCGAACAGC
The DNA here is from genome assembly GCF_040643055.1 of Streptomyces sp. NPDC047515. NCBI lineage: Bacteria > Bacillati > Actinomycetota > Actinomycetes > Kitasatosporales > Streptomycetaceae > Streptomyces > Streptomyces sp. NPDC047515. The sequence goes on from NZ_JBEYTM010000051.1 coordinate 13,674, forward strand.
TCGTCGAACAGGGTCGTGGCCCGCTCGGCGTGCTCCTGCACGAACCGGTCGCGCGCATCCTGCGGCGCGAACTCCGCCTTGTGAGCGGCCAGTTGTTCGTACGCTTCCGCCTTGGCCGCGTTCTCCACCGCCGCACGGGCCACCGCGATGGCGACCTTGCGCTGCACCGCCTCGGAGCCGGTGTACTCCTCAATGATGCGTTCGACCTCGGCCGTGTTCCGGTTCTCGCCGCGCGCCCATTCGTCCAGCCTGCGGTGTATCTCGCTGCCGAGCGAGAAAGCCGCGGTGCGCTGCGCGGGCATGGTGGCCTCGCGCGCGTTCAGTTCGTCCCCCGCTTGGAGTCCGAACTTCTCCCTGAAGGCCGTGCCGAGGCCGTCCAGCGCCTGCTTCCAGGCACCGTTCGCCGCCTCCTTCACGGCGTCGACGGCCTCGCGTGCTGCGCCTTCCTTCGCCATATGGAGCTCGACGTGGCCGGGCAGCTCGCGCTCTCGGGTGCTGTGGCGCTCCTCCCACTGGCGCCCGGCCTCGGACGGATCGCCGTGCCGCCGCGCGGCGCTGCCGGGCTCGCCGAAGATCTCCCGGTAGTCCCGGTCGAACCCCTCCAGCCACTGACGCCGCAGCCGCGCCCGGCCGCCGACGGACAGCCGGGATTCCTGGTCGTCCCTCAGGACCAGCGCGCCGTCGTGCTCGGTCCGGTCGCCGCGCGAACCGTAGCTGCCGATGGAAAGCTGGTCGGCGGTGGCCTCGAAGTGGTGCAGCGCCTGCTCGCGGCGCGTGGTGTCCAGGACCGTATGGTCGAAGATCTCGTGCAGCTCGGGCAGCGTCGTACGCAGCGCGACCACCAGGTCGCGGGCCTGCGCGTCGGCCTGCCGGGCCCCCGGGTCGGCGGAACCGAGTGCGCCGTCCGTACGCGCTCGCCCGAACACCTCGTGCAGGCCGAAGATCTCGGCGTCCACGGTCAGGGCTGTCGCGTCGATCAGGCGCTGCGGCCCGCCCCGCAATGCGTCGGGGTGGGCGTGCAGGAGGTCTTCCAAGGAGGCGCGTGCCCGGCGGTCGAACGCGTGCTGGGCCTGCTCCAACGCCTGCTGGGCACGGGTGGGCGGTTGCTGGCGCGATCCGCTTTCCCGCATCCCGTCCCCGTCGGCACGGTCCGAGCGCCCGCCCAAGGGCTCGGGCTGGGTCTCGTCCAGCCAGGCGCGCCGTTCCGGGCTCAGGCTGCCCTTCCAGCGCTCGAAGGCCGCGCCGACCCAGCGGTCGACCTGTTCCAGAGCGTTTTCGATGACCCACTGCCGGTCCAGGAACTCGTCCATCCCCTCACGGGTGCCGAGCCGGTCCGATCCGTTGAAGTCCTCCACACTGCGCTTGACCTGGGTGTGCGCCGCCTCATGCAGCCGGGAGGCGACCCGGTTGTGCAGGCCGCCGCCGTCGTCCAGGAGCCGGTGCTGGGCCCAGTTGCTCAGGGCCCGCGCCTCCTCCTCGCTGGGGCCGTTGTTCTCGGCCCAGTCGAGCACGTCGTGCACCTCGTCCTCGGACCGCGTCCGGGCTTCGTCCGTCAGGCGACGCTCGCCCCACTGGTCGAAGTGCTCCTCGAAGCCCCGCTGCCGGTCCGCGTCGCGCTGCGCCTCGGCGAGTTCGGCGTCCCGCTCGTTCGCCATACGGGCCTGCTCACCGTGCCACTGGGCAGCCTTCGCCTCGTCCGCACCGGCCGACGGCGGGGGCGGCGCGAAGTACTGTTCCGCATCCGGCGACACGGCGAACAGCGGGGTCAGGTCCTGGTGCAGGTCGTGGAGGAAAGTTTCGGCCTCGCTACGGATGCCCGCCTCGTCGATCTGTGGCTCGGGCAGCGAGTCGTTCGTGTCGCCGGCCTCCGCGGCCAGCCGTGCGCGTTCGGTGGCGCGGGCGTCCAACACCTGCTGCTGGACCCACTCCTGGCGCTCGCGCTGGGTCATCGGGCGCAGCGGTACGTCGTCGTTGTGGTGTGCCGAGTGCTCCTGGTCGGCGGTCTGCTCACCGCGGCCCTGCCCGCCGCCGTCCGTGGACCGCTCGTCCCGTGCCCGCACCATACGCTCGACCAGCTCGGACGGGGAGGGGGGCGCCGGGTCGGCGTCGCGTGCGGTGAGGCTCTGGGAATCGTGCGGTGCAGAGTCGCCGTTGCCGTCCGGGGACACCCCTTCGAAACCGTGCTCGACCGAATCAGTGCCGACCGGGGAAGCGTCCTCGGAACCGTGCGGTACGGGGTCGCTGCCTACCGGGGAGGGGTCGTCGGAGCTGCTGACCGTGACCGTCTGGTCGGGCCGCGGGGCAGGCGGCGGGACGTCCTGCGACGTCACCGGCGCTTCCCCGGTATGGGTGACGGTCTCCATGTCGCCGGATGTGGTGGTCACGGCCTCGGCCGGCGTCTGGGCAGGCGGGTTGCCGCTTTCCGTGAGGTGCTCTGGCTTCTTCGCGTTGTTGCCGCCGGCGGAGTCCGGCGTCGCCCGCTGCTGCACGCTCTCCGTGACGATCTTCGTCGGCGCGGGCGGCGGGGCCACCGGCCCCTTGGCGGACGAGGTGGCGCCGGTCGTCGCCGTGTCCCGCTGAGCGGGCACACTGCCAGCGGTGGCGGATGGTGTCTGGACATGGGTCCCAGCCCCGGACCCCGTCCCGGCCGCGGGCCCCGTCGCCGTGTCCGTAGCGCTCGTCGTCTGCACGACCGGCGTCGTCGGGGTGGTGGGCGACTCTGAGGTCGACCCCACCGCCGTAGGCTTGTCCGACAGCAGGCTCGCGGAATTGTTCGTGGTGGTGTCGACCGGGGGCGGGGTCTTGAAGTTCTTCAGGGCCGAGGTGACGCTGTCGACCGCCGGGGTGACGAGGTACTTCTGCGCCGCGGGCATGGCGAACTCGCCCAGGCCGCGGCCGGCCGCGCCCATGGCCATGCCGCCCGCGAATGCCTGCAGGTCGAACTCGAACGGCTTCCCCTCGTAAATCGTCGTGACGACGCCGGCGGAGAGGGTGTTGTTGACGCCATCCAGCACGACGCCGGTACCGAACTGAGACAGCTGGTAGCCCAGGCTGCCCCCCAGGTGATCGCGCAGCGCGGCGTTCAGCACGTCGGGGACGTCGTGCGCGAACAGCTTCACGCCCTGCGCGCCAAGCTGGCTCTCGTACTTACTGACGATGGGCTCCAGGGCCTCCTTCACCCCGATGCGCTCGATGTCGCCGGCCGACCACTTCGCAACGACGGCGCCGGCCCACTCCTTGCCGAACTGGGACGCCTCCCCCTTGGCCAGCGTCTCTCCCAGGTGCTTCTCGAACAGTTGGCCCGTCTTCTCGGTGAAGGCGTGCGCGATGCTGCCCTTGCCTGCGCCCTGGCCGAAGCCCTCGAGGAACTGTGCCTGCGTATTGCTCAGCAGGGAGCCGAAGTCCTTGGCGAACGCCTCCTGCTGACCGCGAGTCAGGAACGACAGCGGACTGGAGCTCTCAGTGGCGATTCCCTTCCCCGCCCCTGCGCCAACGTCCTTGCCCACGCCTGCGCCGAGATCTTTCCCCAAGCCCGTGCCAAGGTCCTTCCCCAAGCCCGTGCCAAGGTCCTTCCCCAAGCCCGTGCCAAGGTCCTTCCCCAAGCCCGCGCCGAGATCCTTCCCCAAGCCCGTGCCAAGATCCTTCGCCAGGACCCGACCCGCGTCCCCGGTGAACAGCTTGGTGAGGTCCGCGGTGACGGCTCCCTTGACCGCAAAGCCGAGGCGGTTGCCGATCCACTTGCCGAAGCCGAGGCCGATCAGGTCGAAGGGAGCAGCGATGGCGCCTCCGATGGCACCTGCCACCGTGGCCTGGCTCAGCAGCTTGGTGTCGATCTCGCTGCGGTGCCCCTGGTCGATCTGGACCTTCTGGACGATCGCGTCCATTGCCGCGCCCACGCCCGCGCCGATGGCGGTTTGCATCGCGATGGATCTGAGGAGCGCGATGAGGAGGTTCTTGATGAATTCGCGGACCAGCGCGTATTCGAAGCTCATGCCGAACATGGCGGCCGGGCCGAAGAAAAAGCCGAGGAATGCGGTGATGGCCAGCTGGGCGATGAGGGCCACGGCCTGGGCGATGATCGACCACTTGGTGTGCTCGACATCTGTGGCGGTATTGTTCGCATTCTCGGCCAATTTGTCCGCCTGGGCCGCCCCCGCGCTCAGAAAGGACTCGTCGCCCGAGCAGATCGTGTTCACCCGCCAGAGGAACGCATCGGCCGCCTCTCCGCTGAATTGCTCACTGATCTGCCGGGCCACCAGGATGAACTGCTCCTGGAGCTCCTCGAATTCACGCGCCGCCTTGCCGTAGTGGGCCGCGGCCTCCCGCAGTTCGTCCTCATTCGCCTGGGGCCACTTCATGCCCAAGTTCTTGAGGACGTTGATCACGTCCTGGCTGGGCATGAGGGCCATAGCTGGTCCCTTCCTTACTGTGCGGCACGGCAGGCTTGAAATGAACGGAGGAGAACCACTGAATAGCGGAAAGAAGGGGCGACGAATGCCAAAGAACGGGTGAATGAGTACTCATTCACCCGGAACGGACTACTTCACCCCTAGGCGGGATGTTCTCGATCCACCACTTATTCCTTCTCTTTCCCTCGCATCTCGCCCCAATCGGCCGCGATCTTCTTGGCGTCCTCCTCGGTCACCTGGAAGAGCTTCACCACGTCCTGGCCGCTGTCGCCGGTGGAGGCCGTGACGTCCTTCAGTAGCTTGACGATGTCGTTCAAGGTCTGCGTACCGATCTTCGCCACACCGTTGTACTGCTCGGCGACCTCGTCGTCGTGGCCGCCGGCGGTCAGATTCAGTTTGTTGATGACCTCGAAGTCCCCACTGAGCTGCCCGATCACATCGGCGATCTGCGGATACTCGCCGAACAGCCGCTTGAGGTCGTCCGTCGTCTTGATCTCGTCAGTCATCGCCCTCGTCCTCACCCGCGGTGCGCCGACCGTGGCCCGCGCCCGGCCCGCCCTGCGGCCACATCTTCTGCCGCACCTCATTCATCATCCGGTGCTGATCGGTGCCGCCGATCAGCGAGCCCCGCAGCTCCTCGCCGAAACCCGCCATCGGGGCGACGGCCGCGTTGACCTTCTCGGCGGCCTCCGCCCTGGCCCGTTCGAGCAGTTCCACCAGCGCCCGGCCCAGCTCCGCGGGGGCCTTGGAGCGGTAGGTGTCGTCGTGGAACTTGATCTCGCGCACATTGGCCTGGGTGCCCATGACGACCGTTATCGAGCGGTCCTTGGAGGTGACCTTCACGGTCTCCTTCGCGAGACGCTGCTGGGTCTCCAGCAGCCGGTTACTGTGCTCGGCGAGCCGTCCCATGATCTCGTCGAGCTGCTCCTGGTATCCGGAGCTCATCGAGCGCCGCCTCCTTCATCTACGTTGCCCGCACCCTTGTCGGTACTCTCACGCCTGCCACCGCTCGCGTAGGGAGCCGCCCGTACGCTCATCGGCCGATCACTCCCGGGGCCGTCCCCTCGTCGGTGCCCCAAACCCCTTCGTCCTCGTCCAGCCAGGTCTGCCGCTGCCTGTCACCGCCGCCGCCCCCCTGGGCACCGCCCATACCTCCGCCGGACATGGGCGGAACCATCGGTGTACCGCTGGCGTTGGTGCGCCCCATCACGGGAGCCTCTCCCGGCGGCAGCGACCCGCCCGCCTTCAGGGACCGCGCGCTCATGCCGGTCTGCGTCGGTACGAGTTCGCCGTTGCTGTTCCTGGCCATGTTGCGGAGGGCGTTGCGCTCGCCGAACGCGCCGCCACCGATCTCCGTCGGTCCGCTGGACGTGGAAATCTTCTTCGGCATGGAGGGCGCGAACCCGCCGCCCCCTGCCCCGCCGCCGACCTTGCTGGCCGACGGCAACTTGAAGTCGCTGGGGAGCTTCTGCGACAGCCGGTTGGGGGGGTGCGTGCCGCCGGTCGGTTCGGTCAACGGGCCGAGGCGGGCGCCGCGCGGCACGCTGAGCAGCTTGCCGTTGGGACCCTTGAGCAGCTTGCCGTCCGGGCCGGTCACGGTGCCGTTCGAATTGATCTTCGCACCCTGCGGGACGATGATCGGCATGCTGTCGGGGCCGGTGAGCGTCTCGCCGTTCGGGCCGACGATCTTCTTCGAGCTGTCCAGAGGCCCCTGTGACTGGTGAGCGCTGGGCGGGCCGGCGACCATCGCCTTCTTGAGGCTGCCGCCTCCAGACTCGCCGCTGATCGGCCCGAGACGGGGCACAGGTCCCGCGCCCTCGCCGCCGTTCCCGGACGTCCCGTCGCCCAGCTCGCCACCGTCCTTCTGCAGCAGGGACTGCTTGAGGTCGTTGATGTCGGGCGACTGGTCCTGCTTCAATCCGGGCGGCGTCTTGATTTCTGTCTGCCCGGTCCCCGGCGGAAGCTTCGGGCTTGGCGGGGTGGGCATCCGCAGATGGAACTGTGTCAGGGACTGTGGAATCGCGCTCGTCGCGCTGCTGTACGCGCCTTCCAGGAACCCCATCTCCAGACTGGCCGGCTTGTCCAGGTTTTCCGAGACGTTGTTTTGCCACATCTCCTTGGCCCTCTGCTGGACCAGGTCCCAGAATTCCTGCGTTTTCGGATCACCGTGGGCCGTGTTGACCACGGGATACAAGTCAGCATCCTGTCCAATTTCAGCGCCTTGCAAGTACTCCATTACGGCGTCGTGCGTGGCGTTGACCGGAGCGGCCATCCTGTCGTTGAGCCAATTCGTATGGATCCCGCGCAGGGCGTCCAGCGAAGTCTTCAGTTGGAAGCGGACGTGGTCGATGTCAGCGGTGAAGTCCCGCGGGTTGATCATTTCCAGCCGCAGCCGTTCCAGCGCGTTGCTCACGCCCTTGAGGGTCGCCCGGAAGACCCCCGCCGCGCTTCCCTGCCAGTTGGAATCCGGGACATCGATCCCTTTGGCCCAGCGATCGATCTCCTCCATCGCCGCCTGGATCCGCCACTCCATCCCGCGGGCCATGTTGGAGGCGGCGTCGAAACTCCCCAGACTGGTGGTGTCATTCCCTTTGACAGTGCCGGCGACGGGGACGAGGATCTGCTCTACCTCATGAATGAATCGATGCAGCGCTCCCCCTACCGCATCGACCACGCCATAGTCCATGTTGACGCCGACGACATATTGGTAGGTCGTACGGAAGGCGGGCCCAGCGCTCCACTGGTAATTGAACGACCACCAGACGTCGTACATGGAGCCGAAGTCTGCTTCGGGGGAAGCGTCCTTATGGATCCCGAACCGGCTGAACCAGTTGGTCGACAGGACCTCGGAGCTCTCCGTCACCTTCTGACCGCTGCCGGCGAAGGTCTTGAGCACATTGCTCCAAGTCCAGTCCGTACCCATCCCTGTGGCCTCTCCTTGTCCACTGCCGTCGTTCTTCCGGGCGTGCTCCGGCCCATCCCACAGCCGACGGGCGGCCGTCCGGAGGGTCCACGAGGTGCGGCGGCCGGCCACCCGCCGGCGGCCTGGCGTTCAGCGCGTTACCTACGGCTTGGTCGTCGACGGAGAACCGCCGCTCAACCCGTTCAGAATGTCTGTCAGGTCCTGCATCATTTCCGAAGCCGTCAACTCGGCTTCCTGCTCGCCCTTGTCCAGGATCTGATTGACGCTCAGCAGGTCACTCGAGAGATCACCCATGGTCTTGGAGAATGCGTCGATCTGCTGCTTCAGGCTCGTGCACAACCCGTGGTATTTCTTCTGCAGGGCTTCCGCAGGGGCCCAGCTTTTGCCGCCGGCCAGGATTTTGCCGTACCCCCCGGGACCAATGGGTCCGTCGGCAAATCCTGAAAGATTGCGGTAGTCATCGTTATCCCACAGTTCCTTGAGGAATGTGTTGATGACGTTCCGGGCAAAGTTCTCGAGGTATCCCTCGGTCACCTTGAGCTTGCCAGTACCGGATTCGTTGTCGTTGCCACTCATGCGGTGACTCCCGTGTCAGCGTCCGACGACCGATCCTCCTCAGAACCCCCTGGCGCCCTGGAGGTCGTGGTGGAGCAGGCGCTCGACCATCTCGTTGAGGGCTGCGACCCCCTGCTTGTGGGAGGTGTTCATCTCCGCGATGGTGGTGTTGACCGTCGTCTGAACCTCCTGCCACGCCGAGCTGGACGCACCCTTGAAGCTCCCGGCGATCGGCCGCAGTTGCTGGACCATGTCATCCAGCGCCTGCATCATCTGGGAATTCGCCTGGTTCAGGTTGTCCACGTCGTGGCGCGTGTCATTGATCAGCATGTCGATATCGGCCATGTCGGCTCCTTGGTGTCTGCGTCGGCCTGCGCTTGTCCGCGCGTTTCGTCGATCGGAAGGGGGAAGCGTATGGCCCGTCCGGGCGGGGAGGCGAGCCGCCCGGACGGGCCGGTCAGGAGGCGGAGGAACCGCCGGCGAGCGTGCTTTGGATCCCGTCGAGGTCCGTGCCCTGCCAGTTGCTCGCGTGCTGGATCGCCTCGTCCTCACCGACGTTCAGCTGCTGGTTGGCCGACTGGAGGCTCGCGTGCAGGTCGTTGACCTTCCGCGAGACCCTGTTGTAGGCGTCGATCCAGCCCCGCATCCGGTCCTGGAAGACGCGGCTGGACTGCGCCTTGTAGTGCCCGTCGACGTCCCGGAGGATGCCCTCCACGGTGTGCTCCGCGGTGCGCATCTTCTCCATCTGGCCCTCGAGGATCACCAGCGCATTGCGGATATCCTGATCCTGTTTACTGAGGGCGTGGCCACCGGACATGGAATTTCCTCTCGACGAAGGCTGACAGACCTCGTTGGAAGCGGCGCTGCCACTTTGCGTCTGTCACCTGGGAGCCGTGTCAAAACGGAGGGGGATCGTGCCGCGCACGAATATCGGGCCTGAGCGGTGGGAGTTCGCGGACCAGGACGTGTGAGACCTGATCGGGAACCGGTTCCGAGGGCTCGATCAGTTGCACTGTATTGAAGCCCGTGCGGCCTGTAGTCATACCAAAGGCTGATGTTCTCACTCACCTCGCCCGTCAGGAATTCGAGCCCGAACCGGGACAGCCGGTGGACGACTTGGCGGCCTGGACCACTCCGCCGCGCGCGAGACTGGCCGGGTCCAGGCTCGGCCCCGTCGGCAGGAGCTGGAGCCACTGCGCGGGAACCGCCACGGACTGCGCCTTCTCGTACCCCAACTGCTTGACCGCGTCGGGGAACAGCGGATGGACCACGCCCGCGTCGGTGACCAGGTACTGCGAGGAGCCCGAACCCGACGAGGACAGCGCCCGCACCAGTACCCCGCTGCCGGGCCGCACCCAGATCCGGTCCGACTGCAGACAGCTGGCCTGGACGCCGGGCTGGTTGTCGGGGGCGCCCGCCGGGACCTCCGCCGAGTCCACCACGGTGACGCTGGTGGAGGGAGTGCTGCCGTGCGGGGTGACCTTCGCGCAGACTTCCTGGTCCTCACGGGGCGCGACCAGTTGTGGCGGCGTGCTCGGCAGCCCCTCCGCCAGGGCGAACTCCACCTGCTTGGACGCCTGGTGGGCGGCGAGCTCGGCGGGGCCGATGGACCGCACCTTAACGATTCCGCCGCCGTACGCCTTGTCCTGCGTCCGCGGATCGCCGCGCAGCAGGTCGAAGAGCATGGGCGTCAGCGGTACGAGGCCGTCCTCGCGCAGCAGGTAGTGCTGGCCGGCCGGACCCTCGAACAGCTGGCCATAGGCCGTCTCGCCGCTGGCCAACTCCGGACCGGGCTCGCCTCGCCCCGCTACGTCCGGGGAGGTGACGTCGGTGCCGGCCGTCAGGGTGTTGAGGAAGGCATCGCTGACGGGCATGGGTGAGGAGCCCGCCCAGCCGAGCGCGGAGTGGGCGCCGTTCGCGGTGTCCAGGCGGTGCCGCATCCCCTTCCACAGCAGCTGTACGCCACCGGAGGGCGCGGAGACCAGGATGCCGTCCCCGTCGCTCAGCTCCCGCCCGACCTCGGGCCGGCCGACGGAGACGCTGAGCACTTCACGCTTGCCGCCGTGACCGTCAGAGGCGCGTCCGCCGCACGCCAGCCAGGCACCGGAGTCCAGCGACGCCGCGCCGGGCACCGAGTCGGGCGCGCCGACGATGCCGATCGGCGCGCCGTGCGGCGTGGATCCGAGCGAGGCGGCGGTGACGGTCTCCACCCGCATCTGGCTGCCTGCGATCAGCTTGGCCGACGCCTCGTTGAGCACGGGGTGCAGGACGCCGTTCGCGTACAGGTAGCGGCTGGTGGAGTCGCGGACCAGCACGAGCGTTCCCGGGGTGCGCCAAGCGGTGGCGCCGCCCGGTGAGATCATCCCGTACACGGCGGTGCCGATGGCGATGAGCACTGCAATGAGGGCGCCGCCGATCAGGCCTCGCCGGGTCCTGGCCAGCGGTGCGTCGGGGGTGTCGGGGTCGGCCCGCAGCATCCCCGACGACAGCCGGCTCATCACGAACAGTTGGGCCTGGACCTGGTCCCGCCTGGACTGCATGGAACTCCCCTTCCTCGGCCGAGGCTACGGCCAGTTGCGGCTGCGCGGTGCGCGTCAGCCCTTGATGGCACGCAACTGCTGGTAGACACCGGCGACGAGGATCGCCAGGGGCATGAGGACGATCGCGGTGGCGGTGTGCACGAGGTCACCGATCCGCGCCCAGTACGGCACCAGGCGGCGTCCAGGCACGGTCCAGGCGGCGATTGCCGCGACGGCCGCCGCCGTCATCAGCGCGGCGACCAGGCCCAGCCGGGCCGACAGCGGCAGGCCCGCGGCGGTCACGCACGCCAGCAGCGTGAGCCCGTACGCGCCGGGCAGCACCATGGCGAGCCGGTGCCAGAGGCTGCCGAGGTTCCGAGCGTGCAGCAGCAGGAGGATGCTGAGCACGGCCGCGCACACGGCCGGCGGCCAACCGTCCGTCTCCGGCGCGGCGACCAGCGCGGTGATGCAGCCGACGCTCACCAGGCCAAGCGCGGTGAACAGGCCGGTCATGTACGAGTCGGCGAGCACGGCGCGGGTCCTGACCTGGTCTGCGGGGTGCGGGGCGATGCCTTCCTGGAGCTGATCGGAGTTGGCAGGCAGCACGGGCAGCCGCAGCCCGGCGAGCCGGAACCCGAGGCCCGGGACGAATCCGCCGCACACCAGGGCGCAGATGACGACGACGCCCGCGACATGGCCGAGCGGCGGTCCGGCCACCGCGACGGCCCCGCCCGCGGCGACGAAGAGCGCCACTGTCAGGGCCCCGAGGAACAGCGGAGCCCAGGCCGCGACGGCTCCCAGGGCCAGCACGGCGGCGCCCGCCCCGGCGGCGCCCGCGGCCAGGAGCCGCGCCCCGAGCAGCACATCACCGCTGCCCGCCGACGGGACCAGGGCGCCGGCCAGCGCCATGCAGGGTACGGAAACGATGCCGAGCACCGCGCCGCCCGCGGCGTCGCCGACCGCCCGGGAGGCGGCGGCAGAGCAGGCGATGAGCAGCAGGGCCAAACCGGCGGCAACCACGGCCCGCAGCACAGCCGGACCGGGCAGGGCGAGGACGACGAGCCCCGCGGTCAGCGCGGTCGCGGTGAAGCCGAGCAGCAGTCGGCGGGTGAGCTGGGGGCGCCAGGAGTCCGGCCGGTCGCGCAGCACTTCCCCGATGCCGCTGACCACGTCGTCGAACGCGACCTCGGGCAAGGCGTCCTGACAGGTTCTCAGATGCAGTGTCTCGCCGTCACGCAGCTCCAGCGAGCGCGGGGTGCCTTCCTCGTCGAGGGGCGGCTCGCCGAGCCGCTGCACGGTCCAGCCGCCTTGTTCCAGTCCCCGTTCGTGCAGGTCGCCACCTGCGTAGTCGACGAGGACGGGCAGTAGGTCGGCGACCGGCACGTCGACGGGTACGCCGATTTCGAAGCTGCGGTCGGGGCATCGGACGGTTAGTCGGCACAGGCCGACGGTGTCACTCACGACGGCTCGCTCTCTTCGATCCGAAATAGGTCCGGGTCGACGGGAATTGAGGGGAACACTATCCTGCTTGCTTATCAGTAATCTTGGCTGCAGATCGTACCCCCGTCAGCTAAAGGTGTCCCACCGGCAGCTTGCTCATGGAGCAGCAAACCCCCATTCATGGCTCGCTTTTGCAAAGAATCGGCCGACCGCCCGGTGAAGGAAGATCCGTCTTGAGTACAGTCACATTCCGCCGTCCACCACGCCGCCCGGGGCCACAGATGCCCGACGGCGAGCTGAGCCTGCAGGAGCCGCCGGCCCTGCCGGAGCCGCAGGGTGCGCTGTCCGGCGTGATCACGTATCTCCCCATGGCCCTCAGCTCGATGGGCATGATGCTGGTCTTTCTCAGACCGGGAGGCGGCGGCGGGGCTCTCCAGTACGTCGCGATCGGCCTGATGGCCGTCTCCGCGGTCGGCATGCTGGTGTCCCAGTTCATGCGTAGCGCCCAGGACCGCAAGCAAAAGCTGCGCGGTGAACGCAGGGACTACCTACGGTACTTGAGCACCAGTCGGAACCGGATCCGCAAGGTGGTCACCCAGCAGCGGCAGGCACAGGCGTGGCAGCACCCCGATCCGGCGGCGCTGTGGTCGCTGGCCCGCACCAGCCGACTTTGGGAGCGCCGACTGACTGATGAGGACTTCTCGGAGGTTCGGATCGCCCGCGGCCCCCAGCAGCTCGCCCTGAAGCTGACCCCGCTGTCCACCAAGCCGGTGGAGGACCTCGAACCGTTGTGCGCCCATGCGCTGCGGCGGTTCATCCGCGCCTGGGGAACGGTGCCTGACCAGCCGGTCGCCGTGCGCCTGCGTTCGTACGGCCGCATTCTGCTGCGCGGCGACCAGGCCGCGGCCAGGGCGGCTGTACGGGCGCTGCTGGCGCAGCTGGCGGTGCTGCACGCGCCGGGCGACCTGGACATCGTCCTTGTCACCGACGATGACGCGCGCGCGGAGTGGGAGTGGACGAAATGGCTGCCGCACGCCCAGCACCCGGTGGAGACCGACGGGGCGGGCGCGGTGCGCCTGGTGACCGACACGGTCTCGGACCTGGAGCAGCTGCTCGGCGCGGAGTTCGCGCAGCGGCCCACGTTCGCCCCCGACGGCGAACCGAGCCGCAGCGAGCCGTACACCGTCATCGTGCTGGACACCGCGAACGTACCGGCCGGGGCGCGGCTGGCGAGCGGCGGTTACCGCAACGCGGTCGTGCTCGACGTACGCGGCGTCCTGGAGTGGAAGGTCTCCCGTACGGTGCTGCGGCTGCGTGTGGACCCCGACGAGCTGCGGATGGTGGGGGCCGACCGCAACGGCAAGGAAACGGAGACCGTGGTCGGGTGCCCGGAGCGGCTGGGCACGGCCGCGGCGCGGGTACTGGCCGCCACGCTGGCGCCCTACCGCCCCGGCACCAGTATCCAGTCGGAACAGCCGCTGCAGACGGACATGGAGCTGACCGGGCTGCTGGGCATCCTCGATCTGCGGACCGCGGCCGTGGACCGGCTCCAGACGCGGGCCGAGGGTGAGCGACTGCGGGTGCCGATCGGCCTGTCGGCGGACGGCTCGCCGGTGGAGCTGGACATCAAGGAGTCTGCGCAGGGCGGTATGGGCCCGCACGGCATGCTCATCGGGGCGACCGGCTCGGGCAAGTCCGAGCTGCTGCGCACCCTGGTCCTGGGGCTGGCCCTCACCCACTCCTCCGAGACGCTGAACTTCATCCTGGTGGACTTCAAGGGCGGTGCGACGTTCCTCGGTCTCGACCGGCTGCCGCACACTTCCGCGGTGATCACCAACCTCGCGGACGAGACGGCGCTGGTGGCGCGTATGCAGGACGCGCTCCACGGCGAGCTGGTCCGCCGCCAGGAGCTGCTGCGGCGGGCGGGCAACTACGCCTCGGCGCTGGAGTATGAGCGGGCCCGCGAGGCGGGCGCGGACCTGGCGCCGCTGCCGACGCTGTTCATCGTGGTCGACGAGTTCAGCGAACTGCTCAGCGCACACCGCGACTTCATGGAGCTGTTCGTGATGATCGGGCGGCTCGGGCGCAGCCTCGGTGTGCACCTGCTGCTCGCCTCGCAGCGGCTGGACGAGGGTCGGATGCACCAGCTGGAGTCCCACCTGTCGTACCGCATCGGTCTGCGGACGTTCTCCGCCATGGAGAGCCGCGGTGTGCTCGGTGTGCCGGACGCCTACAACCTGCCCTCGCAGCCGGGCAGCGGTCTGCTGAAGAACGATGTCGGCACGCTCACCCGCTTCAAGGCCGCCTACGTCTCGGGCCCCTACCGGCAGGTCCGGCGCAGCACGCCGCAAGCGGTCGTGGCGGGTCAAGTGGTGCCGTTCAGCACGGCGTGGGTGCCGCCGCGGCAGCTGCCGCAGGCGGATCCCGAACCGGTCGCGGTGCCGGACGACGAGGACGCGCCGAGCCTGCTGAGCGTGGCGGTGGACCGGCTGCGCGAGTCGGGTGCGGCGGCGGCCCATCAGGTGTGGCTGCCGCCGCTGGACGACGCGCCGGTCCTGGACGCGCTGCTGCCGCCACTGGCGTCGGTCCCCGGGCGTGGGTTGTCCCCTGCGGACCCGCGCCAGGCGGGCACGCTCATCGTGCCCGTCGGTATCGTCGACCGGCCCTTCGACCAGCGGCGCGATCCGCTGCTGGCGGACCTGTCCGGGGCGGGCGGCCATGTCGGCATCGCGGGCGGGCCGCAAAGCGGCAAGAGCAATCTCGTACGGACCCTGATCGGCGCGCTCGCACTCACCCATACGCCGCAAGAAGTGCAGTTCTACTGCCTGGACTTCGGTGGCGGTTCGCTCTCCGTGCTCTCCGGACTGCCTCACGTCGGCGGGGTCACGGGGCGGCTGGATCCCGAGCGGGTGGTGCGTACGGTCGCGGAGGTGACGGGGATCATCGCGCAGCGCGAGCGGCGGTTCGCGGAGCTGGGCATCGAGTCGATGGCGGACTTCCGGCGTCGGCGTTCGGCCGGTGAGCTCGCCGATGAGCGCTGGGGCGATGTGTTCCTTGTCGTGGACGGCTGGAGCACGGTGCGCCAGGACTTCATGGACCTGGTGCCGACCTTCAACCTGATCTCCTCGCGCGGTCTGAGCTTCGGTGTGCATCTGATCGTCGCGTCGACACGGTGGAGCGAGATCAGCAGCGGCCTGCGCGACCAGTTGGGCACCCGCTTCGAGCTGCGGCTGGGCGACGCCGTCGACTCCATGATCAACATGCGTGCGGCCGAGACCGTACCGAAGGCGCCGGGGCGCGGCCTGACCGAGGATCGGCTGCACTTCCTCACCGGGCTGCCGTGCCTGGACGGCGATCCGCAGGTCTCGTCACTCAGTGAGGGCGTTGCGGCTCTGGTGAACGCCGTAGCGCAGAGCTGGGACGGACCGAAGGCGCCGCCGGTACGAATGCTGCCGCTGGAGCTGGATGCGGCGACGCTGCCGCCTGCCGAGGGCGATCTGCGCGTTCCGCTGGGCCTGGAGGACCAGCGGCTGGAGCCGATGTGGCACGACTTCGAGGCCAGCCCGCACCTGATCGTGGTGGGCGACGCCGAGACGGGCAAGACCAACCTGCTGTCTCTGATCTGCCGGGCCATCGTCAACCGGTACACCCCGGACCAGGGGCGCGTGATGCTGGTGGACTTCCGGCGTACGCTTGCCGCCGCCGTACCGCAGGAGAACCGCCTGGGGTACGCGGTGGCCACCGACAAGCTGCGGCAGATGATCGACGGGGTGGCTCGCGCGATGCGCGACCGGGTGCCGGGGCCGGACATCTCGCCGGAGCGGCTGAGCAAGCGCGACTGGTGGACGGGGCCGCAGCTGTTCCTGGTCGTGGACGACTTCGAGATGGTCGGCGGGGGCCCCCTGTCGGGTGCCAGCCCGTTCACGCCGCTGCTGGAGTTCCTGGCCCAGGGCAACGAGCTGGGACTGCACGTGGTCGTAGCGCGCAGCGCCAACGGCGCCTCGCGCGGCATGAGCGACCCGCTGCTGCGGCAGTTGCTGGAGGTCAACACGCCCGCGTTGATGCTGTCCTGCCCGCCGTCGGAGGGCATGTTCCTGCCTGGCGTGAAGCCGCGGGTCATGCCGACGGGACGCGGCCTGTACGTCACCCGCCGGGGCAGTACGCAGGTGCAGACCGGCTTCACGGCGACGCCGCCGACTCCGTAACGGTACGGGCCCTCGGAACGTAGTGCCGCCCCGGTCGCGATCCCGCGACCGGGGCGGTCTTCGTGGAGCAAGTCCGGGTGGGTCCGTTACCCGTGGAATCCGGTGACCCAACCGTTCGCAGTTGCACATCAAGAGACGTCGAATTCTCAATATCGATACAGGTTCGAAAAATCCGGATAACAAAAGGAAGGGGCGTCCACCACCCCCACTTGGAGGGTTTCGGCACCCCTTCTGAATCCCCGTACGGGATTTTTTTTTCCGGAAAATGGGACGGCGGGTACTGCAGGCGAAAGCGGATAAGGGCGGAGGCACCGGGATGCGCGCTCAGGAGGTGGCGGGGCCGCTGCTCGCAGGAACGCCACCGTCCGTGGACACCTCGCCGAGCACGCCGGGACGCCAGCTGCGGCGGCGCCCGCGCGGCACCACGACGGCGACCAGGGCCACCAGCAAGATGACCCCCGCGGCGCCGCCCACGACCGCCCATGCGCGGTGCTCGGCGGAGTCCGGTGCGGGGGCGGCCAGCCGGAACGGCTGCTGCGCCCCTGCGCCGTCGCCGTGGCTGCTGTTGGGCAGCGCGGCGGTGACCGCCGCGGCCGGGTCGACCACGCCCCACCCCACCAGCGGGCTCGGCCCGGCCACCGCGGCATGATAGGCCGTACGCTCCAGCCTGGCGACGACCTGCGATACCGTCAGGTCGGGTCGGTAGGAGCGGGTCAGCGCCGCCGTACCGGCCACCAGCGCCGATGCGAACTCCGCACCACTGCCGGTGAAATAGCCGGATCCGCCCGGTCCGATGCTCATCACACTCTCCCCCGGCGCCGCAAGATCCGGCGCGGTGCCCGGTGCCTGCGCGCTGACGACCGAGCCGTCAGGCGGTGCGAGCGAGGCGACTGCCAGCACGCCGGGCAGCGCCGCGGGGTAGGCGGCGGGCGTCTTGGTCTCGGTGTCCTGCTGCTCGGCGTATGCCGGGGCGACGATGAGCACGTCCTGCTGCTGGGCGGTCTGCACGGCCGCCCTCAGCGCCGCGCTGTCTTTCGGCAGCGCGATCGGTACGTTCACCACCCGCGCACCGCCCTTCACGGCGGCCTCGATCCCTGCGGCGACGTGCTCGGGCGTGGTGCTGCCGTCGTGCGCGGTGACGCGTACGGCCAGGATGCGGGTCTCCGGGGCGACCCCGGCGAAGCGCGCATCGTCGGATTTCCCCGCGGCGATCAGCCCCGCGACGAACGTGCCGTGACCGACGCAGTCCGTACCAGCCGATCCGCCGGAGACCACATCCGGCCCCTCGGTGACCCGTCCGGCGAGCGCGGGCGAGCCCTTTGCGTCCACGCCGGTGTCCACCACGGCGACCGTGACCCCCGAGCCTTCGGTGAGGTCCCAGGCCCCCGACGGGTTGAGGACCACCTGCTGCCACGGCGGCGCGGCGGGCCGCTTGGTCGAGGGTTTGGTGCACTTGGCGCCCTGGAGGACGGTGGGGATCTGCGGGAGGGTGGTCCCCTCATCGGTCCCCGCCGCGGCGGCGCCGGGTACCCCGCCGGCCGTCCCGGCCAGCACCAGCCCCGCGACCACGGCCGCTCGCACGCGGTGCCGGCCCCGGGCGGATCGCGTGACCTCCGCTCGTGGCGCCGCGGCCTCCACTGCCGTCTCCGGTGCACCCGCTGTGCCGGTCGCCCTGCCCTCCGTCGGCCGCGCCGTACTACGAACTCCGTCCCGCCCCATCATCTCTCCCGCCCGTCCCGATGATCTCGCGCGCTCGCTCCGGCGGAACGAGGCGTCCTCCCATACATACAAGTTTGCTCGGCGCGCACCACCTACAGATGGGGGGTTTGGCGCGGGTGGTGTGGCCAGTGGCGAGGGGTGGCATCCCCCAAGATGAAGATCACGCCGCCGGGTGCTGGAGAGGTCCTGGTGCACCTCGTCGGATCGGAGGCATGCCACACCGACCTCGGAGTATGGCCACGATCGCCGCTGTGGACCCGCTGCCCGACCAACTGGCGTTCTCCGCGGAGCCGGGGCCACCCATGTCATCGACCCGTCCGGGACCGACTCGGTCGCAGCGGTCCTCGACATCGCCGGCGCCGGTGCCCAGTACTCCGTCGACTGCATCGGCCTGCCCGTGACCGCCCGTCAGGCCCTGGAGTGCCTGCAGTCTTTCGGCGTGTACGCCAGCGTGGGCTTCCAGGACCCGGACAACGAGATCACGATCGACCAGGGGCATCTGCCGTTCGGCCGGTCGCTGGTGGGCGTGATGGAGGAGAACACGATGCCCGGCAAGTTCATCCCGTGGCCGGCCGATCTCCACCAGGAGGGGAGGTTCCCGCTGAGCCGGCTGATCAGCACCTTCCCGTTCAGGCGGATCAACGAGGCCATCACGGCAGCGCACGGCAGAGACGGTGGTCAAAGCGGTTCTCACCTTCGACGAGTGAGAAGTACGCAACAGCAGGACGGGCCGCCCGGAGCGCCGCATGCGCACCGGGCAGCCCGCTGTCACAGCCGATCGGTGGCCAGGTCCTCCGGCAGCAGCCGACGCAGGTCCGTCACCCCGGCCTCGGGCATCCGGCTCAGCCGCCCCGCCTGCCGGGTCACCATCGACTCCATGACCTTCCGGGCGAAGCGCGCATTGCCGAAGTCGGCGCCGCGCGGCGTGGTTGCGAAGAGATGCCGCAGCCCGTCCACCGTCTCTGGTACGCACTCGTACCCGTCCCTGGTGCACTGACCCAGCACGATGGAGACCAGCTCGTCGGCTGTGTAGTCGTCGAAGTGCACAGTACGTGAGAAGCGCGAGGCCAGGCCCGGGTTGGAGGCCAGGAACCGATCCATCTCACCGGAGTAGCCCGCCACCACCACCGCGACATCCTCGCGGTGGTCCTCCATCAGCTTGACGAGGGTGTCCACCGCCTCCTGTCCGAAGTCGTTGGCCGAGCCTCCGGCCGGAGTGAGGGTGTACGCCTCGTCGATGAACAGCACGCCGCCGCGCGCCCGCGCGAACATGTCCCTGGTCAGCTGCGCGGTGTGCCCGACATAGCGGCCCACCAGATCGGCCCTGGCGACCTCGACGAGCTGTCCGCGCGGCAGTACACCGAGCGCGCCGAGCAGCTCCCCGTACAGGCGCGCGACGGTGGTCTTGCCCGTGCCGGGCGGCCCGGCGAAGACCAGGTGGTGGCCCACCGACGTGGCGGGCAGCCCGGCCGCCTGCCGGCGCCGGGCCGTCCCCAGCAGGTTGACCATGGCCTCCACCTCGGACTTGACGGCGGCCAGACCGATCATGCCGTTCAGCCTCTCCATGAGGGCGTCCAGCGCTCCGTTGTCCTGCTGGACGGCGGCGGCGCCGACCGCAGCGGCGGCCTGGTCGCCGACGTCCAGCGGCATGAACGTCGTCAGGTCCGTCTGCGACATCTCGACCATCGAGGCGAGCCGGAACGCCTGCCGGTCGACCATCTCCTCGAAGACCTTGCGGGCCGCGCGGGCGTTGCCGAACGCCTCATTGCGGTGCATCCGCTCGAAGTGCGCGGCAAGCGCCTTCTCGGTGTCCTCTTGGAAGGTGTAGCGGTTCGCGTCGCACTGCCGCCGGACGATGGTGACCAGCTCCGAGACGCTGTAGTTCTCGAACTCGATGGTGCGGCTGAAGCGGGAGGCGAGGCCGGGGTTGGACGCCAGGAAGCTGCTCATCTGGGCGGTGTAGCCCGCTGCGACGACCACGATGTCGTCGCGGTGGTCCTCCATGAGCTTGACGAGAGTGTCCACCGCCTCCTGACCGAAGTCCGGTCCCCCGCCGCCCTCTTGGGCGGTGAGGGTGTACGCCTCGTCGATGAACAGCACCCCGCCCAACGCCTTCTCGAAGACCTCGGTGGTCTGGATGGCCGTACCGCCGACGATCTTGGCGACCAGATCGGCGCGGGAAACCTCCACGAGGTGGCCCGAGCGCAGCACGCCGAGGGTCGCGAGGATGCTGCCGTACAGGCGGGCGACGGTGGTCTTGCCGGTGCCGGGCGGCCCGGCGAAGATCACATGCCGCGCGTTGGTCGGCACCGGCAGCCCGGCCTCGCGGCGCCGCTTGGAGAGCCGGTTGAGATTGACGAGCGTGTTGACCTGCTCCTTGACCGCTTGCAGCCCGACGAGAGCGTTCAGCTGCGCGAGGGACCCTTGGGGGTCGTCCGCGGCGTCCCCGCCACCGGAGCCCTTTCCGTCCCGCCATACGTCAGGATCCTGGTTGCCCGAGCTGGTCAGATCCTCGACGGAGGTCTCGCCGTCGGGCGCGGTCTGCCGTACTCCGGCGCCCTGGTTGTCCGTGGTGGTGCAGCCGATCACCTGGATGGGCCGGCTGCCCTCCAACCGCAGGCCGTCCCCAGCGTTGCCGGTCAGCTCACAGCCGTTCAGCGCACCCTGTGCCTGACGCCCTATCAGGACTCCGTTGGCGCGCCCGCCGCGCACCCGGGTGCGTACGGCGGTGAGCTCCGCGTCCTCCGTCAGCGCGACACCGTCGCCGCCACTGCCAACCACCTCACAGTCGAGCAGCGTGACGGCGCCGCGCCGCCCGACGAGCACTCCGGCCCGCGCCGCGTCCCGCACGGTGGTGCCCTGGAGGGTGGGGTGCGATCCCTCGGTGATGTCCACGCCCGCCTGCCCGGCCCCGATGACCTGACAGTCCTCGAACTGGCCCCGGCCGCCGTCGCGTACGACCACGGCATGCCCGGCGGCCTCTGTGACGCTCACATGGCGCAGCACCGGGTCGGCGCCTTCGGCCACCACGATCCCGGGGCCACCGGCGCCCACGACCTCGACGCGGTTCAGGCGGGCGGACCCGCTGCCGCTGATCGCGATGCCCTGGCCCGCCGGGCTGCGAACCGTGAGCCGGTTCAGCGTGGGCGCCGCAGCCTCCTCGATGACCACGCCGGAGGTACGGGACCGGTCGACCGTGCAGTCGGTGAAGGTACCGCGGGCATGCCCGGCCACGACGATGCCGTGGCTGCCGGAGCGCTCCACGACCATCCGCTGCAGGACGGGGTCGCTGTCACCGGCGAGCGTGATGCCGTGGCCGGAGGTCTCGCGCGCGGTGCAGTCCGCCAGTTCCACCCGGGAGGTGGTATTGATGTGGAAGCCAATAAAGGAGTCGCGGACCTGGCAGCGCAGAATTTTGGTGGCGGTGTCCTGTTCCAGGGCGACAGCGGGTTTGCCGGTGCCGGAGATCACGCAGTCCTCGACGGTGCCGCGGGAACGGCCGTTGCTGAGGACTCCGTTGCCGCGGGCGTCGCGCACGGTGCAGCCGCGCACTACTAGAGCAGCGTCTTCACCGATCACCACCGCGGACGTACCGAGCCGTTCGAACACGCAGTTCTCAACGACACTGGGGGAGCTCGAAACGTCGACGACGCCCGCGCCCGCGCGGTTGGTCACCCGGCAGTCGCGCATCGCCAAGGAGCCCTCCTCGCGGGAGAGCAGCGCCGTCCAGGCGGAGCCGATGATCTCGCAGTCGTCCATGGCGGCCTGGCCGCGGGGCACGTCCACGACGGGGACCTCATCGTCCTCGCTGCGCAGCCGCAGGCCCGAGAGCTTGACGGCCTCGGCCAGCACCTGGACGGCGCTGCCCGTGCGCGGGGCTATGTCCACGACGGAACCCGGTTCGTGGGCGACGACGGTGACCGTCTTGGTCACCACGAGGTTCTCCTCGTAGCGGCCGGGCCGCACACTGATCATGGCGCCGCTGCGGGCCGACTGGATTGCTTCTCCGATGGTGCGGTGGCCGTCGACCCCGTCCGGGTCCACGATCATCAGCTGGCGCGCCAACGCCGTTCCCCCTTCATGTCGATCGGATCGGCGCCCGTGCGTCGGGCGCCAGCGTCGGGAAACCGGTGAGGAAGTGCGACCCGTCCCGTCGGGTCGGCACGGTGATGAGGGGAGCGTGGCCCGGTCGACCGCGTCGGGGCCTGTGCGCCGACCGGCCGCGCGGGCATGGAACGCACGCTACAGACCGACGGCAGACGGGCGGATGACGCCATCCGCTGCCGTAGGTGACGGATGGCAGCCGTCGCGGGCAGTGTACGTCGAAACCGTTCGCGTGGACGCAAGTTGATCGTTTCCCTAACCTTCCGCGGCGGTCGCACCGGCCCGCCCGCCGCCTCATTCACGCCGCTCCGCGAGATCTTCCGCCTGTCGCACGGGCTCGTCGTGAGAGGCAGGTACGACGGCAGGGAGGGTGACGCAGGCGACGGTGCCGCCGTCGAGCGACCCGCTCTCGATCACGAGTCGGCCGCCCATGCCTTCCACCAGCCCCTTGGTCACATGCAGCCCCAGGCCTGAGCCGGCAATCTTCGTGCGCTCTGCGCCCAGCCGGTCGAACGGCACGAACAGCCGGTGCTGAAGGTGCTTGGGTATGCCGGGTCCGTCGTCAGCCACCACGATGCGCACCTGTCGTGCCGAGGGCTGCTCCGCCCGCAGCACCACGCGTCCGCCCGCACGGTTGTATTTGATCGCGTTGGTGGCCAGGTTAAGCACGACCTGTCGGATGCGCCGTTCGTCGCAGTTGGCGGCGGGGCTGCCGTCGGGCAGTTCGATCTCCACCGTGACGTCCGCGTCCCGTGCGGTCGTCGACACCAGACCGTGCACATCGGTCAGCAGCGGTCCGATCGACACCGGCCGCGGGCGCAGGTGCAGTGCCTTGGCCTCGATCGCCGCGACGTCGCTGAGGTCCTCGACGAGGGCGACAATGTGCTTGGCGGCACCGGCCATCCGGTCCAGCGCCTCAACGCTGCGCTCGGGCGAGAGGGTGCCCGACCGAAGCATCTCCCCGAAGCCGACCACCGCGTGCAGCGGGGTTCGGATCTCGTGCGCGAGGGCCGTCAGGAACTGTGACTTTGCCTGGCTGGCCTTTTCGGCGGTCCACCGACTGGCGACCGCAGCGGCCCGCGCCTGGCGATCTTGCTCAGCGGCCTTCCGGTCGGTCTCGTCGACCACGTTGACGTACCACAACACGATGGCGCCGCTTGAGTCATGCACGGCGGAATAGGTGGTGGACGTGATGAGCGGGGCGCTGCCTGCCATGTTGAAGCGCAGCTCGACATGGCAGGCGTCGCCGCGCGCCACGCCCAGCTGGGGCAGCGTCGCGCGGTCGTCGCGGTGGACCAGTTCGCCGAAGGACCGGCCGACCAGCTGGTATGCCGGTACGCGCAGCATCCGGCACAGGGCGGGGTTGACGCGGCGCAGTCGGCCATCGAGGTCGAGCAGGGCCATGCCCGCGGCGTTGTCGTCGAAGACCCGGCAGAAGCGCTCCTCGCTCTGGACGAGGCTGCCAAAGATTCTGGAGTGGTCAAGGGCGATAGCGCACAGGTGCGTGAACCGCTCGACCAGCCGCCGTTCTCGCTCGGTGGGGACGTGCGGGGCCTGGTGATAGACCGCGATCGTCCCCAGAACCATGCCCTCCTTGTCGACGATGGGTGTGGACCAGCACGCCTGGACACCTGCCATCTGGGCCACGGGCCGGAAGTCGTTCCACAGGTCGCTGCGGTCGATGTCGGAGACGACGACCGGTGCGGCATGGTAGGCCGCAGTGCCGCACGAGCCGGCACAGGGGCCGATGTCCATGCCGTCGATGGCTTCGACGTAGGCGGCGGGGAGGCTCGGGGCTGCGCCGTGGTGCAACCGATTCGTGCGTTCGTCCAGGAGCAGCACCGAGCACCTGGCTTCCGGAAGCAGTTCCTCCAGCGTGCTCGTCACCGCGTTCAGCGCCTTGGAGAGCTCGGCACGCATCTCGGCCTGCCGTGCTAGCAGGCGTCGGCCGTCGTCGGGCGGGGTCATCGTCTCGGGAAGTCGGCATGTCCGGGCAGAAGGGATGTGTGGGGGCAGCCATATCACGGCTCGAACTTGTATCCGACACCTCGCACGGTGCGCAACCATCGCGGTTTGTATGGGTCTTGCTCGAGCTTGCGGCGCAGCCGGTGGACGTGCTGCGTGACGGTGGCCGGCTCTTGCCAGTCGCTGGAGGAGTGCCAGACGTGTTCCAGGAGCTGCGCGCGGGTGAAGACGCGGCGCGGCGCGTCGGAGAGGAAGGCAAGTAGGTCGAACTCGCGGGCCGCGAGGTCCACGAACCGGCCGCGTGCCGTGACGGTCCTGGTCACCCTGTCGACCACCAGCTCCCGCATCTCGCGCTCCGGCGGCCGTCCCGGGGCCTGCGGCACCTGCTCCGCATCACCCTCCGAGCCGTCCTGCCGCCCGCTGCGGCGCAGCACCGACCTTACCCGCGCGGCGAGTTCGGCCGGAGAGAAAGGTTTCATCACGTAGTCGTCGGCGCCCAGGTCCAGGCCAATGATACGGTCGGTTTCACCGGTACGGCCGGAGACCACGATCACCGGGAGGTTCCCCGACCGCCGGATGTGCGTGAGCACGTCGAGGCCCGCCAAGAGTGGCAGAGTCAGGTCCAGCAGCACCAGATCGGGCCGGTCCCGCTCGACGGCCGAGAGGGCGGCCTGCCCGTCGGACACCGCCGTGACCCTGAACCCCTCCGCCTCCAACTGCCAGCCCGCGAGCGTGCGCACGTCTTCGTCGTCGTCCACCACAAGGACATGAGAAGCAGCCGTTGTCGGCATCAGTCCCTCTCCGTTTCTGCGCTCAACGCGCCTGCGCGAGAGCCCACAGCGACTTGATGTACATGTCTCGTCGCTGGAGGATCTACTGGCGGGCGCAGCCGGTAACTTCACACATCGGCATGGAGATCGATAACCGGCTCACGACGGCATCGAAATCTCACGATGCGGACTCCGGATCAAGGTCCGACTCTACTTCGAACCCCGTCAATTCGGGCGTTCGATTTTCACTCTTTCGAGTGACGTGCGCGGGCCAGGCACAGCCTGGTGAGGGGCCAAAAGGGGACGGCCGGGCGTGCGCCCGGTACCGCCCGGCCTGAGGTGAACGGCTTCGGCAGGACCGACTGTCACAGCAACTCCGTACGCATGAAGATTCCCCGAATATGACGTGTGTGAGAAGGGCCCGGGCCCGGCCGTGCCGCTGACACTCGCAACTCTCCAGCCCACCGCTCACGTCCTGCTGACGTTCCGCTGACGTTTTGCTGATGCCCATGAGCCCTAAACCAGTCCGTGAACGAGCAAACAGGCACTGAGCTTGACTCTGTCCAGAAAGCCCTGGAAAGCGGTCGGCAGCCGTGGAGGGGTTGCTTCGCCGGTCGCCGGCAGACCACTGAGACGCTCGATGTCCACCACGATGGCCGTAAAGACGTGTTTGCAGGTGGGCCTTGGGTAGCGGCATCGGCGCGGTCTCTCACCCACATCGCCGTCGTACCGCCCGGATTGCTCGCCCGCGCGATCCGCACAGTCAGAGACGGAACCTGCTCACCGGAACGGGGACAAAGGGACAACGGACACCTCAACAACTGCATCGGACTTTGGAAACAGCCCTGAGCATGCCCCCTGATCACACTGCCGCACCGGAAAATCCCCCAAGATCCCCGACAGAATCAAGCTGAAGATTTCTCATCCAGGCCTGGGCGAGGGATGGCAGGGTTCTCGTCCTGGCCGACCGGGCGTAGCGCGGAGCCGACGCGACCGGAGTGTGAATGCCCTCCTGCGGGCTCTCGGCGAACGTGCCTTCGCACACCCGAAGCAGTGGCAGATCTTCAGCAGAGCCCGGTGCAGCACGAGTCATTGAGAAACACTCACTTTGGCATCCGCCGAGTCCTCGTTAAGCAACTCTTGATGATCCGTTACGAGAGGTGTGAGGAGCGAGGTCGATGGTTCCACTGTGAAATCGAGAGCTGCTGCCACCGTTGGCGCCGCGCTGGCCGACGGCGCCGCGCTCCAGGGCGACAAAGCCTTCCTCGTGATGACGGCCGCGTCAGGCGAGCTACGAAGCATCGGCTGGGCGGAGATGGACGCACGAGCCACCCGCACGGCCCGTCTGCTGCGCTCGCTGGGGCTGCGGGTCGGCGACCGCTTCAACGTGCACACCACCAACTGCCCGGAGTTCTTCGACCTGTGGTTCGGCGCCGCCCGGCTCGGCGCGGTACTCGTCCCCACCGACCCCCGGTGCACCTCCGACGAACTGGCCTACGTGCTTGGGCGCTCCCGTTGCCATCTCACAGTCACCCGGCCCGAGTTGCAGGAAGTCGTCGCCCGTGCGCAGGTCCAAGCCCCCGACTGCGGGCATCTGCTCGTGATCGGGGACAGCGGTGACGAAACCTTCACCGCGGCGCGCGATGCGCAGGCCGACGCCCCGTGGGACCCGCTGCAGAACCCCGAACCCCGGCCAGAAGACGTACTGGGCGCGCTGTGCATCGCGGAACCGGGGCAACAGCCGGAGAACGTGCTCGTCACGCATGCCACGTACCTCGACGTCGGTCGCACCGCAGCCGCGCATCTGCGCATGGGCCCGAACGACCGGCAGTTCATCGCACTGCCGCTGTCGGACCACGACACGCAGTGCCATGCATCGATGTCGGCACTGGTCAGCGGCGGGTCCATCGCGCTGGTCCCGCGCTTTTCGGTCGCGCGCTGGTCCGCCCAGGCCGGTGCGATGGGAGCGACCTTAGCGTGCTTGGTCGCGGAACCAGTCCGCCAACTGTGCACGCGGGGTGTGCGCCCGGCCGACAGTGCGCACACCCTGCGGGCGGTGACCGTCACCCAGCCCGGCGCCGAGGAGTATGTCGCGCGCTTCGAGGAGCGGTTCAGCGTGCCTGTCGTCAGGGGCCATGAGCGACCCGCCCGTCGACACCGGAGCACGACCCGCACGACCCTCACGTCCTGACCCCCCACCTCCCGCCCCCGCCCGCACTTCACCGGAGAACCCGATGGCCACGCGATTTCAGCCAACCACCGACACCACATCCGAGCCCACCGCCGGCACCAAGTTGGCATTCCCTTTCCGCCCGCCGTTCCGCCGGACGGAGCCCCTGGCGGCGCAGCAGATCCTCGAAGCGGTCCGGCAGCAGTGCCATCACGGCAACGCCGCCCTGGTCCACGCTTCGGTCTTCGCGGCGCACGATCGGGCACCGTGGTGATCGACTGCGGAATCGGCGCCGCCCGGCTGTGGGTGACCCTGGCCGACGAGCTGGCATTGGACGACGAGGAGGCCGCGACTCGCCTGGCCTTGCGCGTGAACACCGGGGACGACGTATGGGCCCATGGGGTCCGTGTCTGCCCGGACCTCAACACCGCGCTGTACGCGCTCAGCAGCAACCGGGCCGATGCCGCAACGGCGTTGGGTCCGCAGACACTGATCGCCCAGACACTCCCGGTCGGCGGCCGTGCTCCGGTCGGGCTGGCCGGTGTCGCACTCGGCATCGCCGCCCCGCAGCCGATCGCTGCTGAGCCGGACAGAGGTGTACGGGTATGAGCGTCATCGAAGGCGGCCAGGCAACCCTTCCCGACCAGAACCCGGTGGTCACCGACCACACCACCGTCTTACACCAGCAGACAGCGCCGCGTACGCTGCCCGCACCGGCGGCGACCGCAACGCAGCCCAGCTCCCTGCGCGTGCGCGGCGCCGCCAGCCTGCAGGTAGGCCTGAAGGACGGCCGCAGGGCTGTCAGTACCGTCTTCACGTTCTCCGGGCTCGCCGACCGGGGCGAGCATCTGGCGCTGTCCTTTGGCGATGCCGCGCAGCCCAGCAACGACCGCGCTCCCTTGGTGGGAGTGCATATGCAGTGCCTGAACGGCGAGGCGCTGGGCTCGCTTCACTGCGACTGCGGCGACCGACTCCAGGACCTGATGCAGGACGTGTGCGATGCGGACGGTCTGCTGCTGTATCTGCGGCACACAGGCCGGGGCACCGGATGCTACGGCGAATTGGACGTCTGCCCGCGGCGCGCCGGGAACCCGGTCACCTATGCCGACGGTCGGCCGCCAGGTCGATCGGAGGCGGACGCGGACTGCACGCTCGCCGCGGAGATGCTGGCCACACTCGGGCTGCCGCGGATCCGGCTGAGGACTGACGACCCGCGCTTGGTCCGTGGTCTGGTGCGGCTGGGGATCACCGTCGGCCAGACAGTGCGGCCGGGCGCACCGACACCCCGGCGGAAGCTCAACTGTTCGCAGGAGCAGGGGGATTCGGCATCCCTCGACACGCTCGTGACGCCGCGCGAGTACGACGTGCTGCGGCGGGTGGCGCTCGGCCAGAGCAACCCGGAGATCGCCGCTGCGCTGTTCATCTCCCGTAACACGGTCAAAGGCTATCTGCAGAACGCCCTACAGAAGCTCAACGCGCGCAACCGGGTAGAAGCCATCGCCAAAGCACGCGAACTCGGCATCCCGCTGTGAGCCAGGAGCATCCTGCCGGAGTCGTCCGGACACCACACACAGGCACCCGATCTTGGCCTGTACTCGGCCGACGGCACCACCGAGATTTCCCGGGGACACACATGACGGAAGACTTCGGTACCCAGATTCGTACAAGTGAGAGCGTACCGGCCGGCCCGCAGCCGCTGTACGAACAGGAAGAACACCTGGCGGGGCTGCACCGGGTCCTCGACGAATGCCTCACCGGGACAACCCGTTTCGCGGTCGTCTCGGGCCCGGCCGGGTGCGGAAAGACCAGGTTGCTGCGGACGTTCGCCGACCAGGTCGTTGCCTCCGGCGCCGTCTACCTGGGCGCCACGGCGTCCCGGGCCGAGCACCTGGTGCCCTTCGGCGTGCTCTCCCAGCTCTTCCGCGACGCCAAGAGCGCCTTCCCGTCCGCAGGACCCGGCATTCCACCCCTGACGGACGGCGGCACCCTGGTCGGCGAGGATGTACAGGCCGAAGCCTCCCCGCTGTCGGCCGGTGTCGTCAACGGCGTCTGCCTGCCGCTGGTCGACCTCGTCGAACACAGCCGTCGGCCGGTGGTGATGGGGATCGACGACTTCCAGCACGCCGACGCCGTGTCTTTGCAGTGTCTGGCCGCTGTGGTGCGTCGGCTGGCCCGTACGCCGCTGCTGATCGTGCTCAGTGAGTCCTCCGACCGCTCCTCGGCCGATACCGTCCTACAGGCCGGACTCCCGCTGGACGCGTACGCCCTCCGGATCCGTCTGCGGCCACTGTCGCAGGACGGCGTGGTCACCCTGCTCGCCCGGCACCTTGGTCCGCACCCCGCGCGGCGCCTTGCAGCGGAGGCGTACGCGATCACTGGCGGGAATCCGCTAATCCTGCGAGGCTTGATCGCCGACCAGCGCAGGACTGAAGCGGCGTCCCCCAGCCTCATCGTGGACCACGGCTTCAACGAGGCACTGCTCGCCTGCCTTTACCGCTGCGGCGCCCAAGCCCTCGCGCTGGCCAGGTACACAGCGCTGATGGACGACTCGGCGACCCCTCGCCTCCTCGGCCAGCTGACCGGCATCGAAACCGAGTCCGTCATCCGCACAATCAGCGCCCTGAATTCGGCTGGCATCCTGGCCGCTGGCACGTTCCGCCATCCGCAGGCCCGCGCGGCGGTCGTCGATGGCATGGCGGCCGAGAAACATACGGAGCTGCGCGCGCTGATCGCCGACTCCCTCTACCAGGCCGGAGCGCCGCCGACCGCCGTCGCCCGGCAGCTGCTCGCCGCCGGCCGCGTGAGCGCCGACTGGGCCGTACCGGTCCTGGCCGAGGCAGCCACGCAGGCGCTGCACGACGGCGAACCGGACCTGGCGCGCGACTGCCTGCTGCTGGCCGGGGAGGCCGACACCGACGACGAGGCGCTCAAGGCTGCCCTGATGGCCACGCTGTTCCAGACGGAATGGCGGATGGATCCGTCTGCGGCCGTCCGTCGGCTGCCCCCACTTGCCGACACGGCGCGATCGGGGCTCCTGACTGGTGCGCACAACTCGATCCCGGTCCATTCACCGCTGTGGTTCGGCGATGTCGGCTCGGCCGTCAGCTCCCTGACGGACATCTCCGCGTCGCCGCAGGCCCAGGCCCGGGTCCCGGAGACACTTGCTCTCATCCACTGCTCGCGTCTGTGGATGAGGGTCACCTACCCCGCGGTGCCCGCCGGGGCCGAGTCGCCCGCCGATACGATCGGCCAGGTGCCGGAGGGGACACCGGACGCGCTGGCCTCGCAGCTGCGCGGGGCGGTGCTGCTGAACGACGTCTTCACCCGCGGCCCCGACGCGGCGGCGGCCGACGAGGCCGAACGGCTGCTGCGCAGGTATCGCCTGGGTGAGCGAACCGCCGCCGCGCTGGTGGCGTCCGTCATAGTCCTGATCTTCGCGGACCGGCTCACGGAAGCCGAGCGGTCATGTCAGCGTCTGATCGCCGAGGCGACGGACCTCTCAGCCCCGACCTGGCGCGCGCTGTTCACCTCGTTGCTGAGCGAAGTCGCGCTGCAGCGAGGAGAGTTCGCCGATGCGACCGAGCACGCGCGGACGGCCCTGACGATGTTGTCGCGCAAGGGCTGGGGAGTGGCGATCGGCGCCCCTCTGAGCGTGCTCCTGAACGCCCACACCGCGCTGAGTGAGTACGACGCCGCTCTGGACACGCTGGAGATCCCCGTACCCGACGCGATGTTCCAGACCCCGGTCGGCCTCTTCTACATGCTCGCCCGCGGGAGCTACCACCTCGCCACCGACCAGCTCTCCGCCGCACTGGACGCTTTCCTCACCGTCGGCACACTGACGCGGAAGTGGCAGATGGACGTCCCCGCACTGCTGCCGTGGCGCGGCGGAGCGGCGGAGGTGTACCTGCGGCTGGGACGCGCCCAGCAGGCCCGAGATCTGGCGCATGAGCAGCTGGACCGGTGCGGGCCACGACACGGCCAGGCGCGGAGGGCCGCGCTGGAGGTGCTCGCCGCGGCGCGCAACACACCCAGCACCGCGTACGGGGAGACGGCGAACCGGCGGGCGCAGATGCTGCCGCTGGGCGGAGCGGGCCTGCGTGACCGGAAGGGCGGAGAGGCCGGGTCGCTGCCGATCCTCAGCAGTGCCGAAAGCCGGGTGGCGGCGCTCGCCGCGCGCGGGCAGAGCAACCGCCAGATCGCCCGTCGGCTCTGCATCACCATCAGTACGGTCGAACAGCATCTGACCCGGGTGTACCGCAAACTCAATGTGAAGCGACGCACGGACCTCCCCCCCGATCTCTGCCTCATCGGCTCTCCGCCCACAGGCGGGCCGTCGGACGTCGAACCGTTGGCGTACCGGCACCGGATCGCCTGACCTCACGTGCACGCGGCTGTGTACCGTCGGAGTCGGGTTCCCGACTGCTCCAGTCGAGGTGCCTGCGCGCCCGCGCGCAAGGTCACGAATCCCTCTGGCCCCGGCGTTCCTCGCCCGGCTCGCAGACGAAGCCATGGCGGTGGCCGGGGTGCTGCTGGCGATGTACCGCACCGGCAGGGCGTGCAGATACTGAACCCGTGGCTGGCGTCGCGTGGGCCGACCGCACCATTGACGGCAGCCTGGCCGGACGGGTGCGGCAGCCGCGGCTCTTCTACGCGGAGGCGCAGGGTGCTTCGGCTTCGGCCTCTGAGGGGTGAACACCACCACGTTGAAAGGTGGTTCTTGAGGTTCCACTCCCCCAACCACAACCCGCCCATCCGGTCCTGGATCAGCTCACACATCTGGTCCTTGACCTACCACCACATCCACGCGGCCCAGCCCAGGCCAGGAGCACCAGTCCCAACAGGGCGATCCCCCACCGCGGCAAGCTGCACGATGGGCATGGCTCGCCGTCCGGCGGAGCCCCGCTGACGAACCACCCGAAGGCCACAGCTCCCTGCTCCAGGCTATCTTTGAGCTGATTATCGGACTTAATCTGCGCCGCGCACCCCGGGCCTACCCCCATTTGCCGCTTTGGTGGCCCCGCAATGGGGCGCCAGGCCTCTGGAGTTGACATGGCTTTCTCCCTTGTCGATCGCATGTCTTGGGGGGCACCGCCTCCGGAGGCATCGGCAGATCGCTGATTAGGGGCCTGGCCACCGGCCTTTCCGTAGGCCGGGAGGCTCTTCGCGATGTGGCCGGGTACCCGGGGTACCCGCGGCCCGCTGCTGGGTACCCGGGGTACCCGCTGCCTCTCCACTCCCCCGCGTCACGCTGCTGCCGGGTACCCGGGGTACCCGCCGCCGTCGAGATCTGGTGCTGGGTACCCGGGGTACCCGCTGCCGTCGAGATCTGGTGCTGGGTACCCGGGGTACCCACCGCCTCTCCACTCCCCCGCGCCACGCTGCTGCCGGGTACCCGGGGTACCCGCCGCCGTCGGCCGCGGCCCGGTGCCGGGTACCCGGGGTACCCGGCACCCAACGCATAAGATGTGCCCCGCCAGGGCCGGTATGACAGAGGCCCGACGCTCCACTCAAGCGTCGGGCCTCTATCCTCTTCGCCTTGATTCTCAGCCTGTGACAGTCTCGGCCATGTCGATCCCGAACTCGGCGCACAGCTCGCGCGCTACCTTCATGAACTCTATGGCTGCTTCCCTCGCCTTCGCCTCGTCAGTCGCCCGCAGCGAGACAATCGCTTGCTTTGCCTGAATCACCCGGTCGCTCTCGGCTTCGTTGGCCGCAGCAGCAGAAGGCTGCGCCACGACTTTAGCCTTCTGCTCAACGGGCTCAGCAAAGCCGAGGAAAGCCGCCGCCTCCTGGAGGTTCTTCTGCGTGATCTTCTTGCGAGATGCCTCCGACCACACCTGTCTCACCGCATCGGCGCCGAAGGACTCATAGACCGGGCACAGCGGGCGGAGGTGTTTCTCGACGAGCTCCATCGAAGTCACGGACTCGAGGGCCATTACCACTGGCACGGCGCGAATGATCTTGTTCGCGTAGTTCTTTCCGAACCCGAAGCGTGCCTTCATCAGCGCATCGAAGTCTGGGAGGCCAACGGTCTTCCAGAGCGACTCCTCCTTGATGGCGAGGAAGTTCTGCCCTTGAACGATGATCTTCTGCTGTTTGACGCGCTGCTCGTTCGCGCGGGCCGCCATCTCCGCTTGGGCAATGCCTCTCGCGTAGTGGGCCAGGCGCTCTTTCGGGTCCTCGCTCTCCGGGCGCGTGAAGGGATGGATCTCAACATAGCCATTCCGGTCACGATTGGCCGGCAGGTGTACCAGGCCGTCGCCGTCGTCACCAGTCAACAGCAGTTCCGTCGGCCCCTCGTCGGCCTCCGTGCCAAGGGCGGAGGCCGACGTGGCACCTGTTGGTGCCGCGGTCTCCACAGCCTCCGTAGCTACACTCGGCGCTCGAACCCCCGCCGATGCCTCTGTACTTGCGCCACCTTCCTCGATTGCTGCTCCCTCCTGAGCAGCCTTCTGGGTGGCCTCCCACTCCGCACGAATCTCTTCGCGTGTACGCACTGGCGGAACGGCGCCGCCCTCGGGCTGGCCTGCCGTACTGCCCTTCGGCAGGGATTTGGGACGGTACTTGCTCATGCCGCCAGCTCCTTGGCGAGTTTTCTCATGGTCTCAGCTTGCGGGCAGTCAGGCGCGAACTGGAACAGCGGGATCTCATAGTCCGACGACTCACGCCCCTCGATGCTGTCCCTGAGTTCCGCCAGCACGATGGGGGAGTCGAGGGTGTTCCACTCGTCGTAGAACCCGCGGGTCACAGTGCCCTTACGTGCGTCGTACGCGTTGATGATGAAGCCGAGTTGGTCGACTTCGATCATCATGTTCTTGCACGTCGTCTCGATCTGTCCCTTGAGCAGGTTGTACGCACGGAAGGACGACCTGTCGGACCAGACCGGGATCAGGATCCCTGAGTGATCCGTGAGCTCTCCGGAACGACGGTGGACGTAGTCGATGGCGAGCTCCATGCCCAGCCCCAGGTTCGGAGGGCCGTCGAGCACCACCACGTCGTAGTCGGCCTCGACCGGCTCAAGGGCACGTCGGAGGCAGGTGTCGCGCCCGGCCGGCATCGTCGCGAGTGCGGCGTCCATGAGGAAGGCGTCCTCAAATGCCGGCAGTATGTGCAGGCGCCCGTCGAACATCGGACCCGGGGTGATCTCGCGCCCCTCCATCGGGACTTCCTCGAGCGCGATGATCGAACGACGCAAGTGCTGGGTCGCCTTCCCAATCATGTGCTGAAGAAGGCTGTCGCCGCCCGTAGGCAGCTCGGCAACCTGCAGGCGCGCAGACAGATGTCCCTGCGGGTCGTAGTCGACGAGCAGCACCTTGAGGCCGAGTTCGGCGAGGGCTTGGGCAAGCGCAGCTGCAATGAACGTCTTGCCCACGCCTCCTTTCTGGTTGCCCACGAGGATTCGCTTGACGGGCTGGCGAACCACCCGCTCGACGGGGGAGCGGTGGCGGAGAAGCCAGAGGGTGATGGCCTGGGCGATGCCCTGAACCTTGGTCACCTTTCGGGCCTCACACTCGTGCTCGAATCGCTCGACACCGCCGGCGGGGACGTACGAGGCCCAGGACTTGGCGCCCTTCACCTCAACCTTCTCGGCGCTAGGCGTCTCGTACCAAAGGTGTAGCGCTCGGACGATCGCGTCGGACACGTTCAGGCCGTGCTCGGCAGCCCGAATCTTGAGGTCGCGCCGCATCTCTGGCATGACGTTCGCGATGAGCTTTTCAGTGCCTGAATCGCTGTTGGAGATGGTCATAGTGGGCAACTTATCAGTCACCGATATGTCAGTGAGGAAGGGTGTGGCGTGTGCGCAAGATGATCACGTTTCTGCCGAGACAGTTGCTCCGGACGGGCAACTGGCGGCGGGACGACTGAGGTTCTCGCTTTGTCGTCGAGTGGTGACTGTTGGTGATCCCTGCGCTATGCCGGTGCGATGCGGTATACGGAGGGTGAGGGCCTGACTGCTGAGCGGCGGCGTTTCGTGAACAGGTGCAGCTGGGAGCCGGCGGGCGGTTCGCGGCGGGTGAGAAGACCGCTGTGATCGCGAAGGAGTTGCGGGTGAGCGACCGTTCGGTGGAACGCTGGCGTCGAGCTTGGCGGGAGGGGGGCCGGAGGCCCTGCGTTCCGCTGGGCCGACGAAGGTGCTGAGGATCTCGGATGCCAAATTTGCGGTGCTGGAGGAGGAACTGGGCAAGGTCCCGGCCGCCCATGGCTTCGAAGGTCAGCGGTGGGCTTCGGGCCGGGTTCAGGCGGTGATCGCCCGCCGTTTCCGGGTGAGTGTGTTGGTGGCGGCTTGTGGCGGCTGCTGGAGAAACATGGCTGGTCACGATAGGCGTCGGCTCGCAGGGCTATGGAACGGGACGAACATGCGGTGGAGTTGTGGCCGAAGGAGGTGTGGCTGCGGGTAAAAACACCGCGGCGGCGCTCGACGCCTGGATCGTCTTCGAGGACGATGCCGGGTTTGCGATAACGCCGTCCCGTGCACGCATCTGGGGCCGCCGTGGCCACACTCTTGTCGTCAGGGTCCGCGGCAGATCCCGCCGCCGGATCTCCGTTGCTGCCTTGTGCTGCTACAAGCCGGGCGAGAAGAGCGGCCTGATCTACCGGCCCCGATTCCACCTGCCATTCAAAGGCGCCCGCAAAAGTTTTGCCTGCACCGACTGCCGCGACCTGCTGATCCGCGCGCACATCCAACTCCAGCACCACCTCATCGACGAATGCCTGACCGGGACCGGACTGATACTCACAACACCGACCCCAACCTGAAAACCTCAGCAACTGCACGCATTGGAGGGTGCGCACCCTTGATGTGGCTTGCGGGCAGCGGGGTTTGGGAACCGGCATACCGGCGAGCGCCTTGCCCTTTCGGCACCGCCTGGTGAGGTTCCGTGCCGTCGTCAAGGCCATGGGTGGGCTCCGGAGATGAGCATGGTGAGGCCGCGCCACTGGGTGCTGATCAGACCGCGCGCTGGCCCTCATGTCCGTGACCGCCCTCTGGGTACTCGCGGTGCGCAGAGGATCGAGCGACATCTTCGCTGCCAAAAATGCGCGTCGAATTAAGCAACAGAAGTTCATCAGGAAACTCAAAACTGACTCTAGATTGCCTGCTTAGTTTGGGCGGCGAGTGTGCACATCGAATCTCGATTTTGCACGGCAGTTTCGCCATCTAAATGAGCAATTCAAAGACAGATTCGGACCCTTCTCAGGTGCGCTCAATCGGCACCACATCTGCCCTTCAAACACCAGCGCCGCAGGTCAGGGAGCGTGTAAGGTGGCGATCACCTATTCAGATCTCGAGATTCCAGAATTCCGAAATACGCCACAGAACTCCCTCGGGGCGGTCTCGTTATTCAGCTCAAAAATCTCGCCCTGATTGATCGTCACAAGTGCGGCGGAACATCCGCCTGAACCTGGCTGAGGAGGAGCTATGCGTGCACTGGCTTCCTCCGCGCTGCGAGAAGCCACGCTTGAGACGGCAAAGGCAGCAACGCGCTCCACCTGCTTCTGCCCACCACCAACCAGCCGTCACAAGAGGCACCGGCCGGACTTTGTCCACAGGTCGAGTCCTGCAGGGTGGCCCGGAGCGCGAACAGGCTCGGGATCTGCGGTCCCGAGCCGTTCGCACTGCGTGGAGGGGGTGTTGGTCAGCCAGATCGCCAGCTGAATACCAGCGTCGCCCGGGTCCGTCTCTCGTGCTTGCCCTAGCCAATTGGACCGCGGTGACGGTATTCCCTTCCCTCCTCGATTATGGAGCAGATCATCACTGTCCGTACGAGGGCTGGCTCAGTCATGCCGAAAACGGCTGATCGAGTGGCTCGTTCCAAGCGTTCTGGTTCGTCCTGGCGTCGTGACGCGCGCGCGGGCGACGTTGTTGAGTTGGCGGGTCCGGTTCCCGAATCGGGTCCTGGTGACCCGCTGGTGTTGAACCGGGCGATGCAGGCCCGGCTGTATGCCGCGGTGCGGTGCCTCCTGGCCGACAAGTCCCTTGAAGGCCTGCCGGATTCGGTGCGTCTGGCGGCGGTAGTGTTGTTGGCGAAGGCGCCGGCGCGCAGCGCGGTGTTGCGTCTTCGGGCGCGGGAGATGGGGCGGTGGCTCGGGTTCTCCGAGTCGTACGTCGACCACAAGGTGCTGCCCGCGATGCGCGAGGCCGGCGTGGTGGAGACCGACGCGCTGACCGATGAGTCCGGCCGGGTGACGGGGCTGGAGTGGAAGCTTCTTCCCTTGCTCGCCGCGCGCGAGAGCGGTGACCCGATACACCCGCTCGCCCTGGCCCGCAAGGACTTGGCGACGCTTCTTCGGTTCTGCGAAGCGTTGTTCGCGCCGGGCTGGGCGCCGGTCGACGGTCCGGTGACGCCGCCGGGACTGCTCGCGGCTCGGCGGGGGAGGGGTGCGGCAACGGACCGGCTCGCTCTGCTGCTCCTGGCGCTGCAGACCCGGCCGGACGGGCGCGTTCGCCTGGTCGGCGGCTCGGTGAAAGACGGCCGGGGGCGCGCGGACGCCACGGCGGCGAAGGCGCTGGGGTGTTCCGTCTCCGGCGGCAGCAAGGTTGTCAATCGCCTGGAGCGCTGGCAGCTGGTGGAGGTGGTCCGCGGGACAACGGAGGCCGGGCAATTCGGCAAGGGCCGGCTAATGGTTCCGGCCATCGCGTCCGCGTATGGGCGCGGCAGGGCGCCACTCGCCGTCGTCGAGGAGCCGGAGGGCCCCGAGGCGTGTCCGTCGTGTGCGCAGGGTTCGGTTCACGGTGAGGACGGGGTGCCCGGCGAGGGGCTGGTGCTGTCGGGGGAGGGTTGGGAGCAGAAGTCGTTCGACGATGTCGAGGCCGTGGTTTTCCAGCGCCCCGTTGCTGCACCCGGGGATCTTGACTCGGAGCGGGAGGCGGAAGGGCCGGTAGCCGACGGGGGAGAGGCCCATGCGAAGGAGCCGGAGTCCGATGTGGTGGAGCGCCCCGCTGGTGCATGCCTCCACGCCGACCACGCGTCGGTGGTTTCTCTCTCTGGTTCTCTCTCGCTCTCTGGTGGGTTTTCCGGCGAAGCCGATCCGGGGTGCGGTGGTCTGCCGGAGCGCGCGAGCGCCCGCGAGGACGAGTCGGACCACACCGATGCAAACACGGCTGTGGCTGAGCGGGGGCTGAGCGGCCCGCTTCGCGGGGAACAGCAGCAGGAAGCCGCTGTTGAGTCGGGCCAGTCGGCCGAGCCGCGCTCGTTGAAGGGTTCGGCGGAGTGGACGGGAGCGGTGGTGTTCGTGCGGCCGACACCGTTGCCGGCGGGTCTGGAGTCGGTGCTCGCGCCGGTGCGGTCGGTGTGGGAGCGCATTGGCAGGTCTGCTGCCCGGCGCCATGTCGCCGCGGCGGTGCGGGTCCAGCTCTGCGTGCTGCGGGGGATCGTCGGCCCGCAGGAGGCCTCGCAGGCACTTGCCGAGCGGCTCGAGCGGCGGCTCGATCAGCAGATGGGCCGCCTGATCACCGATCCGGTGGGCTGGATCCTGGGCCGCGGCCTGGTCCAGCGGGCGTGGTGCTGGTCGCAACTGTGCGACGAGGGTCGGCGGATGGACACCGGCGCCAACTGCCCCAGCTGCCGGGTCCTGATCGGTGACCGGCGTGGGCTGCGTGCGAGGATCGCCACCGAGACTGCCCGCGAACTGGCCGGGGCGGCACCGAAGGTGTTGCAGGCCGAGATGGAGAAGCGGCTGAACGCCGCGGTGACGTACGAGGCCGCGGCCCAGGCGGTGCGCCGGAAGCGGGCGCTCGCCGAGCAGCAGGTCCGTGCCAAGGTCGTCGAGCAGCGCTGCGCGGAGTACGCCGCGGCCGAGCAGGAGCGCCTCGCGCAGCCGTGCGCTGACTGCGGCATCCCGGACGCGATCGGCCGGTGCCTGCTGTGCACCGAACGCCGGGCGGTGGAGCGGGCGTTGGCCGAGGCAGTCGACTTCGCCGTCATGGCCCGTGCCGACCTCGCCGACGCGGCCGCGGTCGCTGAGGCCACCCATCGGTGCACGGCGGATACCCGAGCGCTGCTGGAGCAGCACCTGGACCGGTTGCGCGCCGAGGACCTCGAGGAGGGCAGGCGGCTGCTCGCCGCGCGAGAGACGGCCGAGACGCTCCGCGACCGGCGCCGCGAGAGCCTGTACGGCAGGCTGATGCGCTCGGCGGAGGCGGAGGCGGAGGCGGACAAGGCGTACGACGCCAAGCTCTGTGCCCAGCACCGGTATCCGAACCGGGCGATGGCCGAGGCGGCCGCCGAGCGTGCCGCGGACGAGGCCCTGCTGCGGGCGGTGGAGTTCCTGTTCGCCGACCGGGCCCGGCAGCTGCGGATCGCTCGGGGCGACCAGCTGGCCCGGCCGCCTGCGGCCACCGACTGGGCAAGCCGCTGCGCCGAGCTCGCCGGCCAGGAACTCCCCGAGGACCGAACCGTGCCGACCGGGACGCCGGTGCTGGAGGCGGTGAGCGCGGCGTGAACTTCACCTCGTCCCTTGGCTGCCGCACACCGGACGGCTCTCACCGTCCGGTCCTCACCCGATCGATCCAGTACGCCGGGATGTGGTGTCCCTCCTGCGACCTGGGGAAATGTCATGAGCACCAGGAAACTTCCGCGGGCCCGGCGCGCGCCGGTGGTGCCGGTGTGGGAGCGGCGCCCGCTCAGCACCCGGTCGCGGCGCCTGCTTCTGGAGGACGACGTCGAGGGCCAGTACGTGGGACGGGACGATCCCGACTCCGGCTACCGGATCACCATGGCGCTCACGCTCGCGTGCTTGCAGCCTGGACGTGGAGTGGACGCCGGCCGACTTCCACCAGGCGCTGATCTACATTCCGACCTGCGGCGGCTGGTGGGCGCGTAAGCTGCGCGAGCGCAAGGGCACGCAGTACGCGGAGAACAAGCTAACCGCGATGCTGGACACAGGGCCCGCGAGTTCGCCGCCCGCCACAGCGTAATCGCCGGCCTGCCTGACGCCCTGGAGGGGATCGCCGAGGTCCGCCATGCCGTGGAGAGCATCACCTGAAGTTTCCCCGTGATCTCGGACACTCGATCTCTATGCCGCCAAGGCGTGTTCATGTAGTTGTCGGGTTTCGGCTGGGGTGGTAGCCGTGGACCTTGTGTTTGCGTAGACGACGACGGTTGTAGAGGGTCTCGATGAACGCGAAGACCTCGGCGCAGGCGGTGGCCCGGTCGGGCCAGATGCGGGTGCCGATCCCGTCTTTGAGTAGAGCCCAGAAACTCTCCGCGGCGGCGTTGTCGAGGCGTGATCGGATGCGGCCGCAGCTCTGCCTCATTCCCAACTCGCGTATCTCGCGGCTGAAGTCGGCCGACGTGTATTCGCTGCCGCGATCCGAGTGTGCGATGCAACCGGGTCGCAGGCCACCCCGGCCGTGGGCCATCTTCAGCGCGTCGAGGACCAGGGAGGCGCGGTGGTGGTCGGCCATGGCGTTCCCGACAACCTCGCGGGTAGCCAGGTCGAGCCGGCAGGCGAGGTAGAGCCAGCTCTCGGCGGTGGGCAGGAAGGTGATGTCCCCTGCCGGTCTGGTTCCCGGCACACTCGCGTGAAAGTCGCGGCCGATCAGGTCCGGGGCCGGTGGTGCCTTCTTGTCCGGCCGCTTCAGCGAGCACCGCTTGCGGCGATGGGAGCTTTGGATGCCCCTGTCGGGCATCAGGCGGGCGATGCGCTTGCGGTTCACATACCGTCTCAGCCGTCGTGGTTCGGCGTGGATGCGCGGAACGCCGTAGGTCTTCCGGGCAGCGAGATGGATGAGGGTGATCTCGTGGGCCAGGGCCTGGTCGGCCGCCTGGCGCAGGGCACGGTTCTTCCCCGCGGCGAGCCAGGCGTGACAGGAGGCGCGGGCCACTTTCCGTAGCCGGCACAGGAAAGCGACGCCGTGGGTGGTCTTCTCCGCCTCGGTGAACGCGTACACCTCGCTCATCGGTCGCTCTCCTTCGCAAAGAAGACCGCGGCTTTTCGCAGCACCTCGATTGTGTTGGCCTGCTCTGCGTTCTGCCTGCGCAGCCGCTTGAGCTCCTCCCGTTCCGCCGTGGTCAGCTCGCCGGGCCGGCCCTCGCCGCGATCGGCCTTCGCCTGGCAATACCAGTTGCGTAGGGACTCCGGGCTGACCCCGAGTTCCCGGACGATCTCGGTGACCCTGCGGCCCGTGGAGTCCACGAGCGCGATCGCGTCCCGTTTGAACTCCGGTGTGTACCGCTCCGTGTACTTACTTCCCCAGGCGGTCATATCCTCTCCTGCGGGTGACGCCGTACGTGAACGGTGATACCTGTGGTTCCGCGCCGTGCACGCTGCCTACTCGTTGGCGTACTCGATTCCGGTGTTGTGCCGGTACCCGGAGGAGCTCTGTGTACCGCCTGCTCTCGGCACGGAGCCGTTACGCAGGATGTGCGCCCACTGCTTCAGAGGCATCGATGGCGAGGGCGGCCCGATGCCTGCGGCGCTCCCGGTTGCCTGGAAGGACGTCACTGACCCGCAGACTCTTCGTGCTGAGGCTGTGCCAGCCGAGGAACTCCTCGAAGCGACCGAGCGTGCTCGGAAGGTGAAAGTCTCTCCCCCCGAGCCATACCGATGGCGTGAGCTGTCGAATCAGTTCTACGAGTGGGAGGAGGCGAATCCTGCTCCGTCGCTGAGTGCTAGGGGAAGGCTGGCCTTGGCTGGCGTCCAGCGGTATGTGAAGCAGTGCGACCTCGCGTTCGTGGACGACAGGGTGCGCGCCCTTATGCGGCAGGCTCACGCGGACGGGCTGGGACCGACCCGGCTTCAGGCGCTGTCGGGTGTCAGCAGGCGGACGATCCCCGGCTGGCTGCGGGACCTCTGCGGGCGACGGTTCTGAATGCGACGAAGCCCCTGCCCATCGTGCTGAAGGGCAGGGGCTTGTTGCTTTCCGGCTATGCGTCTCGGAGGAGGCCTGCGGCGACCTGCTGGAGGATGGCCGCGAGCGAGGCGCGGTCCTGCGTGGCGAGGTCGCCGCGCATGTCTGCGATGACGGCCTCGACTCCGCGGCTGCGGCGGAAGTAGCGCAGGATGAACGCGCTTCGCTGGACGGGGTCCAGCTTCTCGAAAGCCGCATTCATGAGGGCGGCACCGTCATGCCACGGTGTGGCAGCAGTCGTGTCGGCTTCGGGGATCGCCGTAGGTCGCGGCTCCGGAACTACGATGGCGGGGCTGTCCGCGTTGGATGCCTCGGTGGCTACGGCTCCCCCGCTGGTCGTGCCGGGGGCGGCGGCCGGGTTCAAAACCGGGTTTTGAACGGGCGGAGCTGGCGGGGCGGCCCTGCGCGTGCGCGGGGCCTTCGGCTCCTGGGCTTTGCGGATCTCTTCGGCCGCGATCGCCTTCTGCCGCTCGGGGTCCTGAATCTTGGCAAGCTTCTCCGCCGTCTTCACCTTGATCTGCTTGGTGTCGACAGCGTCCCGGAGTTCGGGTGCCAGGTTGAGCAGGGCCAGGCGGTTGGAGACGTACATCTGCGACTTCCCGATGCGCTCCGCGACCTTCTCCTGGGATCCATGCCGCTCGACCATCCGCTGCAGGAACTCCGCCTCCTTGTAGGGCGGGATGTTCTTGCGCTGGATGTTCTCGATGACGACGGCTTCGTCGACCTTGTCGTCGTCCTCCTTGCCGAGACGGTCTCGCACCCGGATCTCGAACTTCGTCCAGCCAAGCTGCTTGGCCGCATGGAAGCGCCGGTTGCCGAGGATGACGACCCACTGGGCGTCGACCAGGCGAGCACCGTGCTCGGGCTTGACGCGCAAGAACGCTTCGCGCGACATGGCGACGGCCGGCTGGAGCTGGCCGACGGACTTCATCGACTCCTTGAGCTCGCGGAAGTCGGCATCGTCGTCGGTGTAGTCGGCCTCGGTGCGCGGGTTGTCCGGGTTGCCGGTGATCGTGTGCATGTACACGGTGGTCGGCGGCACTTCGGAGTTGGCGGGCTGCTCTGCGGGATCCGTGCCCTTCTTCGCAGTCTTGCCGGGACCGTCGAGGAGTTCCGCCCAGGGCTTCTTGGCGGCCATCAGCGACGGTCCTTCTTACCTGCGCCAAGCTCTAGTGCGAGCTGGTAGAAGTCCTCGCGAGCTTCCATTGCTACGCGGTTCTTCTTGTACTGAGTGACGACGGTGCCTTCGAGGGCTGCTCGGGTATGCACCTTGTAGTGCCGGATGACCGTGTTCGCCAGCTTCCACCCCTGGGCCCGGACGAAGTCCTTGGTCTGGTCAAGGTCGGCCTCTCCGTCGCGAGGGTCCCAGTTGTTGATGACGACCAGGTAGGGGATGCCGAGCGGCTTGACGACCTCTTCGATGGTGTCGCGGGTGGGCATGAAGCCGAGAGGCTCGGGCTCGACGGGGATGATGATGTCGTCGGCGTTGGAGAGGACGGCGCGCATGGCGTCGGCAGCGGTGCTCTTACCGAAGGGGTCGCCAGCCTCTTCCTTCTCGTCCTCGGGAAGGTCCATCCAGCCGGGGGTGTCGATGAAGGCGTGCCTGACCTTGCGGGACTTCTTCAGGTGAGAGAACAGTTCAAGATCGTCTCTGGAGTTGATCTGCTGGAAGGAGAAGGGCAGATCCTCACCGACTCGTTCTGACCACCAAGTGGTGGAGCCTTGGGGGTCGGCGGAGACGGCTGCGACGTAGTGGGGGTCGCCTTCGGGGGCTTGGCCCAGCACGTGGGCGGTGATGGCCGCCGTGTTCACGGTGATAGTCGACTTGCCGACTCCACCTTTGCGGTTGATGAGCGCGGTGATCCGTGCCATGGGTGGTACTCCTGATGCTCCGTATGCTTCCCGGCCCGGTTGGGTCGGTACTAGCGGACCGAAACAGGATGCCACGTGTGCCCCACTTGGCGACGCCTCGACTTGCCGGTTCCAAAACCGGGTTTTGAAACCCTCGACAGACGCCCTC
This sequence comes from Streptomyces sp. NPDC047515, assembly GCF_040643055.1. Lineage (NCBI taxonomy): Bacteria > Bacillati > Actinomycetota > Actinomycetes > Kitasatosporales > Streptomycetaceae > Streptomyces > Streptomyces sp. NPDC047515. Next base: position 57,327 of record NZ_JBEYTM010000051.1, read on the forward strand.
CCTAATACGGCGACCACGGCCAGCTTCAAAACCCGGTTTTGAACCGCGCTCACACGCTCAGGTCAACACCGGTCGGGTGCCTCTTCAGAACACGCGGCAGGTGGGTGAAGGTGCTCAACCTCGAGCTCGCGGCCGCAGTCCTGTGGCCTCCCTTCCTGGGTTGATGTGTCAATGAAGACGGGCGCGCCGAGGTCGACCAGTTGTGCTCGGCCATCGGCCGGGGTTCGGCCGAGGCTGTTGAGCTTGGCGGTGGCGTCGAGGCTGGCCTCCATCAGCCGGCGCCACCCGCTCACCGACGGCCACCCGGCAGCCGCTCGCCGGACCTTTACACGGGAACTGGCCGCGCGGGCCGCAGCGCTGCTGAGAGCATCAGAATCAGGGGGTTCGGTTGGCGGAGGCAGCGAGAACGCCTGGAGCTGTGACACCACCTCGCGCATCTTGGTTGGCCCCTCTCGCCGTACCCGCTCGATGGTCTGCAGCGTCTTAGAGCCTGTCGGGTGGCTGATCATGCGTGATGCGTGACGGTCGTGATCTGCCCTCCGGGCATGGAGACGGCCCCGGAATGATCACGTGGTGT
>NZ_JBEYTM010000052.1:0-57821 GCF_040643055.1 Streptomyces sp. NPDC047515
CCGCAAGCCCCCCGAGCCGCCGAAGCTCCCCGAGGCTGCCTGGATCAACAGACCCTCTCAAGATCAAACGATCCCGGCACAGCAATAGAACGACCTACCTGCCTTGATCACGTTGACAGGTTCCGCAGCACCGTCGCGTAGAGCTCGGGGCAACGGCCCAGGAGAGTAAACACCATTTCCTGCCGGGCCACCCCCAGGGACGTGAGTGCGTTGGCGAAGCGCCCTGTGAGGCCGGCGAGCTCGCCATAACTGATACGGGTGACCGTGTCGTTTGCTGCGATGCAGCGCAACGCCTCCCGCCCGCCAAGGCCTGCGGCCACCTGACGGTCCACGGCTTCGTATCCCATGTTCAGCCCGCCACCGGGCAGCCCGGCCAGCTGCGACCGGGCCTCGTCCCAGGTGAATTCGGCGCGGACGCGGTCATAGTCCTGGAGCATGAAGTCGGCGCCGGGCCTGGGCTGTTTATGGATGACGCGGTGGTCCATGGCCGAGTCCTTGTCCTCGCTCCGGAATCCTCAAGGAGACGCTCCGGCGTTCGTGGTGGCGGTGATGCTGGCGGTGCGGCCTCACGGCTCTGCGGACGGTCCGTGGGCGGCACATGGCGGGGAATCGGGTACGGGGCCATCCGTGTGTGCGGTCACATGGCTCACCACCGCGACCACCCCGTCGATTTGTTCGGCAAGGCGTGTCAGGACCGAGATCTGGCTCCGGTTCTCCAGTCGGCCTTCCAGGGTGACGACGCCGTCCACCACATGGGTGGTGACCGCGCTGGGTCCGAGTCCCATGGTGTCTTCGAGTACGTCCTCGACGAGGCGTCGTCGTATCTCCGCGTCGGAGCGCAGGAAGAGGCGCAGCAGATCCCGGCGTGTGACGATGCCGACGAGCCGGTCCTCGTCGTCCACGACCGGGAGCCTCTCCACGCCACTGCGGGTCATCAGCCGGGCGGCTTCCGGTGCGGTCTCCTGCGCGTGGACGGTCACGGCCGGCGTCGACATGACCTCGGCAGCGGTGAATTCGGCTCCGGACGAGGTCCTGGTGGCGGCGTCGGGAGCGTCGCCCGTCACCGGATGTCCCGTCGCCTGTCGGCTCAGCAGGTCGCTCTCGGAGACGACGCCGACAACACGGTCCTCGTCGTCGAGCACGGGAAGTCCGCTGATGTCGTGCTGCGCGAGCAGCTTCGCGACCTCCTTGAAAGAGGTGACCGAGACGACCGAGACGACCTCGTCGGTCATCAGGTCTCCCACTCTGATGTGCCTCATGGAGGCACCTCCTGCTCTCTCACGGAGACCCGCATGGACGTAATGCGGGCGACTCGTTCAGAAACCACGATTCACCGGGCTGCACCGGGATGAAGAGGGCCGAATGGGTCTGTGCCGGGACCAGTCGGACCCGGATCGGGTGCTCAGACACGGCACGATTCTCTCGACAGGGACCATTGGGCCCCGGGCGGCCCTGACGGCCCCTCTCTCTGCGGGGCTCGCGGTGCCAGCGTGAGAGCTGCCCCTGCCCGTGGCAATCGGTGAGGAGGAACCATGAAAGGCACCACAGGCAGCCCGGAACTGGGCTCCGTCATCGTCGGCGTCGACGGCTCAGAGCCGGCCCACCGGGCAGCGCTGTGGGCAGCGGCCGAGGCCGCGCGCCGTGACAGCCCGCTGCACATCGTTCACGCAGTGGACACGGATGGTCGGACTCTCTACCTTTCGGCGGAGAGCGTCGAGCGGGTTCGCGACGCGGGCCGCGAACTGCTGCGGGACACCGCCGCTGCCATCGGGGAACGGTACTCCGGCCTGCACATCACCACGGAGCTCAGCTGCGGCGCACCCGTCCCCAGCCTGCATCGGACCGCCAGCCTCCGCGGCACTGTCGTGGTGGGCAACCGTGGTCTCGGCGGGTTCGAATACCTCATGCTCGGATCCGTCGGCCTGAAGGTCGCCGCAAGTGCCACGACGCCCGTCATCGTGGTCAGGGGCATGGACGACGGGGCCGAGACGATCGTCGGCCAACAGGTCCACCATCTGACTGCCGTGGCGAACCGGATCCGTGACGAATTCCCGGGCCTGACCGTGCAGGCGGATGCCGAGAAGAGCCTGACCGTGACAGGAGTACTGGTGGAGGCATCGCGGCATGCGCATCTGCTGGTGATGGGCGGGCGGCGGTCGCCCGGTTACATCGGCCCCACTCTCGGGCGGGCGACGCACAGCCTTCTGCACCACGCGCACTGTCCCGTGCAACTCATTCCGCAGCGGGGTTCCGGACACGGGAGTGAGTCGTGATGGGCGCCGCCGAACACCGTGAACTCGTCGTCGGTATCGACCCGTCGAGGAACTGGCACCTGTCGTTGGCCTGGGCGGCGGACGAAGCACAGCGACGCGGGCTGGAACTCCGGCTCGTGGTGGCCGTACCTCCACTGCACGACGCGCATCCCCGCGATGACAGCCCGCGCAGAACGTCCCTGCTTCAAGCCGGGGCGAACGCTCTTCAGGAGGGGGCCGCCTGGGTCCGGGCGCGCCATCCGCGGCTGCGGCCGGCCACCGATCTGCTCGACGGATACCCGGCTGCCGTGATCGGCGGGCTGTCCGGGCGGGCCCGGATGGTCGTCCTCGGGTCCCGACACCTGAGCCGTACGGCCGAATACCTCAGTGCCGACTCCCTCGTCGTCCCCGTCACGGCCCAGGCACGCTGTCCCGTGGTGGTCGTGGGTGATGCGGAGCATGTCACTCAGCAGCCGACCTACCTGGTCGTGGGAATCGACGGCGGCGAGTCCTCGAAGGCGGCGCTGGGGCTGGCGTTCGAGGAGGCCGACCTCCGCGGTGCCGCGCTCCGCGCCGTCTCGGTGTGGCAGCCGCCCCTTTTCACGCTCCAGGACGAAAGGGACGCTGTACAGGCGCAGCGACGCATGCTCTCCGAGGTTACGGCGGGCTGGTCGATCAAGTACCCGGACGTGCATCTGACCCATGAGGTGCCGACCGGACACCCGGTGGAGGAGCTGGCCAGTGCGGCCGAGCATGCCTTGGCCGTCGTCGTGGGGCGCCGCGGCCGGGGTGGCTACACGGGCATGCGGCTCGGTTCCGTCGTCCACGGACTGCTGCACCGGGCGCACTGCCCGGTGATCACCGTTCCCCTTGTGTGAATTCCCGCCGTGATGACCAGCCCGGCCGTGGAGGAGGAGCCCGGACAGGAGTCCTGCGGGCTGGCCGGGCCGGAGGCCGAGCGCCGTCTGGCCGAGCAGGGCCGCAACGAGGTGGCGGAGGCGCACAGCGCGTCTTTGTACGCCCGCGTTCTTGCTCAGCTTCGTGATCCTCTGATCATGGTGTTGCTGGGGGCCGCACTGCTGACCGTTGTGATCGGTGACCACTCGGATGCGGTGGTCATCGGTCTGGTGATCGTCTTCAACACAGCGGTGGGGGTCGCGCAGGAGATCCGCGCCGACCACGCCGTGGAGGCCCTGTCGGTGATGTCGGCACCGAGTGCTCGTGTCCTGCGGGACGGCGCCGCATGGGAGGCCGCCGCAGCCGTTGTGGTGCCAGACGACGTGCTGCTGCTGCTGCTGCTGCTCGGCGAGGGCGACATCGTCGCTGCCGCCGCCGAGGTCCTTGAGGCATCCTCCCTGCTCATCGACGAGTCCATGCTCACCGGGGAGTCCGTTCCCGTGGACAAGGACGCCCGCTCACTGCTGGCGTCGGCCCTGCTGGCTGTGGCGGCGCTGTATGTTCCGCCGCTGCAGTCGATCCTGGAGACCGAGCCGCTCGGTTGGTCCGGGGCCGCCCTTGCGACGGCCGCCCTCATGAGCGGCTACCTGGCCGCTCGGCTCACACGAAGCGCATTTCGAGAAGCGAAGGCCGTGAACGTGAAGTGAGAGTCAAGCGGGCACAGACCTTGGCGGCGCCCTGATCCCCCCATCGACCGCACTGTCTCCACGGGCCGCATGGCGAAGCCGGGCCGACTGCTGCGGTTCGCTGTGCCTGGAGGGCGTTTCAGTCAAGCTCCATGCGTACGTCCACGACGCCTTCGACCGCGCGAATGGCCCGAGCCAGTAGTGGCACCAGGGAACGGTTCTGGAGAGGTCCCCGCAGGGTGACGACACCGTCCATCACGGAGAATTCCACGCGGTCCGGAGGAGAGAGTTCGGCGACAACAGCGGATCGGATCTCCTCGTCGATCTCCTCATCCGGGCGCAGGAAGACTTTCAGCAGGTCGCTGCGGCTCACGACGCCCTCCAGCATGCCGATGCCGTTCACGACGGGCAGACGCTTCACTCGCTTGCGTGCCATGATGCGGGCGGCCTCGGCGAGTGTGGCATCGGGATGGACGGTGACGGCCGGGCTCGACATCAGCTCCTCGGCCAGCACCGCGTCGGCTTTGGACGCCTCCTCGAGCTGGCCGGGCAGTGTCGGGGCGCCCTGCCGGAATTCCTCCTTCGGCAGCAGGTCCGCCTCGGAGACCACCCCGACGACACGGCCCTCGCCTTCGAGTACCGGTACCGCGCTGACCTTCCACTGGTGCATCAGCTCGACGATCTCCTTGTACGAAGCCTCGCGGCCGATGGCCACGGCCGTGTGGGTCATGACATCGCTGACGGTGTACCGGGATGCAGCCATGGCGTGCTCCTCGGGCGTAGCTCTCGGATGGCGGCACGGCGGCGTGCATCACACAAAGCCGCCGCTGCCGTGAGGGGCGTAGAGATCGAGCAGACGGATCCGGGCGGCCTGCAACCGGTGGGCGAGAACCTGCCCGACCCAATGGCCGATGGCCGAGCCGAAGGCGGGATCCGCGTCCATCATCATCCGTACCCTCGCTGCGTCGAACTCATGGGTACGGACATGCGTCATCGCCTCGGCTCCGAGGTGCCAGATGTAGGGCTCGAACAGCCAGGACCAGCCCACCAGCTCGCCGGGCCCGAGGTTCTCGATCGCGGCCGGTGAGCTTCCCGGTACGCGGAAGTCCAGCGTGACGGTGCCCGAGCGCAGGATCCAGAAGCGGTCCGCGCGGTCGCCTTCGTGGAAGAGACGGGTTCCCTCCTCGAAATTGACCTCCTGCCCGATCTGCATCAGGCGGGCACGGTACACGGCAGGCAGAGCTGTAGTGATGCGAGTGGGAGAAGCGCTCATCGGTGGACCTCCTCTGTAGCCTCCGATTTCAGCATCGCCGGACAGCCGCCTCACAGACATGGGTCGACCGGCCCCTGCCGCGGTCCCGCCCGGCCCTGGGCCGGAGAGCTCTGAGAAACTTGCCGGTTCCGTCGGCCGAGGTCATTCCTGCGCCCGATTGCGAGATCGGATCAGAGAGCTCCGTGCGTGTGCCCCAGCAGATTCTGCTCGATGTGTCGGCGGACATCTGCGGCGAGTGAGCTGAGGCATTCTGAGGGTTCCGCCCTTGGCGCGGTGGGCGCCCGTATGGTGCGGGCCCCGGCCGGCAGCGCCGCGAGGTCGGTGACGAACCGCTGCCGGGCCGTGTCCAGCTTCGTGCGTTCCGAAACACGGTGCCCTTCCCGCATGACCGACTCCAGCAGCGGGGTGCCGTCCGGGGGCGGGGGCTCGTCGATGAGAGTGATGAGATCTGCATGTTCCGGCCTTCGGAACACCTGTTTGCGTCCCGGCGCTGTCACCTTGGCCGAGGACAGTTTCATCACTGGCCGACCGTCGTACTCGACCAGTTTGTACGCGGAATCCAGGTAGGGGGCATCCGCACAGACGCCGATTCTGGTGCCGACCGCGTACGTGTCGATGGGCGCTTTGGAGCGGACCAGACCGTCCACTGCGAACTCGTCGAGACCACCGCTCGCCACAATCCGTGTCTCTCGGAGGCCGGCGGCATCGAGGATGGTCCGTGCCCGCACGGCCAGGGCCCCGAGGTCACCGCTGTCCAGCCGGATGGAGCACCCCAGGTCGAGCCCCAGATCGCGCAGTACGCGCGCTGCCGTAGCCACGCCTGTCTCGGTGTCGTAGGTGTCCACGAGGAGCGTCACCGGGCCCGGATGGGACCGGGCGAAGGCCCGGAACGCGTTCTCCTCGGCACCGAACGCCTCGATGTACGAATGGGCCATCGTGCCTACTGCGGTCAGGCCCTCGGAGTAAGCGGCCGCCACATTGCTGGTTCCGGCGAAGCCGACCATGGCCCCCAGCCGGGCGGCCTGGTGTCCGGCTTCGATGCCATGGGTGCGGCGCAGGGAGAAGTCCACGACGGGGTGTCTGTCGGCGGCCAGGACACACCGGGCGCATTTGGAGGCGACGGCGGTCTGGTGGCTGAGCTGGTTGAGTACGTAGGTTTCGACGAGCTGGGCCTGCGGGAGAGGCGCGGTGATTTCCAGCAGGGGCTCTCCGGCGAGCACGATGCGTCCTTCGGGCATTGCCCGTACCTCGCCGCTGAATTCCAGGCCGAGCAGCGGGGCCAGATCCTCGGGCCGTCGTCCCATGACGGTGGCGAAGACGTCCACGTCATCTGCGTCCACACGGTAGGCGGAGAGGTAGTCGAGGACTGGCTCCAGCCCGGCACAGACAAGAAAGCCCCGGTCCGGCGGCAGATCGCGTACGAACAGACTGAACGTTGCCGAACCGGTCATGCCCTCGCGCAGATACGACTGAGCCATCGTGACCTCGTAGAGGTCGGTACTCGTGGCATCGGACATCGACGGCACCTTCCTCCCCGCCGCGTCACCCCTGCCGGTATGCCTGTATTGCCTCCCGGCCCCGCGCGCTCACGCCGCACCACGCTGCTCCTCCACTATCGGCCTTCCTCGCATCGTGGGCCAGCCAGACGCCGGGGCGCTTCCTGTCGCGGCCGAAGTGCACGTTGTGCGTGCGGACCGGCCGGACCACGGAGGGGGCCGAACGTTCCGCATCGGGACCGAACTGGTCCTGACGAATGGCCTGCTCCGGTGCAACTGTGAGGAGAGGTGCCTCTTACCCGGTCGAGTGGAAGGCGGTGGGGACGATGAGGCTGCCCCTGGTCTCGGGTGTGGACGGATCGGAGACCAGCCTGCGGGCGGTCGACTGGGCCGTCGACGAGGCGGCCCTTCATGGGCTGCCGCTGCGGGTGGTGTACGTGTTGGAGGGGGAGTACCGCGGGGACGCCGCACCGGTGCTCAGCCTCGGTCGTCCTTCGGAGCGGGCGCTCGCCGAAAGCATCGTCGAAACTGCCGCTGAGCGCGTCCGCCGCCGCCATCCGGACGTCGACGTCACGGCCGAAGTACTGCCCGGGGACGTGGTGACCGGCCTCCTGCGCGAGGGGCACAACGCAGGGGCGCTGATCACCGGGGAACGAGGCCGCGGAGGGGTCACCGGACTTCTGCTCGGCTCCGTCAGCCTCGCCGTGGCCGCGTCGCACCCTTGCCCCGTCATCGTCGTGCGCGGCGACAAGGCCGGTATCGATGGCACGCACGGGCGGATCCTCGTCGGGGTCAAGGAACCGGAGGGAGGATCAGCGGCGATCCGGTTGGCCTTCCGTGAGGCTGAAGCAAGGGACTGTGTCCTGGACGCCGTACATGCCTGGCGCTGCCCGCCGCGCAATCACGCCGATCACCCCCGTACTGCCGGTGAGCCGCACCTCTACTGCAAGGAACGCGCGGCCACTCTGATCGACCACGCGGTGGCCGACTCCGTACGCGATCACCCGACGGTCCGACTGCACTCGGCGGCAGTCGAGGGAACGGCCGCAAAGGTGCTGGCCCAGCGATCGGCTGCCGCGGATCTGATCATCGTCGGAGCGCATCGTCGCCGCAGTCATCCAGGCCCCCACCTCGGCCGGGTCGCTCGCACCCTGCTTCACCACGCCGACTGTCCGGTGGCTGTCATACCTCCGGCGACTTGAATGTACGAGACGCGCCTACCTCACCCGCTCAGTGCTGACGCATGGTCGGGGACGTACGTCTGAAGGTCCCTCGGCGGACGTTGGTATCCGGTGGCCGGCGGGCGTGGAGGCAGTTCGATCGCCGGCGGAGCGACCTCCTCGTACGGCACGGTCGACAGCAGATGGGCGATCATGTTCAGCCGTGCCCGGCGCTTGTCGTCGCTCTCGACCACGTACCAGGGAGCTTCCGAGATGTCCGTATGGACGAACATCTCGTCCTTCGCCCGCGAATAGGCCTCCCAACGGCTGATCGATTCCAGGTCCAGCGGAGAGAGCTTCCACCGGCGGGTGGGATCCTGCAGCCGACGCCGGAACCGCTGCTCCTGCACCGCGTCACTCACCGAGAACCAGTACTTGCGCAACAGGATGCCGTCCTCCACCAGCATCCGCTCGAAGATCGGGCACTGGCGAAGAAACCGCTGGTGCTCCTCCATGGTGCAAAAACCCATGACGCGCTCGACGCCCGCGCGGTTGTACCAGCTCCGGTCGAGCAGGACCACTTCACCCGCGGCCGGCAGATGCCCGACGTAGCGCTGGAAATACCACTGGCCGCGCTCGCGCTCGGTGGGCCGCGGCAGCGCGACGATACGTGCTACCCGGGGATTGAGGAACTCGGTGACGCGCTTGATCGTGCTGCCCTTGCCCGCCGCGTCACGCCCCTCGAACACCACGACGAGCCGTGCGCTCTCGGCGCGCACCCACTCCTGGAGCTTCACGAGCTCGGTCTGGAGCCGGTACAGCTCGCGCTCGTACAGCGAGCGCGGCAGTCTTCCGGGCCCGCCCGAACCTTTCTCATCCGACATGGGATGACGTTACGGAGAAGACCATGCTCGAGGTCAAGCGTCAACGCCGAACGGGCTTCGTTGCGCGGATCCGGAACGGCGGTACGCGTGGCTGCGCCGTGACGGCGACCGCCCGGATCGAACGACCACGGGTACCGGATCCCCGCTGGTCGAGGCATGCCAGGTATCCCGGCGCCTTTCTGCCGCGGCGGGCTGTGTCTGCTCGGTGAGCCTTGTTGCCTACGTTCAATGGCGATGCGTCGGCCGACGTCGCCGGGGGCTGCGTGTCCCCTCGGACCCGATCCTGGTGGACCGGGCACCAGGATCGTTCGCGCCCGGCTGGGATGACTCGTGGGTTCTCCCAGCCCCGTGCTCAAGGTGACGGACATGGGCGTCGGGTCCTGGGAACACGAGCGACACATGGTCGGTGTCCGACCAGTGCACGTCGTAGGGAGGGGTCCCATCCGCATGGCGGAGTCCGACGATCTCGCCGTCGCGCCTGCTGGCGCCGGTGGCCGGACTTTCGACAACAAGATGATCGCCGAGGTGAGCTCGCATGATCGTCACCGATTCCTCACTATGTTGCTGTACTCAAACTGCCACGTACGGCGTGCCGCTGCCGTGGGGTCCAGTGGGCCCGTTTTGGACCCACTGGACCCCCAAAACGGGCCTGGTCGGCTCAACCGTGGGCGTCCGGTTCCTGATCCGCTCGACACATGACCACTTCTGACCGCCACACCCCGAAGGAGGAGCCACATGCATCACCGAACCGTTGCAGAGCTCATGACCCGAGGCGTCGTCCGGGCGCGGCGTGACCTGCCATTCAAGGAGATCGTCAAACTATTGGCGGAGAACGATGTCACCGCCGTGCCCGTGGTGGACGAACTGAACCGGCCCATGGGCGTGGTGTCCGAGGCCGACCTGCTGCGCAAGTCCTCCGACCAGGCCGATCCATCCGGGCTGACGCCGATCCCGCATATCGAGGCGTGGGAGCGGGCCAAGGCCGAGGGGGCCAGAGCGGAGGAGCTGATGTCGGCTCCCGCGGTGTGTGCGCGTCCGGAGTGGACCGTGGTGGAGGCAGCCCGCCTCATGGAAGTACAGGACGTGAAACGTCTGCCCGTTGTGGACGAGACGGACAAGCTGCTGGGCATCGTCAGCCGCAGAGACCTGCTACGAGTCTTCCTGCGCCACGACGATGCCATCCGTGAGGAAATCAACCGCGATGTGCTGCAGCAGACGATGGGCCTCGCTCCCTCGGCGGTGACGGTCGAGGTCCGGCAGGGAGAGGTGGTCCTCAACGGATCCGTCGAGTTCAAGAGCCTGATCCCCATCATCGAACGGTTGTGCCGGAGCGTCGACGGTGTGGTATCCGTCGCCGAGCACCTGAATTACCGGACCGACGATGTACGGAGTTCACCCGCCGGCACGTGAGACCGCCGTGCCGCTGTTGTCTGACCACAGGGCTGGCGACCGTCCCGCCGAACGCCTGTTCCGAGATCACTTCACCGCCCTCACGACGCGAGGCCGGAGCAGTCCCGCCCGGTGAAGTCCGCCCTCCGTGCCGGAGTGCTTCGGCGGCGGATTCTTCCGCCCGCCGGGCCCGTCGATGCGCAACCGCCGGAGCACGCGCGACCTGCTGCCCGCCGCGCGCGGACCGGGTTCCTCCCCGAGCGCCACGCCGGGTTCCGTGTGCGCCACGGAAGGATCTGGGGTATTTGTCGAATGAAGAGAACCCGTGTTCGGTGCGTCTGCGCAGATGCTCACCCCGTCGATCCCCTGCCGTCGTCCTCCGCGCCCTGGGTTGGGGCACAGGGGCGACAGCAGTGCGGAAAGGCGGGGCGCCGACACCGTCGTTCCGGCTTCTTGCGAGACGGAGGCAGTTGTCATGGAGCCAGTCGTCACCGTCGGCCTTGACGGGTCCCCCGAGAGCCTGGCCGCTGCTCGTTGGGCCGCCGACGAAGCCGAGCGGCGCAAGCTCACGCTGCGCCTGCTGCACGCGTGGCCTCTGCTGGTGCCGGAACCGACCCGCATTCCCGCCGAGATGGATCAGAACTACTGGGCGAGACGGATCGTGCACAACACTCGGGCAGAGCTCCAGGCACACCACCCGGGCCTCCCCGTCGTCGGCAGCCTGGTCGCCGACGATGCCGAGCACGCGCTGCTACGCGCGGCATCGGAGTCCGAGATGATCGTGCTCGGTTCGCGGGGGCTGGTGCCCGTCGAGAGCTACTTCCTCGGCGACATCAGCATGCCCGTCGTGGCACGCGCCGAGCGGCCGGTGGTCCTGGTGCGAGCCAGTACGGGCGAGGACGGCCCACAGCCCACCCGAACTGCGACAAGCGGCGTGGTGGTGGCGCTCAAACTGCACGGCCCCTGCGACGACCTGCTCCAATTCGCCTTCGAGACCGCTGCCGCGCGAGGCATACCTCTTCGGGCCGTCCACGGCCGAAGCCTGCCGGTGGACGCATACGTGCCCTGGGGCGTGAACCATGACGTGGCGGAAGAAATCGTTCAGGACGCACAGAAGCTCCTCAGCCAGACCCTCCGCCCCTGGCGTGACAGGTACCCGCAGGTGGACGTCACCGACAGCACCCCACTCGTAAGCCCCGCCAAGGCTGTCGTACGGGCCGCCGAGGGTGCCGATCTGCTGGTCGTCGGCCGACGACAACACCATCGCGCCCTGGCACCACACCTGGGCCCGGTAGTCCAGGCCGCCATTCATCACGCACGCTGCCCTGTCGCGGTCGTCCCCCACGATTGACGCGAGGAACCGCACAGGGCCGACGCGTCGACGCATCGGGCCGACCGCGCGTTCCTCGGAGCCGTCGGCCCCATACGAGTCGTACGCGCCGTTCAGCCCCCCGGCAGGGTCCATGTATCCGTTTCTCAACGACGCGGCGCCGCGCCACCCTGGAACTGTCGACGGTCGGCCGTCCGAAAGACGGTGATTGGCATGATGTGGTACTACGGCGGCTGGAACGGATGGCTGCTCATGACCGTGATCATGATTGTGTTCTGGTCGCTGCTGATCGTCGGGGTCGTCGCTCTCACTCACTACCTCACCAACACCCGGCGAGGTCATCAGCCCGGCCCGCCCAGCGGTGAGACAGCATGGGGAAGCCGACGAGCCGAAGACCTGCTCGCAGAACGGTTCGCCCGCGGGGAAATCGACGAGGACGAGTACAAACGCCGCCTCACGCTGCTGCGTGAACAGCGGTGAACAGCGCCGCCGCACACTGCGGCCGGGCATCCGCTGGGGCGTTGCCGCGGTGCGAGGCACCGCCATGCGCAGGATGCGCCCGACAGCCCACCTGCCCACGGTTCCGGCTCGGGGTGATCTCGCTGCAGGGGAGCACTCCGGGCGCAGGAGAGTGGCAGAGCCTCCTCCGCCGTCATCCGACGGTGTAGGGGCGCATCATTTCGTTGTCTTCGTGTTCGAGCATGTGGCAGTGCCAGACGTACCGGCCCGCCCGGTCGAATGTCGCCTTCAGCCTCGTCACGGCACCCGGGTAGGCGACTGCTGTGTCCTTGAACCCGCTCTCCCACGGCTCTGCGGGCCGGGCGGCGCGGCCGGCCTGTTGCCGGTCGAGGACCTGGAACTGGACCTCGTGGACATGGATCGGGTGGGCATCCTTCGTGAGATTGTGAATCTCCCAGATCTCGGTGGCACCCAGGGCCGGATTCTCCGTGACGGGGTCGTCCCAGTGCATCGGCACAGCGGCCCCGTTTCGGTCCAGGGTGCCGAGCAGTATTTGCCGGGGGCCGACGTGCGGCAGCGATGCGGAGTTCTGCTCGCTGAGGGAAAGCCGTCGGATGCGGCTCGCCTTCCCCAACGGCTCGAACGACGGCAGCGACAGCTGGGAGGGTGGCACGGTCGTGTCTGGTGTGGTGAGTGCTCCGACCGTGAGCTTCATGACCTGCCCGGTGGTGGCGGGGTCCGCCGGGGGGAAGTCCGTACCCGCCTTCCCGCCCTGGAACGCTTTGTCGGGGCCCTCGTTGATGAGATAAAGCTCGGTCCCGACTGGTAGGGACGCGAAGTCGACGATCACGTCGGCGCGCTCGGCGGGAGCGATGAGCACCTGGTCGCGCCGTACGGGCTTGGGGAGGAAGCCTCCCTCGCTGCCGATCTGCCAGAAGGGGAGGGCGGGGGCCGCGGGTCTGTGGGCGAGTGGGCGGGTGACGATCTTCAGGATCAGGTACCGCGAGTTGCATCCGTTGAGAAGCCGAAACCGGTAGCGGCGCGGTTCGACTCGAAGGACCGGCCAGGTTCTCCCGTTGGTCACCATCATGTTGCCGAAGAACTCGGGGTTCCAGATCGGAGGGATGTCGCTGCCCGGGATGTAGGGGCCCCTGAATCCGTCGAAGGCAGCGCGTCCGGCCGGGTAGAAGAGGCTGCCGTCGACGTGGAACGAGCGGTCCTGGATGGCGAGAGGGATCTCGTAGTACTTCCGACCGGGCGGATCACCGGCCCGGGGTGCGGGACCGGGCAATACCCCGTCGGGAAGGTCCGCAGGTCCGCCCCGCAGGAGGTAGAACCCTGCCAGTCCGGCGTAGACATTCAGCCGCGTGACGCCCAGGGCGTGATCGTGGAACCAGAAGGTCGAGGCTCTCTCCGCATTGGCGTACTGGAACACGGCGTCTCCCCGGCCCCAGGCGTCGCCGAACCTGTCTTCGAACTTGCCCTTGAACTCCTCGTAGAACGAGCCGACTTCAGCGTATCCCGCAGGAAGGTCGACCGCGCCTGGAAGGTACCAGGCTTCGGGGTAGCCGTCGCTCTCCTCCGTGTTCAGCCCGCCATGCAGGTGTGTCACGATCGGCACCGGGCCCGAGTACGGCCCGGGTGTCGAGCGGAATCCGGGACGTGAGTCCCGGGCCGACGCTCCGCCTGGAGGGTTCGCCCAGTGCAGTGTGAGGTCGACCGGCAACAGGTGCGGCAAGTATCGGCCTTTGCGATCAAGCAACTGGTTCTTCCACCTCACCCGCACAGGCGTTCCGGCGCGGGCCTCGACGGTGAACGCGGGGGAGTGGAAGCTGCGCGGATGCAGAGTCGATCCGTACCCCCACACGGTCGTCGCCGGCAGGCCGGGGGGAAGCACCTGCTGCTGGAACTGCCGCACGCCGATCACGTAGTGGTCGATGCGATCAGCGACGCCGCCCCCGGCCTGCGGCATGACGGGCGGGACGACCAGCGGCGTGACGTACTTGTTCACCTTTCCTGGATCCAGAACGCCCTTGCCGCCGGGCTCGCGGAGGCGTGGAGCCGCGGTGGCTGCCGGAAGGAGCGCGAACATTCCGCCGACCGCTGCCTGCACGACATGTCGCCTCGTGACCACCTACATCCTCCAAACTTGTCGGACCGGCTCCGGCGCTGCTTCCTTCACCAGCTTTGCCCGGCAGCACCCCGAGACCGCCAACAAGAACCGGGCACCATCAGGTTGTCGCAGCTGGCAGATCCGCGCGTTGCGGTAATGCTCCAGGGGAGGGACCTGGCGACCAGCGCGTGAACATGTACTGGGCCTGGACCCGCATGTGCCAGAACCCGCGGGATGCTGCTCTGAGAGGCTTACGGCGCGGCACTCTTCAATTGAAGCGGGAGTTGATGGCTGGAGTCCGCGCAGGTCGTAAAGTGCCGCAGTGGCAGCTTGAGGTGCTGAGCGGCGGCCGTTACGAGTTGTGGCGGCTGACGCGGCCCCTGGGAGTGGACGAGCGGTACCGGGAGCCGGCCTTTCTGCAGGCGCGCCGGAGGTATCAGCAAGCCCAGAGGCGTTCACTGCCTGATGGGGTGTGGGGTGGTCCTGTGGGTGGGGATCTGGCGACGTGGCCGGGGCTGCCCTATGTGTTGCTCTTCCTGGAGTGGGAGGCGAGGTACCCGCGGGAGTGGACGCGGCATGCGAAGGCGTGGGGTACGAAGGAGAGCCTGATCCGGGAGGTGGCCCGTGCTCGCCAGGAGGAGGCGATCAAGGCGAAGCTCACCGACCTGGTCGAGATCGTCGTCCACCGGGCGTATCGCTGCAAGGATCGCGAGTACGTGCGGGTTGCCCGGGCTGTCGACAGCGCTGACCTACGGGGCAGGCTCGATCGTGCAGTCGATTCGGACAGTTCGTGGGCCCGGTGCCATGCCGGGTATGTGCTCTGGCTCCTTGACCGCCCTGACCTGCCGAACACCCGTCATGTCTGGCAGACCTGGGTGGCAGGCGGGGCTGCGGCGTTGATGTGACCGGGGGACGATACAGGGAAGGTTCCCGTGATCATGGAGTGTTCTACGCCCCGTGACCTGCCTGGAAGACCGTGCCTGCTGACGCTTCATCCCTGATTCCGCCTGCCCTTGACCGGCTCCGCGAGCAGTCCGACGTCGGGCCCGGGGAGGTGCCCGGCCTGCTGCAGCGGCTGGCTCAGGTGCCGGATCCGCGCGATCCGCGCGGCGTGCGCCATGCCCTGGCCGTCGTGCTCACGCTAACCGCGTGCGCGGTGCGGACCGGCGCGACCTCGCTGCTGGCGGTCGGCGAGTGGATCGCGGACGCGCCGCCGCACGTGCTGGAGCGACTCGGCGTGCGCCCCGATCCAGTACTGCCCCGGAGGCTGGTGCCCTCGGAGGCGACGGTCCGCCGACTGCTCGCCCGCATCGACGGTGATGCCCTGGACCGGGCGGTGGGCAGTTGGCTCGCGGACCGCAGACCGAAGGCGACCGGGACCGCCGGGCACCGCGGCCTGGCCGTGGACGGCAAGAGCCTGCGTGGCGCGGCCAAGGCGAAGGGCCGGAAGATTCACCTGCTCGCCGCTCTGGAGCACACCACCGGGCTGGTCCTGGCCCAGCTCGACGTCGCCGAGAAGACCGGTGAGGTCACCCGCTTCCAGCCGCTGCTCGACACCGTCGCCGACCTGGCCGCAACCGTGGTCACCAGCGACGCGCTCCATACGCAACGCGAGCACGCCGCCTACCTCCTGGGCCGAGGGGCCCATTACATCGCGATCGCCAAGGGCAACCAGAAGAAGCTGCGCAAGCAGCTGAAGCCCCTTCTCTGGAAGGACATCCCGTTCCAGGGCCGCACCCGGGGCGTCGGCCACGGCCGCGCGGAGATCCGCCGGATCAAGGTAGTCATCGTGAACAACTTGCTCTTCCCCGGCGCCCGCCAGGCCGTCCAGATCAAGCGCCGCCGCACCGACCGCAAGACCGGCAAGACCACCATCACGACCGTCTACGCGGTCACCAGCCTGACCGCCGAGCAGGCCACCCCGGCCCAGCTCGCCCGACTCGTCCGCGACCACTGGACGATCGAGGCCCTGCACCACGTCCGCGACACCAACTTCGCCGAGGACGCCTCACAGCTACGGACCGGCAACGCACCCCGCGCGATGGCCACCTGGCGCAACCTCGCCATCGGAGCCCTCCGGACAGCCGGAGTGAAGAACATCGCGGCCGGCCTCCGCCACAACGCCCGCGACCCCTGTCGCCCCCTCGCACTCCTCGGCCTCGGATGAGCACAAACCCGGCGTCACGCGACTACGCCGAAACCCTGCGGGCCGTACGGCTGTCAGCTGGTCTCGGCCGTCGGACGGCGGAGGAACAGCGCGGCGAGGAGGACGCCGACGAGGGAGACAATCCCCGCCGTGAGCATCGCCGTGTGCAGCCCGCCCAGCGTGGCGAGCGTGGGACTCGTTGTCGCCGAGAGCACGTTGGTGCG
This sequence comes from Streptomyces sp. NPDC047515, assembly GCF_040643055.1. Lineage (NCBI taxonomy): Bacteria > Bacillati > Actinomycetota > Actinomycetes > Kitasatosporales > Streptomycetaceae > Streptomyces > Streptomyces sp. NPDC047515. The sequence goes on from NZ_JBEYTM010000052.1 coordinate 16,310, forward strand.
TGCGGTGACGATGGCTGCCAGGCCTGCAGTCCCGATGGCGCCGAGGAACTGCGGCAGCTGTGACAGACCGCCCGCGACGCCTTGTTCGTCGTCCCGCAGCCCGGACGTCATCGTGGTGATGAACGAGACCACGGTCAGCACGTGCCCGAAGCCCATGGCGCCGGATGTCAGCAGGAGGAGCGCCAGACCGCCGTCCTCGGGCAGCAGGAACATCGCGCCGGTGCCGAGTCCCTGCACGGCCAGGCCGGTGGCCATGGCGCCCACCTTGCCGAGCGCGCCGATCAACCGGGCGGCGAGCATGCCGCCGATGAGCGCGGCGGTACCCTCCGCGAGGAAGCCCGCGCCGGTGGCCAGCGCCGAGTATCGCAGCACGTCCTGCATGTACAGGCTCAGCAGGACCGTCGTACCACCGCACATGCCGAACGTGATGAACCCGATCAGCCCGCTCCACTTCACGGTCGGCTTGTTCAGCAGACCCAGCGGGATCAGCGGAGCCACATCCCGCCACTCCACCAGGAGGAAGGCGCCGAGAGCCACCACGGCCAGCGAAAGGGAGCCCGAGGTGTACGCACTGGCCCAGCCGGCCTCGGGGCCTGTCGAGATCCCGTAGACCAGGGCGAAAAGGCCGACGCTCGCCAGGACCGCACCCGGGATGTCGAGCCGGGCCGCCGAGCGCGTGTCGGTTGTCCTGGGCAGCAGGACGGTCGCGCCGAGCAGCACCAGCGCACCGATGATGACCAGGATCAGCATGGTCCAGCGCCAGTTCAGACCGCTGGTGATCACACCACCGCCGAGGGTGCCGAGGACGAACCCCAGGGAAAGCACCGCGCCGTTGACGCCGAAGGCCTTCGTCCGCTGGGGCCCTTCAGAGAACGCCGTTGTCATCAGAGCGATGGCGGTCGGCGCGATCACGGCGGCCGAGGTGCCCTGGCCGGCGCGGGCCGCGATCAGCATCGCCGGGTCCGTCGCCAGACCCGCGAGCAGAGAGAACCCGCTGAACAGAGCAACACCTGTGGTGAATAACCGGCGGCGGCCGATGAGGTCGGAGACCCGGCTAAACAGCGGCAGCAGACTCGCCGTCGGAAGCAGGCAGGCCGTTGCCACCCACTGCAGCGAACCGGTGCTCGCGAAGTCCAGGTCGCGTCCGATCTCCGGCAGGACCACGGTCACGACCGAGAAGTCCAGACCCGTCATGAAGGTGGCGCCGCACAGCGTGACCAGGATCAGCCAGCCCTTGGCACCAAGTCTGTCCGCCACCTCCTCTCCAGAGTCCACGTGTGATGTATGGGTTGCCGCCATGGGCCGCCTCTCGCATGGATTCGATGGGCAGACGCAGAATTTGCGGCGCCGATCACGTCGGCGCGCTCTCAGCCTGTGCCGTGCGGCGCTCGCTACCCATCCCTCTGCCAGAGGTATCCCTGCCGTGGCTACACCTGACGGGTACAGGCAGGGCGCGGCAGAAAACGGCATCCTGGAGGTCATGGAGCGGCGATCGGAACTCGGCGAATTCCTGCGCACCCGGCGGGCCCGGCTGCAGCCCGAAGACGTCGGTCTGCCCGACTACGGCGGCCGGCGGCGTGTACCCGGCCTGCGCCGCGAGGAACTGGCGCACCTCGCGGGCGTCAGTGCCGGCTACTACACACGCCTGGAACAAGGCCAGAGTCCCAACGCCTCCGACGCCGTGCTCGACTCGCTCGCCCGCGTCCTCCAACTCGACGAGGCACAGCCTGGCTCGCCACAAGCCGAAGGCCCGTCGACGCCCCCGCCCCGAGCAACGGCGCCCGAACATCCAGCTGATGATCGACGCGTTCGGAGACGTTCCCGCGCTGATCATCGGCCGCTGCAGCGACGTGATGGCCTGGAACCACACCGCGCACGCCCTGCTCGCCGGGCACCTGCCCTATCAAGCGCCCGCGCAGCCCCGGCAGCGACCCAACATCGCGCGCCTGGTCTTCCTGGACCCGCACACCCGCGAGCTGTACGCCGACTGGCGGGGCAAGGCCCGCGACACGGTCGCGGACCTGCGCATGACCGCTGCCCGCTACCCGGACGACCCGGAGCTGACCGAACTCATCGGTGAACTCACCCTGAACAGCGCAGAGTTCGCATCGCTGTGGGCAGCTCATCCCGTCCACAAGTGCATCACGCCCACCCGCGTCTTCCACCACCCGCTGGTGGGCTCCATGACGCTGAACAACGAGCTCATGGAGCTGTCCCATGACGCGGGCCAGCGCATGGCAGTATTCACCGCCGACACGGACTCCCCCTCTGCGGCGGCACTGCGGCTCCTTGCGGACCTCAGCACTGCATCCCGGGAACAGGCCCATGTCGCGGCCGCGGACGCCAACGGCTCTTCTCGCTGATCGCCGGGTCACCGAGCCGCGCCAAGGCGCCGCAGGCCGTCACGCACCGCAACCATCACGTTGCCGAGAAGACTTCAATCAGTCCCGTGTCCGCTCGAAAAGCATGATCAAATCTGTTCACCTGGATGTCGTCTCTGGTCAGGCGGCTGGTGAGAGGTATTCACACATCGTGAATAGACAGGATCCTGACGCCACATCGGTACCACGTGCACCAGGAGCTTCAGCGTGTTCGACGACGCCCATCGCGGCCTGCCCTTGACCCCGGGGCAGTCGGGAATCTGGTTCGGTCAGCGGCTGGACCCGGACACGCCCGCCTACAACATCGGCGTCTACATCGACATCGACGGAGCGCTGGACCTACCGCTGCTCGCCGAGTCCACGCGCCGCTTCCTCGGTGAGGCGGACGGCCTGCGCGCCCGCGTGGCCGAGCGCGACCGCGAACTGGCGCAGTGGGTCGAACCGCTGGGCGACTGGCGCCAGGGATACGAGGACCTCTCCGCTCTGCCCGGCCCCGAGGCGACGGCCCGAGAGCGGATGGCCGAGGACATGGCCAGGCCGCGTCCGCTCGGCATACCCCCGCACCTGACCAGCACGGTGTACCGGCTCGGCGGTCAGCGGTACTGGTGGTATCTGAGCATCCACCACCTGCACACCGACGCCTTCGGCGCCGCGGTCGGCGGCCGCCGCGTCGCGGAGATCTACACCGCCCTGGCCGAGGGGCGGGATCCGGCCGAGGGCGCGCTGAAGTCCCTGACGGTGATGCTCCACGAGAGCGCCGAGTACCGTGCCTCCGCCGACCACGAGGCCGACCGGGCCTACTGGGCGGAGCAGTTGAGCGGCCGCCCCGAGCCCGTTTCGCTCACCCCCCGCACCGCGCCCAGCGCGCACCGCATGCTGCGGCGCAGGATGTGGCTGCCGCCGGAGACCGAAGCGGGGCTGCGCAAGGTCGCACGCCAGGCGAGGTCGAGCTGGCCGCGGGTCCTGGTCGCGGCCGCGGCCGCGTACCTGCACCGGATGACCGGTGAACGGGAGGTCGCCCTCGGCTTCTCCGTCTCGGCCCGGATCAGCGGCCCCGCCCAGAACATCCCCGCCATGCTGTCCAACCTGGTCCCGCTGTGGCTGCGGACCGACCCTGGCGCAACCCTTGCCGAACTCACCGCTCAGGCAGCGGCCGAGGTCAAGGACGCGCTCACCCACCAGCGCCACCGCCACGAGGACATGCGCCACGCGCTCGGCCTCACCGGCACCAGGCGGCGGCTGTACGGCCCGACGGTCAACATCATGCCGTTCGATTACGACCTGAGGTTCGGCGGACTGCCGGGCACCATGCACAACCTCTCCAACGGGCCCGTCGACGACCTGTCGATGGCCTTCTACGGGGGCCGCCCCGGCAAGCGCGACGACCTGCGCGTCGACTTCGACGCCAACCCCGACCTCTACACCGAGGCCGAACTGGCCGCCCACCAGGACCGGTTCCTGTACTTCCTCGGCCGGCTCCTGGAATGCGACCGGCCCATCGGCGAGATCGACCTGCTCACCCCCGCCGAGTGCGAACGCGTTCTCACCGGGTGGAACGACACCGGCCACGAGGTCCCCGACACCACCCTCCACGACCTGATCGCCGCCCAGGCCGCCCGCACCCCCGACGCCCCGGCCGTGACCTTCGAGGGGGAGACCCTCTCCTATGCCGTGCTCGAGGAGCGGGCCGGCCGGGTGGCCGCGTTCCTCGCCGGACAGGGCGCGGGCCCCGAGTCCGTGGTCGCGGTCCGCCTGCACCGCTCGGCCGAACTTCCCACCGCCCTCCTCGGGGTACTCAAGGCCGGCGCCGCCTACCTGCCGGTCGACCCCGAACTGCCCGCCGAACGCGCCGCCGTCATCCTGGACGACGCCCGGCCCGCGTTCGTCCTCGACTCCGAGACCATCGGCTCCGCCCTCGCGCACCCCGCCACCGCACACGTACCGGCCGACCCCGCCGCTCCCGCCTACGTCATCTTCACCTCCGGCTCCACCGGCCGTCCCAAGGGCGTCGTCGTCCCGCACCGGGCCGTCGTCAACCGGCTGTTGTGGGCGCAGGGACGCTACGGACTCGACGCCACGGACCGGATCCTGCAGAAGACGCCATACGGATTCGACGTCTCCGTATGGGAGTTCTTCTGGCCGCTGCTCAGCGGGGCCGGCCTGGTCCTCGCCCGGCCCGGCGGCCACCGAGACCCGCGCTACCTCGCCACCCTCATCGAGGCCGAGCGCATCACCACCGCGCACTTCGTGCCGTCGATGCTGCGCGCCTTCCTCGACGAGCCTTCGGTGGCCGCCCGCTGCTCCGGCCTGCGCCGCGTGCTGTGCTCCGGCGAAGCGCTGCCCCCCGCCCATGTGGACGCGTTCCGCGCCGTGCTGCCGGACGTCCCGCTGCACAACCTGTACGGGCCGACCGAGGCCGCGGTCGACGTCACCGCGTGGGAGTGCGGGTCCTCGGGCGGCGCGGTGGTGCCGATCGGCGCACCCGTCTGGAACACCCGCGTCCAGGTCCTGGACGGCGAACTGCGCCCGGTACCGGCCGGCTCTCCGGGTGAGCTCTACCTGTCGGGCATCCAGCTGGGCCGAGGCTACCTGGGCCGGCCCGGGCTGACCTCGGAGCGGTTCCTCGCCGACCCGCAGGGCCCGGCCGGCACCCGGATGTACCGGACCGGTGACCTGGTCCGCTGGGACCACGACGGGCAGCTGGAATACCTCGGACGCACCGACCACCAGGTCAAGGTGCGCGGGTTCCGCATCGAGTGCGGGGAGATCGAGGCCGCCCTCACCGCGGACCCCCGGATCGCCGAGGCGGCCGTACTGGCCCGGCAGAACGCGGCGGGGGCCAGCCGGCTGATCGGCTACGTGGTCCCGGCCCCCGGGACCACCGCACCCGACTCCCACACGCTACGCGCGTCACTCGCCCGCACGCTGCCCGATTACATGGTGCCCGCGCTGTTCACCGTCCTGGACGCCATGCCGCTGAATCCCAACGGCAAGCTGGACCGGGCGGCGCTGCCCGCTCCGGACCCGGCTCCGGCCGGCGCCGGGCCGGACGGAGGCGAGGTCGCGAGGACGACCGGCCCGGTGGACGTCATGCGCCGGGTCTTCGCCGAGGTGCTGGGTGTATCCGACGTGGACGCCGGCCAGAGCTTCTTCGCCCTCGGCGGCGACAGCATCATGGCCATCCAAGTGGTCGGCCGGGCCCGCCGCGACGGCCTGGAGGTCGATCTGCGGGACGTCTTCGCGCACCCGACTCCCGCCGCGCTGGCCCAGGTCGCGGTGGAGTCCGGTGACGGAGCCGCGGCCGGCACCACCCCCGAGGTGGCGGCGGTGGGAGCCCTGCCGCTGACTCCCATGGCCCAGTGGCTCCGCGAGCGCGGCGGTCCCGCCGAATCGTTCCACCAGTCGGTGCTGCTCCAGGTCCCGGCGGACCTGGACGCGGACACCCTGACCGGTGCCCTGCACACCCTGATCGGCCACCACGACGCCCTCCGCCAGCGCCTGACCGATGCCGGTCACGCCTGGGCCTTGGAGATCACCGCCCCGGACACCACACGGACCGCCCAGGTGCTGCGCCGGGTATCCGCCCCCGCCGGGGAGTTCGAAGTATCCCTCGCATCCGAGCGGGACGCGGCGGCCGCCCGGCTGGCACCCGAGGCCGGCGTACTGCTCCAGGCGGTGTGGTTCGAGGCCGAGGCCCGCCTGCTGCTGGTGGGTCACCACCTCGCCGTCGACGGGGTGACCTGGCCGCTGCTCCTGGCCGACCTGCGGGCCGCCGCCGAGGGCCGCGCCCCGGCGCCCGTACCGACCCCGCTGCGCGCCTGGGCCCAGGAGCAGGCCCTACGCGCATGGGACCCGGCGCTGCTCGCCGAACTGCCCTACTGGCAGGCCGTCCTGGCCGACGGCGCATCCCCGCTCGGAGCCCGGGAGCTCGCCCGGGAGACCGACACGATCGCCGACGCGCGGAGCCTCGACATCGCGCTGCCGGCGGGCGACCTGCTCACCGCCGTGCCCGCAGCCTTCCACGGCGACGCCGAGGACGTGCTGCTCGCCGCGCTCGCCCTCGCCGCCCGCTGCCGGCACGCGGGCCCGCTGATCGTCGACGTCGAACGGCACGGTCGCGACAGCACGGGCACCGACCTGTCCGGCACTGCCGGCTGGTTCACACGGATCTTCCCCCTACGCCTCGACGCCGGCCGGGAACTGCCCCTTACCGATACCGTCAAGGGGCTCAAGGAGCAGCTGCGCTCCGTACCCGGCGCCGGTTCCGGCTACGGCCCGCTGCGCCACCTCAACCCGCAGACCGGGCCGCTGCTCGCCGCTCTCGCCAGGCCCCAGGTGCTGTTCAACTATCTGGGCCGCACGCCCGCGCCCGGCAGCGACTGGGCCCCGGCCCGTCACCCTGCGGCCTTCGGCGGCGGCGGCGCCCCCGAACTGCCGCTCGCGCACCCGCTGACCGTGGACGCCTTCGTCACCGACGGCCTCGACGGGCCCGAGCTGCGCGCCCGCTGGACCTGGGCCGGGGGAGTGCTGGACGACGCGTACGTACACGCCTTCGCGGACGCCTGGACGGCCGCGCTGGACGAGCTCCGGAACACCGCCGTGCAGGGGCACACCCCGTCCGACTTCCCCCTCGTCCCCCTGGACCAGGAGCGGATCGACCGGCTGGAGGCCGAGCACCCCGGCCTCGTCGAAGTCCTGCCGCTGAGCCCGGTCCAGCAAGGCCTGCTGTTCCAGGCCCGCTACGACGCCACCTCCGGCGGGGACCAGTACCTCACCGAGTGGCGCCTGGACCTCGAAGGCCCACTCGACGAGGACCGGCTGCGGGCCGCCTGGCAGGCCCTGGTGAGCCGCCACGCCGCCCTGCGCTCCGCCTTCACCGACGGCGACGAGGAGACCGGCGAGCCCCTCCAGGTCGTCGTGGCCGACGTCGAGGTGCCGTGGAACGGTCCCACCGACCGTGCGCCCCTCGACCCCGCCCGGGCGCCCCTGCTCCGGGTCCGGCTGGAAGAGATCGGTGAGGACCGGCAGCGTATGGTCCTGACCCACCACCACCTGATCCTGGACGGCTGGTCCATGCCCGTCCTGATCGGCGAACTGTTCGCCCTGCTCGACGGCGCGGAACTGCCCCCGCCCGTTTCCCCGCCCGCCGCCCACCACGCCTGGCTCGCCCGCCAGAACGCCGACTCCGCCCGTGCGGCCTGGCAGGACGCCATGGACGGACGGGACGAGCCCACCCGGGCCGGGGCCACCACCACCGGCGAAACGCACGTGCGCGAACTCGACGCCGAGCGCACCACTCTGCTGGCCGGGCACGCCCGCCGGCACGGGCTCACCCTCAACACCCTCGTCCAGGGCGCCTGGGCGCTCGTCCTCGGCGTGCTCACCGGCCGCGACGACGTGGTCTTCGACACCCCCGTCGCCACCCGCCCCGCCGACCTTCCCGGCATCGAGAACGCCGTCGGCCTCTACCTGTCCACCGTCCCGGTACGGGCCTGCCCCGACCCGGCAGAGCCGGCCGCCGCCTTCCTGGCCCGCCTCCAGGAGCAGCAGGCCGGCCTCGCACCCCACCACCACCTGGGTCTGGCCGAGATCCACCGGCTTGCCGGACCGGGCGCGGTCGCCGACACCATGGTCGTCTTCCAGAACTACCCCGTGGCCCCGGACGCGTTCCGCCCCGCTCGGGGGCTGAAGGTCACCGGCGTCGGCCACCACATCACCACCCACTACGCGCAGAAGCTGACCGTGGTCCCCGGCGACCGGCTCGCACTTCACCTCACCGGCGACGCCCCTGTTCTGGGCCTGCTCACCGCCGTGCTGACGGACCTCGCCGACGGCGGCCTGGAGCGGGCCGTCGCCCGCTCTGCCGTCCTGCCCGCCGACGAGCGGGCCCGCGTCCTCGCTGCCGGTCAGGGGGCCGCGGACGCCGTCCGCCCCGCGACCACCGTTCCCGCGCTGGTCGAGGCCGCCGCCGCCCGCACCCCCCAAGCTCCCGCCGTCCGCTGTGGCGTGAGCACCCTGAGCCACGCCGAACTGGGCGCCCGTGCCAACCGGCTGGCCCGGCTGCTCGTCGCCCGCGGCGCCGGTCCGGAGACCACCGTCGCCGTCGCGGTGCCCCGCTCGTCCGACCTCGTCGTCGCCCTGCTCGCCGTCCTCAAGTCCGGTGCCGCGTACGTGCCGGTCGACCCCGGCTACCCGGCCGGCCGGATCGCGCACGTGCTTGCCGACACCGATCCCGTACTGGTCCTCACCACCGGCGCCGCGGCCGCCGCGCTGCCCGCCGACGGTCCGGACCGGGTGCTGCTGGACGCCCTCGGGACCGTGGCCGAGCTTGCTCTGTTCTCCGACGGCGACCGTGACCTCACCGACGCTGACCGTACGCTCCCGCTCCTGCCCGACCACCCCGCGTACACCATCCACACCTCCGGCTCGACCGGACTGCCCAAGGGCGTGGTCGTCCCGCACCGGGGCGTCGCCCACTACCTCGCCCACCTCGTCGAAGCGGCCGGCCTGACCGGGCGGGACACCGTCCTCAACCTGGCCTCCGTCGCCTTCGATCCCTCCGTCCGCGACCTGTTCGCCACCCTCGCCGCTGGAGGCTGCGTTGCCCTCGTCACTCCCGACGAGGCCAACGACCCGCGTGCCCTGGTGCGCGTCCTGCACGGGCACGGCGCGACCGCCCTGCTGTCCGCCGTCCCCTCCCTGCTCGCCGCCGTGGCCGAGGAGGCCCGCGCACTGCCCGTCGCCGAACGGCCCGCGCTGCGCCTGGTGATGACCTGCGGTGAAGCGCTGACCGCCCGCCATCTGGAGCACCTGGGCGCGCTCGGCGCGCAGTGCACTGTGGTCAACCAGTACGGGCCCACCGAGGCCACCATGACCAGCACGCGGCAGCCCGTCGCCGAGCCCGGTGCCGACCGCGGCGACGGCCGCCTCCTGGTCGGCCGCCCCCACCCCGGAACCGGGTCCTACGTCCTGGACCGGATGCTGCGCCCGGTCCCGGCCGGTACCCCCGGCGAGCTGTACCTGGCCGGCCCCGGCGTCACTCGCGGCTACGCCGGCCGGCCCGGGCAGAGCGCCGAACGCTTCCTCGCCGATCCGTACGGTGAGCCGGGCACCCGCATGTACCGAACCGGCGACCTCGCCCGCCTCACCGACGACGGCCGCATCGACTACCTGGGGCGTGCCGACCACCAGGTGAAGGTGCGCGGCCACCGCATCGAACTCGGCGAGGTCGAGGCTGTACTGGAGCGGTACGCGGGTGTCGCGCGGGCCGTGGCGGCGGTCCGGTCCGTCGGCCCCGACGGGGACCTCCGGCTGATCGCGTACGTCGTCCGGGCCGGCGAAACCGAGCCGGTTGACGCCGCTTCGCTGCGCCGGCACGCCGCCGCGAGCCTGCCCCCGTACATGGTCCCCGCAGCCTTCGCCCTCCTGGACCGGCTGCCGCTCACCCCCAACGGCAAGGTGGACCGGCGGGCCCTGCCCGAACCCGCCGCCGAGGACCTCGGCCCGGTCGGCGGACGCGACCCCCGCACTCCGTTGGAAGAGCTGCTGTGCGGCCTGTACGCCCGGCTGCTCGGCCTGCCGTCCGTGGGCATCGACGACGGCTTCTTCGAACTCGGCGGGCACTCCCTGCTCGCCACCCGCCTCACCTCGGCGATCCGGGCCGCCGTCGGCACCGACCTCCCGGTGCGTGCGGTGTTCGACGCACCGACGGTGGCCGCCCTCGCCGAGCGGATCACCACTACCGGCGCGGACGGCGGTGCCAACGACCTCCGGCCGGTTGTCGCCGTAGCCCCCGCCGACCGTCCCGAGCACCTTCCGCTCTCCGCGTCCCAGCGCCGCCTGTGGTTCCTGCACCAGCTCGACCAGGGCGCCTCCAGCGCCTACAACATGCGGGCCGTCCTGCGGCTGCGCGGGCCCCTGGACACGGCCGGCCTCGGCGCCGCCCTGCACGACGTCACCGGGCGCCACGAGGTACTGCGGACCGTCTTCCCGGACCTCGACGGCCGCCCGTACCAGCGGATCCTCGAAGCCGGCGCAGGAGACGTCACCGGATGGGCGGTCCTGCCCGTAACCGAGGACGACCTCGGCGCCGCCGTCGAGCGCACGGTGAACCGCCCCTTCGACCTCGCGCACGAACCCCCGCTCCGGGCCGCGCTCTTCACCCTGGACACCGAGGACCACGTGCTCGTCCTGGTCCTGCACCACATCGCCGCCGACGGCTGGTCCTTCGGTCCGCTGGCCGCCGACCTCTCCACCGCCTACGGGCGGCGGGCGGCCGGCCAGGCCCCCGACTGGTCCCCGCTGCCCGTCCAGTACGCCGACTACAGCCTCTGGCAGCACGACCTCCTCGACCGCGTCGGCGAGGGAGCCGAGGACACCCTCGCCGGACGGCAGCTCGCCCACTGGCGGGGCCGCCTCGCCGACCTGCCCGAGCGCATCGAGCTGCCCGCCGACCGCCCCGCCGGTCAGGCCGACGCCCCCGGCGGCTCCTTCGCCTTCCGCATCCCCGCCACCCTGCACGCCCGGCTGGCCGAACTCGCCCGCGACCACTCGGCCACCGTCTTCATGACCCTCCAGACGGCACTCGCCGCCCTGCTGACGCGCTCCGGCGCCGGCACCGACATCCCGCTCGGGACCGCCGTGGCCGGACGTACCGACGAGGCCCTGGAAGGGCTGGTCGGGTGCTTCGTCAACACCCTGGTGCTGCGCACCGACACCTCCGGCGACCCCGAACTGCGCGAACTGCTGCGCCGGGTCCGGGAGACCGACCTGGCGGCCTACAGCCACCAGGAGCTCCCCTTCGAACGGCTGGTCGACGCGCTCGGCACCGCCCGCAGCGCCGACGACAACCCGCTGTTCCAGGTGATGCTCTCCGCCCAGCCCGAACTCGCTCACGACGCGGTCGACCTGCCCGGCATCAGCGCCGAACCGATTCCCGTCGGAGCCGTCACCGCCCGCTTCCCGCTCTCCTTCAACATGACCGAACGCCGCACCCCCGCCGGTGCGCCCGACGGCATCGACGGCCGCGCCGAATTCCGCGCGGACCTCTTCGACGACACCACGGTCCGGCGTCTGACCGACCGGTGGACCAGGCTCCTGGAGGCCTTCGTGCACGACCCGGCCCGGACCGTATCCACGGCCGCCACCCTCACCGAGGACGAGCGCGCGCTCGTGCTCGACCAGTGGAACCACTTCGCCCTGGACGTTCCCGCCGGCACCCTCCCCGAGCTGTTCGTGACGCAGGCCGCCCGCACCCCCGAGGCCGAGGCCGTGGTCTGCGACGACCGGCGCCTGACCTACGCCGAACTCGACGCCCGCACCGAGGCCCTGGCCCGGCGGCTGCGCCTCCTCGGTGTCGGCCCCGAGCGGCGGGTCGCCGTGGCCGTGCCCCGCTCGCCGGAACTCCTGATCGCCCTGCACGCCGTACTGCGCGCCGGCGGTACGTACGTTCCGACCGACCCGGACCTGCCGGCCGAGCGCATCGCCCTGCTGATGGCGGACGCCGAGCCGCTGTGCGTCGTGACCACTGCCGAGGCCCGTGGTTCCCTGCCCGCGGACCTGCCCGCCCCGGTGCTCCTCGCCGACGAAGAGGGCGCGGCGGACACCGGCGACCACACCCCCTTCACGCTGCCGCACCCCGACTCCGCCGCGTACGTCATCCACACCTCCGGCTCCACCGGCCGGCCCAAGGGCGTCACCGTCTCCCACCGTTCGCTGGCCAACCGCCTGTGGGGCATGGTCGAGCAGTACGGGCTCGGCGCCGACGACCGCGTCCTGCACAAGACCTCCACCGGCTTCGACGCCTCCGTTGGCGAGCTGTTCTGGCCCGCCCTGGTCGGCGCCACGGTGGTCATGGCCCGCCCCGACGGCCACCGCGACCCCGCCCACCTCGCCGAGCTGATCCGGGCCGAGCGGATCACCAGCGTGCACTTCGTGCCGTCCATGCTGCGCGCCTTCCTCGACGAGCCGGCCGCCGCGCACCGCACCGCGCTGCGCCGCGTGTTCTCCGGTGGCGAGGCCCTGCCCGCCGCGCTGGTCCGCCGTTTCCACGAGGTTCTGGACGTGGCCCTGTTCAACCAGTACGGGCCGACCGAAGCCACCGTCGACGTCACCTGGTACGAGGTCCCGCGCGACCCGGAGGCCACCGGTACCGTCCCGCTCGGCCGTCCCGAGCCCAACTGCCGCCTCTACGTCCTTGACGCCGCGCTGCAGCCCGTCCCGCCCGGCGTGACCGGCGAGCTGTACCTCGCCGGGGTCCAGGTGGCCCGCGGCTACCTGGACCGGCCGGGGCAGAGCGCCGCCGCGTTCGTCGCCGACCCGTACGGCCCGAGCGGCTCCCGCATGTACCGCAGCGGCGACCTCGCCCGCTGGCGCGATGACGCCGTCCTGGAGTACCGCGGCCGCGCCGACGACCAGGTCAAGGTCGGCGGGGTCCGGGTGGAGCCCGGCGAGGTCGCCGCCGTGCTGGGCGCCCTGGAAGGAGTCCGCGCCGCCGCCGTGCTGGCCCACGACACCCCGACCGGCGGCAAGCGCCTCACCGGCTACGTGGTCCTCGACGAGCCCGCCGCCGGCCCGGCCACCGGCCCGGACGCCGGGGAGATCCGCCGACGTGCCGGGCGGGTCCTGCCGAGCTACCTCGTCCCCGCCGAGATCCTGCTGCTCGATGCCCTGCCGGTGACCGGCAGCGGCAAGCTCGACCGGGCCGCGCTGCCGGCCCCCTCGTACGCGGCACCCGTCCCGTCCCTGGTTCCGGCCGACTCCCCGGGCGGGCCGGAGCAGGTCCTCCGAGAGATCTTCGCCGAACTGCTCGGCCGCCCCGAAGTGGGCCCCCAGGACGGATTCTTCACCCTCGGCGGCGACAGCATCATGTCGATCCAACTGGTCAGCCGGGCCCGCCGGGCCGGACTGCACATCACCCCGCGCGAGGTCTTCGAGCACCAGACCCCGGCCGCGCTGGCCGCCGTCTGCCGCACCGAGGGCGGCCCGGCCGACCGGGGCGCCGACGACGACGGCACCGGGCCGGTGGAACTCCTGCCGATCGTGCACCAGTTGCGGCAGCGGCGCGGCCCGGTGGACTCCTTCCACCAGTCCGTCCTGCTCAACGTCCCCGCCGGTCTCGGCGAGAAGCGGCTCGTCCTCGCCGTACAGGCACTGCTCGACCACCACGACGCGCTGCGCCTGCGGCTGACCCGCACGGCCGGCGGCCTGGTGTGGGCCATGGCCACCGCCGAACGAGGGTCCGTGGACGCGGCCCGCTGCGTCCGCCGCGTGGACGCGACCGGCGCCGACCACGCGGACTTCCCCGGCCTCGCCGCCGAGACCTCCGCCGCCGTCGCCGACCTCGCCCCCGAGGAGGGGCGCATGGTCCAGGCCGTCTGGTTCGACGCCGGACCCGACGCCCCCGGGCGGCTCCTGCTGGCCGTCCACCACCTCGCCGTCGACGGGGTGTCCTGGCGGATCCTGCTGCCGGACCTGCGCCAGGCCTGGGAGGCCTTCGCCGCCGGCGAGCCCGTACGCCTGGACCCGGCGGGCACCTCCTTCCGCCGCTGGACCCAGCTGCTCGGCAACCGCGCGCAGGACCCGGCCCTGATGGACGAACTGCCCTACTGGACCGAGCTGCTGGCCGCGCCCGAGCCGCTGCTCGGCCTGCGCCCGCTCACCCCGGCCGAGGACACCGTCGCCACCTCGTCCAGGCTGACCATGACCCTGCCCGAGCACATCACCAGCCCGCTGCTGTCCACCGTCCCGGCCGCCTTCCACGGCGGTGTCAACGACGTCCTGCTCGGCACCCTCGCCCTCGCCGTCCAGCGCTGGCGGCAGCAGCCCGGTGTACTGATCGACCTGGAGAGCCACGGCCGGGCCGAGGAGTTGGCGGACGGCGCCGACCTCTCCCGCACGGTCGGCTGGTTCACCAGCCAGTACCCGGTCCGGCTCGGCGTCACCGGCGACCACCCCGCCGAGGCCGTCAAGCAGGCCAAGGAGCAGCTGGCAGCCGTCCCCGGCGCCGGCCTCGGCTACGGGCTGCTGCGCCACCTCAACCCGCAGACCGCCCCGCTCTTCCTCGCCTGCGCAACCCCGCAGATCGGGTTCAACTACCTGGGCCGGGTCACCGCCTCCGAAGGTGCGGACGAAGGAGTCTGGACCCCGGCCGGGGATACCGAGGCCCTGCGCGCCGGAACCGATCCCGCCACCCCGCTGGCCCACACCCTCGCCATCAACGCCATCGCGCTCGACGGCACCCACGGCCCCGTCTTCTCCGCCACCTTCGCCTGGGCGGCCGGGCTACTCGGCGAGAGCGACGTCCGCGTCCTGGCCGACCTGTGGCTGAACGCCCTGCGCACCCTGGTCGAGGGCGGCGACGGCGCCGGCGGCCACACCCCGTCCGACTTCCCGCTGGTCCCGGTCAGCCAGGAGCAGATCGAGGGTCTGGAGGCCGCCCACCCCGGCCTGGAGGACATCCTTCCGCTCTCCCCGCTCCAGGAGGGCCTGCACTTCCACGCCGTGTACGACAACGGCGCGGGCGACGTCTACACCCCGCAGCTCCTGCTCGATTTCGCCGGACCGCTGGACGCCGACCGGCTGCGCACCGCCTGGGACGCGCTGCTGCACCGGCACGCCAACCTGCGCGCCGCGTTCGTCCACGACCACACCGACGCTCCGGTGCAGGTGATCGCCACCGGAGTGGAACTGCCCTGGTCCACCACAGACCTCTCCGCCCTCGACGAGGGCGCCGCGCGGGCCGAGGCCGAGCGGATCGCCGCCGCGGAGCACGCCCGGCCTTTCGACCTGACCGCCGCCCCGCTGCTGCGGGCCGTGCTGCTCGGGCTCGGTGCGGACCGGCACCGGCTCGTACTCACCCACCACCACATCCTGCTGGACGGCTGGTCCGTGCCCGTGCTGGCCCGGGACCTGTTCACCCTCTACGCGTCCGGTGACACGGGCGCCCTGCCGCCGGTGACCCCGTACCGCGACTACCTGGCCTGGCTCGCCGGGCAGGACCGCGAAGAGGCCCGCACCGCCTGGCGCCGCGCCCTCGCGGGCGTCGACGAGCCGACCCTCGCCGCCCCCGGCGCCACGGCGGACGGTACCGCCCCCGCCCGCCTCCACGCCGCCCTCCCCGACGGGCTGGCCGCCCGGCTCACCGCCTGGGCCCGCGGCCGCGGCCTGACCCTGAACACCGTGCTCCAGGGAGCCTGGGCGGTGCTGCTGGCCCGCCTCACCGGCCGTGACGACGTCGTGTTCGGCACCACGGTCTCGGGCAGGCCCGCCGAGGTCCCCGGCATCGAGTCCATGGCCGGCCTGTTCATCAACACCCTCCCGGTCCGCGTCCGGCTCGACGAGGACGCCCCACTGGCCGCGCTGCTGCGCGGCATCCAGGACACCCAGGCGGAACTCCTGCCCCACCAGTACCTCGGGCTGAGCGAGATCCACCGGCTCACCGGCCTGGCCTGCCTGTTCGACACCGCGATGGTCTACGAGAACTACCCGCTCGACCCGGCCGCCACCGTCCTGCCCGGCGCCCCCGGCCTCACCGGCGTCGAGACCCGCGAGGCCACCCACTACCCGCTGATGCTGGTCGCCGCCCCGGAGGGCACCGGACTGCGGCTGCGCCTGGACTACTCCCCGGCCGCGTTCACCACCACCGAAGCCGACCGCATCGCCCGGCAGTACACGGCCCTGCTCGAGGAGTGCGCCGCCGACTCCACCGGCCGCACCGTCGGCGAGCTGGGCCTGCCGGACGCCGCCGAACGCCGGCGGCTCCTCAACGACTGGAACGCCGACCGGCCCGGGGCAGGTACCGCGCTGCCCGCGGTCACCCTCGCCGAGGCCTTCTCCGCGCAGGCCGCCCGGGTTCCCGACGCCGTCGCCGTTCGCTGGGACGGCGGAGCCCTCACCTACCGCGAGACCGAGGAGCGGGCCGGCCGGCTCGCGGTCCGGCTCGCCGCCGCCGGAGTACGCACCGGTGACCGGGTCGCCCTGCTCATGGACCGTTCGCCCGAACTCGTCGTGGCAATCCTCGCCGCGCTGCGGGCGGGCGCCGCATACGTGCCCCTCGACGCCCGGCTGCCGCAGGCCCGGCTCGCCTCCATGCTGCGCACATCCGGCGCCCGCCTGGTCCTGACCGACCTCCGGCACGCCGAGGAGGCGCCCGCACTGCTCCCCGAAGCCGAGCGCCTCCTCACGGTCGCCCCCGAGGATCCGCGGCTGCCGCACGCCACTGCGCCCGATGCGCACCCGCACCCGGACCACGCCGCCTATGTGATGTTCACCTCCGGCTCCACCGGCGAGCCCAAGGGCGTCGAGGTCACCCACCGCGGTGTCCTCTCCATGGCCGCCGACGCCCTGTTCGCCGACACCACCGACGGCACCCCGCACCGCGCCCTGCTGCACTCCCCGTACGGGTTCGACGGAGCCACCCTCGAACTGTGGGTGCCGCTCCTCGCGGGCGGCGAGGTCGTCCTGGCCCCGCCCGGCGACGTCGACGTCCCCGTCCTGGCCCGCACCCTGCGCGCCCACGACGTGAGCCTGCTGCTGTTCACCGCCGGCCTGTTCCGGGTGGTCGCCGAGGAGGATCCGGCCGCCCTGGCCAGTGTCCGACAGGTCCTGGTCGGCGGTGATGTGGTCACCCCGGCCGCGGTCCGCCGCGTCCTGGAGCACTGCCCCGGCACCAGCGTCACCAACATCTACGGCCCCACCGAGATCACCGTGTTCGCCGCGAGCCACACCATGGCCGGCGTCGCCGAGGTCCCGGACACCACCGTCCCGATCGGCCGCTCCCGCGACTGGATGCGTACGTACGTACTCGACGCGCGGCTGCGCCCCGTACCCGTCGGCGTGGCCGGCGACCTGTACCTCGCCGGTGACGCACTCGCCCGTGGCTACCGGG
This sequence comes from Streptomyces sp. NPDC047515, assembly GCF_040643055.1. NCBI lineage: Bacteria > Bacillati > Actinomycetota > Actinomycetes > Kitasatosporales > Streptomycetaceae > Streptomyces > Streptomyces sp. NPDC047515. Next base: position 33,578 of record NZ_JBEYTM010000052.1, read on the forward strand.
GCCGACCCGGGCAGACGGCGGCCGCCTTCACCGCCGACCCCTTCGGGGCGCCGGGGGAGCGGATGTACCGCTCGGGCGACCTGGTCCGGTGGACCGAGGACGGGCTGCTGGAGTTCCTCGGCCGGGCCGACCAGCAGGTCAAGATCCGCGGGTTCCGCATCGAGCCCGGCGAGGTCGAGGCGGTCCTCGGCGAGCAGCACGGCATCGCGGACGCCGTGGTGCACGTGCACCGCACCGCCGCCGGCGCCAAGCTCCTGGTCGGCTACCTGCTGCCCGAGCCGGGCGCGGCGGCCCCGGACCTCGACCGGATCCGGGAGGCGGCCGCCGCGCGACTGCCCGAGTACGCCCGTCCCGCGGCCCTCGTCGTCCTCGACGCACTCCCGCTGACCGCCAACGGCAAACTCGACCGCGCCGCCCTGCCCGCCCCCGCCCTGACCGGGACGGGTGGCTCCGCAGCCGCCCGCCGGGCTCCGGAAGGCACCCGCGAGGAGCTGCTGTGCGGCCTGTTCGCCGAGGTGCTCGGCGTCCCCGAGGTGGGCCCGGAGGACGGGTTCTTCGCCCTCGGCGGCGACAGCATCATGTCCATCCAGCTGGTCAGCAGGGCCCGCCGCGCCGGACTGGTCTGCACCCCGCGCGAGGTGTTCGAGCGGCAGACCCCGGCAGCGCTCGCCGAGGTGTGCCGGAGCACCGACGAGCAGCCGACCGTCGCCGTCGCCGACGAGGCCACGGGAGAGGTCGAGGCCACCCCGGTCATGCGGTGGCTGGCCGATTGGCGCGGCACCGTCGACGGTTTCCACCAGGCCGTGGCCGTACGCGTCCCCGCCGGGTTGGGGGAGGAGCATCTGACCGCCGCCCTCCAGGCCGTCATCGACCACCACGACGCCCTGCGCCTGACGGTCCGCCCCGACGGCGGCCTGAGCGTGCCCGCCACCGGAGCGGTCGACGCGGCCGACCTGGTACGAACGGTGCCCATGTCCGGCGCCGACCGGGACGCCGAACTCGCCGACGCCGTGGCACGGCTCGCCCCGGAGCAGGGGGTGATGGTCCAAGCCGTCTGGTTCGACGCCGGATCCGACACCTCCGGTGAACTCCTCCTCTCCGTCCACCACCACGCCGTGGACGGGGTGTCCTGGCGGGTCCTGCTGCCCGACCTGCGGCAGGCCTGGGAGGCCGTCGCCGTCGGCGAACCGGTCCGGCTCGACCCGGCCGGGACCTCGTTCCGCCGCTGGGCGTCGCTGCTCGCCGAGCGCTCCCGGGAACCGGTCGTCGCCGCCGAACTCCCCTACTGGACCGAGCTGCTGTCCGAACCCGAGGCGCCGCTCGGCTCCCGGCCCCTCGACCCGGCCCGCGACACCACTGCCACCCAGCGGCGGCTGAGCACCGAGCTGCCGGCCGCCACCACCGAAGCCCTGCTCTCCACGGTGCCCGCCGCCTTCCACGGCGGGATCAACGATGTGCTGCTGGGTGCGCTCGCCTGCGCCGCCCGCCGGTGGCGGCCCGACGCCGACGGGATCCTGGTGGACCTGGAGGGCCACGGCCGCGACCACGAGCGCGCCGACGTCGACCTCGCCCGTACGGTCGGCTGGTTCACCCAGGTCCACCCGGTCCGCCTGCGGGCCGGCACCGCAGACGCGGCGGCCGCCGTCAAGGCCGTCAAGGAGCAGCTGCGGTCCGTGCCCGCCGGCGGCTCCGGCCACGGACTGCTCCGGTTCCTCAACCCCGAGACGGCGCCCGTCCTCGCCGTCCTCGCCAAGCCGCAGATCGGCTTCAACTACCTCGGTCGTACGGGAGCCGTCACCACGAACGCCACCGCGGCCGACTGGATACCCGTGGACCTCGCCGGGGGCGCGGGCAGCGGCGCCGCCACGCCGCTGCCGCACGCGCTGGAGATCAGCGCGGCAACCGCCGACGGCCCGCACGGGCCGGTGCTCACCCTCACCGTCGCCTGGGCGGGCGACCTGTTCACCGAGGCCGAGGCCCGCGGGCTGGCCGACGGCTGGCAGGCAGCCCTGGAGACCCTGGCCGCAACGGCCGGCCAGGGCACCGCGGGCGGGTACACCCCGTCCGACTTCCCCCTCGTGTCCCTGACCCAGCACGCCGTCGAGCAGTTCGAAGCGGCCCACCCGGACCTGGAGGACGTGCTTCCGCTGTCCTCCCTCCAGGAAGGCATGTACTTCCACGCGGTCTACGAGGACGAAGGACCCGACGTCTACACCATGCAGCTCCAGCTCGACCTCACCGGCGAACTGGACGAGGCCCTGCTGCGCCGGTGCTGGGACGCCCTGCTGCGGCGCCACGCCAACCTGCGCGCCGCCTTCTCCCAGGACCAGGCCGGCCGCCCCCTCCAGGTCGTGGTCCGTGAGCCCGAACTGCCCTGGCACACCGCCGACCTGACGTTCCTTCCGGAGGGCGAGCGGGAGGCTGCCGCCGACCGGCTCGCCGCCGACGACCACGCCACGCGCATCGACCTCGGTCGGCCGCCCTTGATGCGGATCACCCTCGCCCGGCTCGGCGCCGAGCGCCACCGGCTGATCCTCACCAACCATCACATCCTGTTGGACGGCTGGTCGATCCCCGTCCTCGCCCGCGAGCTGTTCCAGCTGTACGCCGAAGGCGGTCAGGCCGGCGCCCTCCCCCGGGTCACCCCCTACCGGGACTACCTCGCCCACCTCGCCGCACAGGACCGGCCGGCCGCCCACGCCGCCTGGACCGAGGCCCTCGACGGCCTGGACGAGCCCACCCTCCTCGCCCCGGAGGCGGCCGACCTGCCTCCCACCGCCCCCGGGAAGCTGGACGCGAGCCTGTCCGCGGAGAACGCCGCCGCGCTGCGGGCCGCCGCCCGCGCGCACGGCCTGACCGTCAACACCCTCCTCCAGGGCGCCTGGGTGCTGCTGCTGGCCCGGCTCACCGGCCGCGACGACGTCGTCTTCGGTACCACCGTCTCCGGCCGTCCGCCCGAGATGGCCGGTGTCGAGTCGATGGCGGGCCTCTTCATCAACACCCTGCCGGTCCGATTCACGGCGACCGACCCGGCTGAGCCCCTCTCCGCGGCGCTGGCCCGACTCCAGTCGGAGCAGTCGACCCTGATGCCCCATCAACACCTTGGTCTGGCGGAGATCAACCGGCTCTCCGGCCTGCCCCGGCTCTTCGACACCCTGGTCGTCTTCGAGAACTACCCCGTGCCCCAGGGCGCCGTCCCGGCCACCGGCCTCACCGTCGAGCACACCCGGATCAACGACTCCACCCACTACCCGCTCACCCTGGCCGCCGGGCTGCGCGGCGACGAGCTGTGGCTGCAACTCCACCATCTGCCGGACGCGTTCACGGAACGGGAGGCCCGTGTCCTGCTCGACCGCCTGACCGGCCTGCTGGCCGCCGTCGTCGCCCGCCCCGAAGCCCCCGTCGCAACCCTCGGCATCCTCACCGCCGGGGAGGAGCACTGCATCCTCATCGACTGGAACGACACCGCCGACGACACCCCGCGCCGCGAGCAGAGCATCCCCGCCGCGTTCGCCGCCCAGGCCGCCCGCACCCCCGACGCCGTCGCCGTCCGCTTCGACGCCGGCAGCTGGACCTACCGCGAACTCGACGAGCGCACTGACCGGCTCGCCGCCCGCCTCGCCTCCCTCGGCGTGGTCCCCGAACAGCGGGTCGCCCTCCTGATGGAACGCTCCGCGCACGTCGTGGCCGCGATCCTCGCCGTGCTCAAGGCCGGTGGAACGTACGTACCGCTGGACGGCCGGCTCCCCGCCGCCCGGCTCGCCTCCATGCTCGGTCAGTGCGGCGCCCACGTGCTCCTCACCGACGACCCGGAGGCGGCCGCCCCTCTCGGCGCCGCCCACGTGGTCGCGGCCGACGACCTCGGCTGCACCGCACCCGCCCCCCGCCCGGCGCTCGGCCCCGACCACGCCGCCTACGTGATGTTCACCTCCGGCTCCACCGGAGAGCCCAAGGGCGTCGAGATCGCCCACCGCGGAGTGGTCTCCCTGGCCACCGACCGCCGCTGGGACGACGGCGCCGCCGAGCCGCACCGGGTGCTGCTGCACTCCCCGTACGGCTTCGACCCCTCCACGTACGAGCTGTGGATGCCCCTGCTGAACGGCGGCTGCGTGGTCGTCGCCCCGTCCGGACAGCTCGACGTCCCCACCATCGCCGCCACCGTGCGGGAGCACGGCGTGACCTCCCTGCTCCTCACAGCCGGGCTGTTCCGGGTGGTCGCAGAGGAGGACCCCGGCTGCCTGGCCGGCGTCCGCGAGGTGCTCACCGGCGGCGACGTCGTCACCTCCGCCTCCGTGCGCCGCGTGCTGGCCGCCTGCCCCGGCGTGGTCGTCACCGACATCTACGGCCCCACCGAGATCACCCTGTTCGCCACTCAGCACAGCATGCGCACCCCTGCCGAGGTGCCCGGCAATGTGCCGATCGGCCGCTCCCGTGACGGCATGCGGGCCTACGTCCTCGACGGCCGACTGCGGCCGGCGGCGCCCCGAGCGGTCGGCGACCTGTACATCGCCGGCGACGCCCTCGCCCGGGGCTACCTGAACCGGCCCGGTCTCACCGCCGAGCGGTTCACCGCCGACCCCTACGGCGCGCCCGGCGACCGCATGTACCGCACCGGCGACCTGGTCCGCTGGACCGAGGACGGCCGGCTCGACTTCCTCGGCCGCGCCGACCACCAGGTCAAGATCCGCGGATTCCGCATCGAACTCGGCGAGATCGAGGCAGTGCTGGGCGAACAGGACGGCATCGCCGACGCAGCGGTCCTCGTCCACGAGGCACCCTCCGGAGGCAAGCACCTCGTCGGATACCTCGTGCCCGAGCCGGGCCGGGAGGCCGACACGGCCGCCGTGCACGCCGGCGTCGCCGAGCGGCTGCCGGAGTACATGGTTCCCGGCGAGCTGATGGTGCTCGCCGAACTCCCCATCACCGTCAACCAGAAGCTGGACCGGGCCGCCCTGCCCGTTCCCGACTTCGGCGGTACCACCGCCGGCCGCGGCCGGGCGCCGCGCACGGAGCGCGAGCGGCAGCTGTGCGCCCTGTTTGCCGAGGTGCTCGGCGTCGTCGAGATCGGCCCGGACGACGGGTTCTTCGCGCTCGGCGGCGACAGCATCATGTCGATCCAGTTGGTCAGCCGGGCCCGCCGGGCCGGGCTGCTCTTCACCCCCCGCGAGGTGTTCGAGCACCGGACCCCGGCCGCCCTGGCCGAGGTCTGCCGCAACGCGGACGACGCCGACCCGGGTCCGGCCGAGCCCGACCTGGGCACCGGCCCGGTCGGCCGGGTGCCCGTCGTCGAGTGGCTGCGCCACTGGCGCGGCACGGCGGCTGGCTTCCACCAGTCCCTGCTGCTCCAGGTACCGCCCGGGCTGGGGGAGGAGCGGATGACCGCCGCCCTCCAAGCACTGCTCGACCACCACGACGTCCTGCGGATGCGCCTGGACGCCGACTGGCGGATGGCGGTCGCCGAGCCGGGGGCCGTCGACGCGGCGGGACTCGTCCAGCGGGTGCCGCTGGGCGACGCGCACGACGCCGTGTCGGGCGATACGGGCGAGGCCGCGGGCGTAGCCCAGGTCGAGCGTGTGGTCTCCGAGGCCGCCCGCGCTGCCGTCACCCGGCTTGACGCCGAGGCGGGGGTGATGCTTCAGGCCGTGTGGTTCGACGCGGGTCCGGAGCAGTCCGGCCAGCTGCTGCTGGCCGTCCACCACCTCGCCGTGGACGGCGTGTCCTGGCGGATCCTGCTGCCCGATCTGCGGCAGGCATGGGAGGCCGTCGCCGCCGGCCGGCCGGTCCGGCTCGATCCGGTCGGGACCTCGTTCCGGCGTTGGGCCGAGCTGCTCGGCGACCGTGCCCTGGCAGCACGGACCGTTGCCGAACTGCCCTACTGGACCGAGACCCTGGGCGCGGACACCGTGCCCCTGGGCGCCCGTCACCTGGACCCGGACCGCGACACCGCCGACACCGCCCGCAGCCTGACCGTCGAGCTGTCCCCGACCGCCACCGGGCCGCTGCTCGGCACGGTCCCCACCGCCTTCCACGGCGGGGTGAACGACCTGCTGCTCGGCGCGCTCGCGCTCGCCGCCCGCCAGTGGTGGCCCGGCACGGACGGGATCCTGGTGGACCTGGAGGGACACGGCCGTGTCCACGACTGCTCCGATGTGGACCTGTCCCGTACGGTCGGCTGGTTCACCCAGGTCCACCCGGTCCGCCTGAGGGCCGGCCACGGGGACCCGGCCGGCGCCGTGAAGGCAGTCAAGGAACAGCTGCGCTCCGCCCCCGGCGGCGGAGCCGGCTACGGACTCCTGCGCTTCCTCAACCCGGAGACCGCACCCGCCCTGGCCGCGCTGCCGGCCCCGGAGATCGGCTTCAACTACCTCGGCCGCGTCGGCACCGGAGCACCCGAGCCCGCCGACTGGACCCCGGTCCGGCAGCAGCCGGCCGGCCTCGCGGACGGCGTCGCGCACGCCCCCCTCGCTCACCCGCTGGAGATCAACGCCGTCGTGGCCGACGGCCCCGACGGCAGCCCGGTCCTGGCCGCCACCTTCACGTGGGCCGACGGCGTGCTCGACGAGCCGGGCGTCCGGGAGTTCGCCGCCCTCTGGCGCCACGCCCTGGAATCCCTCGCCGCCACCTCGCCGGAGGCGGCCGGGCACACCCCGTCCGACTTCCCGCTCGTCCCGCTCATCCAGACGGACGTCGAGCACCTGGAAGCCGCTCACCCCGACCTGGAGGACGTGCTCCCGCTCTCCCCGCTCCAGGAGGGCTTCCTCTTCCATGCCCTGTACGACACCGCCGACTCCGGCTCCGCCGACGTCTACACCGCCTCGCTCCGGCTCGAACTCCACGGCCCGATGAACCCGGAGCTGCTGCGCGACTGCTGGCGCGAGGTCCTGCGCCGGCACCCCAACCTGCGCTCCGGCTTCGTCCACGACACCGCCGGGCAGCCTGTCCAGGTGATCGTCCGGGATCCCGGACTTCCGTGGCGCTTCGCCGACCTGACCGGCCTGTCCGAGCAGCGGCAGGCCGAGGAGCTGGCCCGGATCGAGGGCGAGGAGCAGTCCGTACGCTTCGACCTGGCCCGCCCGCCGCTCATCCGGATCGCCCTCGCCGGCCTCGGCGGGGATCGGCACGTCCTGCTCTTCACCCCCCACCACATCCTGCTCGACGGCTGGTCCATGCCGGTCCTGCTGAACGAGTTGTTCGCCCTCTACGCGGCCGGCGGCTCGGACCGGGACCTGCCCCAGCCCGTGCCCTACCGCGACTACCTGGCCCACCTCGCCCGCCAGGATCGCGAAGGCGCCCGGGCCGCCTGGGCGGCCGCGCTGGCCGGGCTGGACAGCCCCACCCTCGTCGCCCCCGAGGGCGCTCCGGTCGACGAGCCCGGCCATGTCGCCCTCGACCTGCCGGCCCCGGCCGTGGCGGCGCTGCGCGGCTTCGCCCGAACGCACGGCCTCACCGTCAACACCCTCGTGCAGGGCGCCTGGGCGATCCTGCTGGGACAGCTGACCGGCCGTGACGACGTGGTGTTCGGCGCCACCGTGGCGGGCCGTCCGCCGGAGGTCCCCGGTATCGAGTCGATGGTCGGCCTGTTCATCAACACCCTGCCGGTCCGCGTCGCCCTCGACCCCGCCGCGAGCGTCCTGGACACCCTCACCGCCGTCCAGAACGGCCAGGCGGAGCTGATGGCCCACCAGCACGTCGGGCTGAGCGAGATCACCCGGCTGTCCGGGCTGCCCCGGCTCTTCGACACCCTGGTCGTCTTCGAGAACTACCCGGTGGACCAGGAATCGTTCGCCCGCTCCGGCTCCGGCCTGCACCTGGCCGACGCCCGCGGCCGGGACGCCACGCACTACCCGCTCAGCCTGATCGTCCTCCAGCAGGGCGAGGGCCTGACCCTGCGGCTCGGCTACCAGCCGACCGTGTTCGACGAGGCCGCCGCCACCGCTCTCGCCGGACGACTGCACCGCATCCTCGTCGCCCTGACGGCCGCGCCCGGGGCCCCGCTGGCCACCGTGGACCCGCTTTCCGCCGCCGAACGCGGGCAGGTCCTGCACGACTGGAACGACACGGCGGCGCCGCCCACCGACGGCCCGGAAACCCTGCCGGCGCTGATCGCCGCGCAGGCCGCCCGTACCCCGGTCGCCGAAGCGGTCGTGTACGAGGGCGCCTTCCTCACGTACGCCCAACTGGCCTCACGAGCCGCCACCCTGGCGAGCCGGCTCCGCGCGGCGGGCGCCGGACCGGAGACCCGGGTCGCCGTTGCCGTGCCCCGCTCCACGGAACTGGTCGTGGCCCTGCTGGCCGTCCTGGAGACGGGCGCCGCGTACGTTCCCGTCGACCCGGGCCTGCCCGCCGACCGGCTCGCCCTGCTCGTGGAGGACGCCGGCCCGGTGTGCGCGTTGGCCACCGCCGGATCGGCCGCTGTCCTGCCGCCGGGAACCACCGTCCTGACGGTGGACGCGTCCGATGAGCCGGACCCCGGGGCGGTGCTCACCGGCACCGCCGCCGACCCGCGGGGCCCCGCCTACCTCATCCACACCTCCGGCTCCACCGGCCGCCCCAAGGGCGTGGCCGTCTCCCACGAGGCCATCGTCAACCGGCTGCTGTGGATGCGCGACGAGTACCGGGTCACCGGAGCCGACCGGATCCTGCACAAGACCCCGACCGGCTTCGACGTCTCCGTCTGGGAGCTCTTCCTGCCACTGATCACCGGCGCGGCCCTGGTCGTCGCCCGGCCCGACGGGCACCGCGACCCGGCCTACCTCGCCGCCCTCGTCCAGGCCGAACAGGTCACCGCCGCGCACTTTGTGCCGTCCGTGCTGCGCACCTTCCTGGACGAACCGGCCGCCGCCGGCTGCACCGGACTGCGTCACGTGGTGTGCAGTGGCGAGGCGCTGCCCGCCGACCTCGCCGCCCGCTTCCACACCGCCCTGCCCGCCGTCCCGCTGCACAACCTGTACGGCCCGACCGAAGCCGCCGTCGACGTCACGTACTGGCCCTGCGAGCCCGGGGCCGAGGGCCCGGTGCCCATCGGCCGGCCGGTCCGCAACACCCGCCTGTACATGCTGGACGCCGCCCTGCGCCCCGTGCCGCCCGGCTGCCCGGGCGAGCTGTACCTGGCCGGCATCCAGCTGGCCCGCGGCTACCACGGCCGGCCGGACCTGACCGCTGAACGCTTCACCGCCGACCCCTACGGCCCGCCCGGAACCCGCATGTACCGCACCGGAGACCTGGCCAGGTGGCGGGCCGACGGCGCGGTGGAGTACCTCGGCCGGGCCGACAAGCAGGTCAAGATACGCGGCGTGCGCATCGAACCGGGGGAGATCGAGGCGGTGCTGGCCGGACACCCGACCGTGGCGCACGCCGCGGTGGTGGTGCGCACCGACGAGCGCGGCGAAGCTCGCCTGATCGGCTACGCCGTCCCGACCGAACCCGGAGCGGCGGACCTCGACACCGAGGCTCTGTTCCGTCACCTGGCGGCCCGACTTCCGGAGTTCATGGTGCCCGCCGCCCTCGTCGTGCTGGACGCCCTGCCGCTCAGCATCAACGGCAAGCTGGACCGCACGGCCCTGCCGGAACCCCGCTTCGCGTCCACGGCCACCGGAGCGGACAGCGAGCCCCGGGACGACGAAGAGCGGCTGTTGTGCGCCCTGTTCGCCGAGGTGCTCGGCGTGGACCGGGTCGGCCGCACCGACGGGTTCTTCGACCTTGGCGGCCACTCCCTGCTCGCCGTCCGCCTGGCCGGCCGGCTCCGCGCCGATACCGGCACCGACCTCGGCATCCGCACGGTGTTCGAGGCCCCCACCCCGGCGGCCCTCGCCGAGCGGCTGCGGAGCGCCCCAACGGGCGACCCCGGCGGAGCCCTGGACGTACTGCTCCCCCTGCGGACCGAGGGCACCCTGCCGCCGCTGTTCTGCGTCCACCCGTGGGCCGGGCTCGGCTGGCCGTATGCCGGCCTCGGCCGACACCTCGGTGCGGCCCGTCCGCTGTACGCGCTGCAGGCCAGGGGCCTGGCGGAGCCGGAGCAACACCCCGAGTCCATCCACGAGATGGCCGAGGATTACCTCTCGGTCATCCGCACCGTTCAGCCTGAGGGCCCGTACCACCTGTTGGGCTGGTCCTTCGGCGGACTGGTGGCCCAGGAAATGGCGGTACGGCTGCGGGAGCGCGGCGAGCAGGTCGCCTCGCTGACCCTGCTCGACTCCTACCCGGCGGCCGTACTGCCCGCGACCACCACGGCACCGGAGACCGAACTCCCGCAACACGCCGACATCCTGGCGGCCCTGCTGCGCTTCCTCGGTCACGAGGTGCCGCAGAGCTCCGACGGCGCACCGCTCGACCCCGCCACCGCGCGGGAGATCCTGCGGCGCGACGGGGCACCCCTGACAGACATCCCCCCACACACCCTGGACGCCCTGCCGCAGATCGCCGCCCGCCACGCCCGGCTGATGGGCGAGTTCACCCCGCGCCCCTACGACGGCGACGTGCTGTTCCTCAGCGCCGAACGGGACCGCCTGCCGGACGGGCCCGCGCCGGCCGCCTGGGCCCCGTACGTCACCGGAGACCTCCGGGTGCACGCGGTGGACTGCGGACACCACGACATGACCCTGCCCGAACCGCTCGCCGAGATCGGCCGCCTCCTCGCCGAACACCTCGGCTGACCGAGCCCGTGCCGGCCCGACCCCGGCACGGCCCCCGGACCCACACCCCGCAACGAAAGGCGAACCCCATGACCAACCCCTTCGAGAACGACGACGCCCAGTACCTGGTCCTCGTCAACGACGAGAACCAGCACTCGCTGTGGCCGGTCTTCGCCGAGGTCCCGGCCGGCTGGACCGTGGCACTGCCCGCCGCGAGCCGCGCGGAGTGCCTGGAGTACGTGGAGACCCACTGGACCGACATGCGCCCCAAGAGCCTCGCCGACGCGATGGCCGCGGCCGGCCAGATCTGACCTCCCGGCCCTCCCCACCCGCACCCGCACCACACGAAGGAACCCGACGCCCCATGCCCCAGACAGCCATCTCCCCGTCCCTGCTCGTCAGCCATGTCGAGCTCTACGTCACCGACGCCGTAGCCGCCGCCGAGGCGTTCACCGACGGCTACGGCTTCCAGGTCTTCGCCACCTCCGAGCGCACCGGCCACCGCGCCGGCGCCCAGGGCGCGTGCCGGTCCCTGGCCCTGCGACAGGGCGGCATCGTCCTGGTCGTCACCCAGGCCCTCGACGACATCCACCCGGCCGCCGCGTACACCGCCGCCCACGGTGAGGGCATAGCCGACATCACGCTCGCCGCCGACGATGTGCGCGCCGTCCTCGCCGACGCCGCCGCGCGCGGCGCCGACGTCCTGGCGGAGCCCGCCGAGCACGACGGCGGCTGGGTCACCGCAACGGTCCGTGCCGGATTCGACGACGTCCGCCACACCCTCGTCCAGCGCCCGGCCGGCGCCGAAGCCCATGGCACGCCGCTGCCGCTGCCCGGCTTCGCACCGGTCGTCGAACCGGCCCCGCTGCCCGCCGACTCGCCGGAGCTGACCGTCCTCGACCATGTCGCCGTCAGCGTCAAGATGGGCGAACTGGCCACCGCGACCGGCTACTACGAGCAGGTGTTCGGCTACGAGACCATCTACGAGGAGCTGATGGTCCAGGGCCGGGAGGCCATGGACTCCAAGGCAGTCCGCAGCCCGGCCGGTGACCTCACTTTGACCGTCCTTGCGCCCAGCCCGGAGCACGAGGCCGGCCACATCGGCGACTTCCTCCGGTGTCACGGCAGCGGCGGCGTGCACCACCTGGCCTTCGCTACCACCGAGATCGTGGAGACCGTGGCCCGCCTGGACAAGCGCGGCATCGTCTTCCTCTCCACCCCCGACACCTACTACGAGGCGCTGGCCGAGCGCCTGGACCTCACCCGCCACTCGATCGACGAGCTGCGCGAGGCGGGCATCCTGGCCGACGAGGACCACGCCGGTCAGCTGTTCCAGATCTTCACCCGCACCGTCCACCCGAAGCGAACCCTCTTCTACGAGATCATCGAGAGGGTCGGCGCCGATACCTTCGGCGGCGGCAACGTCCGTGCCCTCTACGACGCCGTCCAGGCGGAAAGGGCCGAGCACGAGGCGACCACCGACACCGACACCGCGGAGTACGGCCGGTGACCCTCCCCGCACTCGACGCGATGCTCACCCCCGCGGACGCGGAGGCCCTGGCGGCGGGCGTCCTGCCCGCCGCCGTGGAGCGGTTCGTCGCCGGCGCGGCCGGGGCAGAACTCACCCTCGCCGCCAACAGGGCCGCCTTCGACCGGACGCACCTGCTGCCCCGCGTCCTCAACGACGTGTCGGCCGCCGGCACCGCCACCACGCTCCTGGGGGAACCTGCCGCACTCCCCGTGGCGATCGCTCCGATGGCCTACCAGCGCGCCGTCCACGCCGAAGGAGAACTCGCTTCCGCCCGGGCCGCGCTGGCGGCCGGCGTCCCCTTCACGGCCTGCACCTTCAGCAGCACCACGGTCGAGGAGATCGCGGCCACCGGAGCCACCGTCTGGTTCCAGCTGTACTGGCTGCGCGACCGCGCCCTCACCAAGGAGCTGCTCGCCCGCGCGGAGGAAGCCCGGGTGAGCGCGCTGATGCTGACCGTGGACACCCCGCGCATGGGCCGCCGCACCGCCGACCTCCGGGGCGCCTTCACCCTGCCCGACGGGGTGGGCGCAGTGCACTTCGACCGCGGCCGGGACGGGGTGCCCGCCGGCCGGCAGGACGGCGTCAGCGCCATCGCCGCGCAGACCGCCCACCTGGTCGACCCCTCCCTGTCCTGGGCGGACCTGGGCTGGCTGCGGGAGCACACCCGGCTCCCGCTGGTCCTCAAGGGCGTCCTCGACCCCGCCGACGCCGACCGGGCCGCCGCCTGTGGCGCCGACGGCATCGTCGTCTCCAACCACGGCGGCCGCCAGCTCGACGGGGCCCTGCCCGCCCTGGACGCGCTGCCCGGCGTGGTCGACGCGGTGGCCGACCGCTGCCCGGTTCTCCTCGACAGCGGCGTCCGCAGCGGTACGGACGTACTCAAGGCCCTCGCCCTCGGCGCCGCCGGCGTCCTGCTCGGCCGGCCCGCCCTGTGGGGGCTGGCCGCCGGGGGAGAGGCCGGCGTACGCAGGGTGCTCACCCTGCTGCGCGAGGAACTCGAAACCGCCCTGGCCCTCGCGGGCTGCGTCACCCCGGCCGACGCCGCCCGCCTGAGTACCGTACGACTTCCGGCAGGCGACCTCCAATGATCACGCTCGACACGCTCCACCCCTCCCTCGGTGACCCGCTGCTCACCTCGATGAACTTCCTCAACGAGATCGCCGGCCGCTACCCGGACGCGCTGTCCCTGGCGGCCGGCACCCCTCACGAGGGCTTCTACGACGTCGAGGACGTCCACCGGGCCCTGCGCCGCTTCTGCGACCACCTGCGCACCGAGGACGGCCGCAGCGAGGAGGAGGTCCGCCGGACTCTGCTGCAGTACGGCCGGACCAAGGGCGTCATCCACGACCTGATCGCCCGCCAGCTGGCCACGGACGAGGGCATAACCGTCGACCCGGAGGCGATCCTGATCACCACCGGCTGCCAGGAGGCCCTCTTCCTCACCCTGCGAGCCCTGCGCCGCGACGACCGGGACGTCCTCCTCGCCGTCAGCCCGGCCTACATCGGCGTCTCCGGCGCCGCCCGGCTCCTCGATCTGCCCGTCCATCCGGTCGCCGAGGGACCGTACGGCATCGACGTCGCCGATCTCGCCGACCGCATCGGGAAGGCCCGCGTCGAGGGACTACGCCCCCGCGCCCTCTACCTGGTCCCGGACCACGCCAACCCGTCCGGCCTGCGCATGCCCCTGCCTGTCCGACGGGACCTGCTGGACCTGGCAACCGCCGAGGACATCCTCATCCTGGAGGACAACCCCTACGGACTGTTCCCCCTCGACGGCGACAGGCTCCCCACCCTCAAGGCCCTGGACGAGGCCGCGACTCCTCGGGTCGTCCACCTCGGATCCCTCTCGAAGACCGTCTTCCCGGGCGCCCGCATCGGCTACGCGGTCGCCGACCAACGCGTCGAGGACGGCCCGTACCTGGCGGACGTCCTGGCACGGGCGAAATCGATGGTCACCGTCAACACCTCGCCGATCGCCCAGGCGGTTGCGGGCGGCCGGCTGCTGGAGCACGACTGTAGCCTGGTCCGCGCCACCGAGCGGGAAGCGGCCCACTACCGCGGCACCCTCCTCCACCTGCTGGACGGCCTCGCGGCCTGCTTCCCCGCGTCCGGTCCGGTGCGCTGGAACACCCCTGCCGGCGGCTTCTTCGTGGTGGTGGAGGTCCCTTTCGAGGTCACGCCCGAGGCCGTGGAGACCTCAGCCCGCGACCACGGCGTCCTGTGGACCCCCCTGCACCACTTCTACGGGTCCACGACCCCGCTGCGGTGCCTGCGCCTGTCCTGCAGCGCCCTTGGCCGATCCCAGGTGAACGAGGCCCTGGACCGCTTCGCGTCCTTCGTCATGGCATGTTCCGCATAGGCCTCCGTACGGCGCGACGACGTGCTGGCCGGTTACCGAGCAGCCTTCCTCACCGCCGCAGGCATCTCGCTCGCGGGGCTGCTCACCGCCGCGGCCGGTATCCGCAGCCCCCGCAGCCTGAACGGCTGACAGGCGCAGCCGCTGGATGCCCGGCGGTGCAGGCACCGCAGAGGGCCGCGAAACCGCGAAGCGGATCGCGGCCCTCTGCCTCTGATCCGGAAAGACCATTGAAGCCTCGCTATCTTCGAACGTGCTGGTCGGAGGGGCTGGCGTGACGGCTCTGCGGGGTGCTCGTGCTGGTCGCGGGCGGGAGTCTGTGGTCTTGATCATCCGTCGACTGTCTGTCATCGGTTGACTTCGAGGTCGGTCAGGACGAGCAGAGCGCGCAGGAGGGCGGTGGCGCGGGCGGGGTCGGTGCGAAGCTTGGTGAGCACGCGCCATGCCTTCAGGTTCGCGAAGCCGTGTTCGACCGGGGCGCGTCCGGCGGCCAGGATCTGGTTGGCCTGCTTCTGGCCGGGCGTGAGCTTGCGGGCGCGGGTGGCCTTGTAGCCGGTGACGATGACCAGGTCGGCTGGGTTGTCGGGCTTGTCCACGCCGATGAAGCCGAGGTCGGCCAGGGCGCCGAGACCGGCGGCCTTCAAGTGCTCGACGATCTTGTCGCGGCGGGCGGCGGTGGCGTCGTGGGTGCGTCCGGGCCGGGCCGCGGAGATCCAGATCAGCTTGCCCCTCTCGTCGGTCAGGGCGAGGAAGTGCAGGCCGTGGCGGTGGTGCTTGCCCGAGTAGTTTGGGCGGTTGGCCGCTCCGGTGCGGCGCTGGGTGGGGATCAGGGTGCCGTCGATCAGCACGACCTCTCCGCCCCGCCTGGCTATCTGGCGAAGTGCCCGGTCCAGGCGCGGGGCCTTCGCGGCGAGCAGGTCGATCATCTCGTCGCGCCAGCGCCGCAGGGTGGACTCCGGCACGCCGTTGCCGCCGGCGAGGTCGAGGAGGCGTTGGTCGTGCCGCAGCATGGCCAGTACGAGCACAGCGATGCGGCCCGGCGGCAGCGGCCTGAACGGGGAACGTATCGCTTTCAGGCGGGATCGCAGCAGGTCAGCGAGGTAGACCAGGGTGCTCGTGGACAGGTTCAACTTGCACTGGTAGACAAGGGAGACGCCCTCGGCGGGCTCGTTGTTATTCGTCATACAATCTCAACGACCGTCGGGGGCGCCCAAGTTACGCGCTGATGCGCGCGGCCGGCCTGGTCACGGGCGTGTGGTGAAGCGGCCGTCGGGCAGCTTGCGCAGCCAGCCCCGCCCGGCGAGCTTGGACAGCTTCCCGCGCAGCGGCTCCAGCTTGCCCCGCACCGCCACCTCCAGCCCCAGAACCGCGCCGACCTGCTTGACCGTCACCGGCGCCCCGGCCTGGCACACGATCGCGAGGAAGCGCTGGTACTCCGGCGGCAGCGTATCTTCGGTCACGCCGGGCCCTCGGTGCGGGATCAGCAGCACCGCATGGCCCGCGACCTGCGCGGTCGCCGGCTCGGCGGCGAGCTGCTCGGCCATCCGCTGCTAGACCCGCTCGGCGATGGCGAGCTCGTCGCGCTCGGCCCGCGCCTGATCAAGCTGCTTGGCCAGCTGTTCTTCCAGTTCGTCCAGTTCCGCGCGCCGCGCGGCGATTCGCTCTGCGATCTCGGACTTCACCATGAACCGGATGGTAAGCGGCGCAAGGGCGGTGGAGCGGAGGAACCAGAGAAACCGCCCCGGCCCGCTTCATCAGGCGTTCTCTGCGTCTTGGTCGGATCGGGTGCAAGCCACGTGAGCGATGTCGGCCCTGACGGCCGGGGTCCTGTTCGGCTCAGGAGTCCTGGACGAGCAGCTTGCCCTGGGCGCCGTCCTCGGACACGAAGGCGAACACCCTCGGCGACGAGCCGAGGTTGAGATGGAACGGCATCCAGTTCGAGTCCAGCTGCAGCAGCAGCAGCCAGGGGCCGCCGTCCGGCCACTCGTCGCCCTGGAAGAACGAGGGTGTTCCGCCGATCTTGGCGCCGTCGATCCGCTCGACGTAACGGTCCCGGTCGGCAGCGGGCAGGGCTTCGAGTTCCTCATCCGTCATGGGATCGGGCTCGCCGACCGGGCGGAGGCCGACGGTGAACTCCACCGGCGACCCGTCGCGGCTGTAGATCCCGGGGCCGGTTGCCAGCGGGCGCACAGGGCCGGCGTAGTCCCCGCCTGGCTGCACGATCACCGCGTTCTCGCCGCCGTCGGGGTCGATGACGTCGGGGTCGAAGAAGTCGTCTTCTCCGTGATCGGCGTGGGTCACGAAGACGTAAGCCATCTTGCCCTGGTCGGCCGCTCCGAGCACCGGACCCAACTCGATCTGGCCGACGAACCGCATCGGCCGGTCCCATGCCGCACTGATCGGCCACTGCGGGCCTGTCAGCCACACGGGTTGGCCGCCGAACTTGGTGGTCGGCGTGGAGATCGGCCGGCCGGTCACGGAAAAGCCCTCGATGCGCAGTGTTCTCACCATGCCCGGCATCATGTCAGCCGATGGCGACATCTCAGGTCCGGTCGGACTTCGCTGAGACAACCTCCCATCGGTCAAACTCTGCGGAGCCTGGTGAGGATCTCACCAGGCTCCGCACCGACCCAGCCCGCGCTACCGCCCTTCTGCGCGCTCTGCCCGTCCTGACGAATCACGAAGCCAGCCGGTGACGGACGATCAAGACCGCAGACTCCCGCCCACCACCAGCACGAGCACCCCGGCCGAGCGCCACGCCAGGGCCTCTGACCAGCACGTTCGAAGATGGCGAAGGCTCAATCTCTCCCCCGGCGCTAGCTGGGGTGTCCGGTGGGCGCGCGGCGGATGGCGATGAGGGCGACGTCATCGTCGAGGCCTCCGCCGGTGTAGGCGACCAGGTCGCGCTCGATGTGGTGCAACAGGGCCTCGGGAGGGCTGTCGGTCCACTGGACGGCGCGTTCCGCGAACGGGTAGAAGGTGCCGTCGTGATCACGGGCCTCGATGACACCGTCGGTGTAGAGGAGCAGGGTGTACCCGGGACCGAAGGGCAGCACGTCAAGGGTGTAGTCACCGGGGTCCGTCATGCCGACACCCAGCGGGGGTGCGGGGCGCAGGTCCGGGACGGTCACCGCGTTGCCCGGACCGAGCAGCAAGGGCGCCGGGTGGCCGCAGCTGGTCATCCGGATGACGGGCTCCTCGTCGGGGATCTCCAGCAGAAGGGCGGTGACGAAGCGTTCCCCGGCCTCGTCCTCCGGCGCAAAGTCGGCCAGGTGGCGCGCAACGCTCCGCTCCAGGGCGGCGGCCAGATCGGGCAGGGCGGCGTGCTCGTGGGCGGTCTCGCGGAACGCGCCGAGCAGGAGGGCAGCCTCACCGATGGCGGGCAGGCCCTTGCCCCGCACGTCACCGATCATCACCCGGGCCGCGCTGTCGGTGCGGGCCGCGGCGTACAGGTCGCCGCCGATCACGGCCTGGTCCTCGGCGGCCAGGTAGAGGCAGGCGAGCTGCAGCGGGCCGAGCCTGCTCGGCAACGGCCACAGCAGGACGTGCTGAGCGGCCTCGGCCACCGACCGTACCTGGGCCAGCTCGCGGCTGCGCCGATCACGCACCACACAGATGAGCACGACCAGCGCCGAAAGCAACGCTATGGAGAGAGCCTGCATCAGCGAGTTCCGCGAGGTGAGCACACCGAAGCGCCAGCCGATGAACCCCTGGGCCACCACCGCCAGAGCCCCGATACCGCCCGTCGTCCAACGCCCGGCGCCGAACCACGCGGCGATCGCGGGCGCAATCACCAGCAGCGGACTGAGGACAATGTCGACCGGGATCACGGCATCCGCAACCGTGATCACCACGATGAGCGCGACCGGGATCACCAACGACTGCCACGGCTGCCTCATGCCGGCAAAGCGCCGCCCAAGCACGCTCATGCTCCTAGACTGCACCCTCCCGCAGCGGCCAGCGAGAAGAGCCGGCCGCATCGGCGGGACGGTACGCGTGTGGGATCTGGCCGGCGGGAGCAGACGGGCCCACCACTGGTGTTCCCGCTGCCGGTTCACGCTCTGACCCCGACGTCGAGTGGTGGGCTTCGGCCATGAGGTCGCGGTACTGGCGCGCCACGAGGACTCGGCGCCGCTCGACCGCCGGGCGTGAGCGGAGGCGGCGGCATCGGTCCGGGCGGACCCCGGGCTGTGACACCGCCCCGGCCACCGAGATGCCCGCCGACGATCCGGCCGCGATGCTGCGCCGCGCGTACGCCGACCCGCTGGTGCGCTTCGGCCGGACCTCTTGGACGACCTCGGCGTCACCTTCGGTGAGGGCTGGGAGCTGGCCTCCCGGTCGGCACCGGGCGCCGACCGGGTCCACCGGTGGCGAAGGTGCCGAGGGCAAACCGGTGCGGGGTGCTGCGGCCGGCCCTGTCCACGACGGCGAAGCTGTGCTCGTCCACTGTTGTCGGCCGCCTCGATGCGGACCTGGGCGGCCAGAGCGGGCAGGCCGGCCCGTTCGGCGAGCGCGACCAGCGGAAGCAGCCCCGCATCCGCGATCAGATCCGGCTCGTCGAAGAGTGCGGAGACATGGACGGCGGCATGGGAAGATTGCATCTCGGAAGAGCCTTGTCATCGTGCGTGCTGGAAGCCTCAAAAACTCCCATCATCGCAGGTCGCAAGGCTCTTCCTCGTTCCCGGAGAAGTTGTCCACAGAACAGACGTCAGCCGGTGGATCCGGGCTGAGGGCTTCTGTCACCATGGCGCGATGAGGAACACCGAATCCGTCACCCTGTCGCTCACCGGACCCGCGAGCCACACGATCGTCCGAGAACCGGGCGTCGGCAGCCTGACGATCGGACCGGCCGACGCCGGCGGCCCGCGACCCGACCTCGTCGTCCTGGCCGACGACACGATCAACTGGTCCGCGTTCGACGGGGACGCCTTCTGGCCGCGCTACCTGACCTACCGGGGGAACGACGTCGGCTTCTTCGCCTGGTCGATGAAACGCCCCGTCGAGTCCGTGACATGGATACCGCAGGCCGCCGCAGAAGTTGACGCCGGCCGGGCCCGGATCAGGGAACTAAGGGTCGACCTGCACGCGGTCGGCCTGGACATCGTCCTGCCGAACGACTGCTCCAGCTTCGTGGCAGTCGGCGACCTCTCACTGCTCAAACCGAAGCTGGCCGCAGACGCGCTCTGCCCACGGCTGAGGTTCTGCCCCACGACCAAGCCATCACGGCGAGACGATCCGCTCAGCTTGCCGAACTTCCCCACCCTGGCCGCCGCCACCTCGGTCAGTGTCACTGTCGAACCGTTGCGGCAGGCATTCGACTGCACCAGCCTGCTGCAATTTCCCCGAACACGGCATGTTTCACTGCAGGGCCAGCTCACCGGCCTAGAAGCGCTGGCACGCTTCAACGATCTGGTGGGACTGGAACTGCGGTACTGCCCCGATCTGTCCCCCCTGCCATCCCTGGGCGCCTGGCCGGACCTCACCACCTTCATCGGCTGGAACATCGACGAAGCCACCGGCAAGCGGCTGCGCACCGAGATCCGCAGCCTCACCCGGACGGCGGGGCGGCAGTGGGAGTTCGCCTCGGCGAAACAGCTGCGATCGCCGGAATGGTTCGCCACGGAATACGGCCTTCCGTTCTCCGGGTGGCCGGCGAAGGCTGCACGCGTCGCTGTCAAGGAATACCGTGCCGCCGAAGCCGGCATGGTCGCCTCGCCTTCCCTCCGTGGCGCCGAGGCGGCAATCCGCGCCTTCGTCCGAGCTGTCAACGTGCTGCCGGCTGTCGAGACGACAGAACGTGAGGATGCCGCTGAGGCGGTCGTACAACTCGCCGCGAGCGCACCGGTGGACATCGCGGTGGACCTCGCCCTGTCCTGGTTCGAGTTGGAGCGGGACTTCTAGTAGGGCTTTGTTGGGTTCTGGGATGTGGTTCGGGTTCTGGGGTGAGTTGGCCGCATATCGAGCAGGCGCCGGTCAAGGTGGCCAGGAGGGTCTGGAGTTCGCGGAGGACCGTGTATAGGGTCAGGCCGGCGCAGGGGCTTTCGGGTCGAGCCGCAGCAGGGTGCAGAATGCCTGGGCGAGTGAGGCGAGGGTGACGTGGCGGCGCCAGCCGAGGTAGTTACGGCCCTCGAAGTGGTCCAGGCCGAGGCCGTCCTTGAGTTCGCGGTAGTCGTGCTCAACTCTCCATCGGATCTTGGCGATTCGCACCAGCTCGCGGAGCGGGATGTCGGCGGGCAGCGTCGAGAGCAAGTATTCGGTCGGCTCGGCCGAGTCGGGAGGCCACTCCACCAGCAGCCAGCACTCGGGCAGGGAACCGTCGGCGGCCCGGCGGATGGTGCGGTTGGCCGGACGGACGCGCAGGGCCAGGAACTACGAGCGCATCTCGGCGTTCGGGTTGTGCTTGGTGGCGAAGACGCACTCGTTCTGCGACCTGCATAGCTTGGCGGCCCGATGCCGCCGGAACGTCGGGTTCAGGACCTGGGGCACCTCGATGCCCACAAGGCCGACGCGATCGTCGCCGCCTGCGAAGAAATCCGCTCCGGCAAGCTGCACGACCAGTTCGTCGTGGACGTCATCCAGGGCGGGGCGGGCACCTCGACCAACATGAACGCCAACGAAGTCATCGCCAACCGCGCCTTGGAGCACCTCGGCCGACCACGTGGCAACTACCGCCATCTGCACCCGCTGGACGATGTCAACGCCGGGCAGAGCACCAACGACGCCTACCCCACGGCCCTCAAAGTGGCCCTTCACCTGACCGCCCACCGGCTCAAGGAGGCCATGGCGACCCTGCGGCACGCCTTCGAGACCAAGGCCGACGAGTTCGCGGACGTGATCAAAACGGGCCGTACCCAGCTTCAGGACGCGGTACCGATGACGCTCGGACAGGAGTTCGGCACCTATGCGGTGATGCTGGAAGAGGACGAGCAGCGTCTCGCCGAGGCCTGCGGACTGATCCGTGAGATCAACCTGGGCGGTACGGCGATCGGTACCGGCCTCAACTCCCCTCCACGCTATGCCGAACTGGCCTGCGCGTACCTGTCCGACATCGCCGGCATCCCGCTCAGCACCGCGTCCGACCTGGTCGAAGCCACCCAGGACGTCGGAGCGTTCGTCCAACTCTCCGGAGTCCTCAAGCGCATCGCGGTCAAACTCTCCAAGACCTGCAACGACCTGCGCCTGCTCTCATCCGGCCCCCGGGCGGGATTCGCCGAGATCAACCTCCCCCCGGTACAGGCCGGATCCAGCATCATGCCGGGCAAGGTCAACCCGGTGATCCCCGAGGTGGTCAACCAGATCGCCTTCAAAGTCGTCGGCAACGACGTCACCATCACCTTCGCCGCAGAAGCCGGACAGCTCCAACTCAACGCCTTCGAACCGGTCATCGCCCACTGCCTGTTCGAAAGCCTCACCCAACTGCGCGCCGGATGCCTGACCCTGGCGGAACGCTGCGTCCGCGGCATCACCGCCAACCGCGACCACCTCCGGGCCACGGTGGAGAACACCATCGGCATCGTCACCGCCCTCAACCCGCACATCGGCTACGCCCAGGCCGGCGCCGCCGCACAGGAAGCGCTCGTCACCGGCCGCACCGTCGCCGACATCGTCCTGGCACAGGGACTCCTCACACAGGCCGACCTCGACGACATCCTCCGCCCGGAAGCCCTCGTACGATCCGGCAGCCGCAGTTCCGGGTGACAGCGGGAAGGAAGCGGGCAGCGATGGCGCAACCCGGCCATCCCGCCGGCAACACCCTCACCAACGGATGGCAGTGTTGGCGCATGGCCGAAGACGAAAATCCCCATCCTGATGACTGGCCGACGCAGGCACGCCAGTCGTTCCTCACCGCCATGTGGAACATGACTCTCGACGAGGATGCCTACACCGACGGCTACCCGTCGTGGATCGAGTCCTGGCTACGAGGTCACGGGCAGGACAACGTTCCTGGCAGCGCATCGGCTGCGGCGCTGCAACGGATCCTGGCATGCGGTGTGGATCCGGACGATCTGACGGACGTGGTGCGGCAGATGCAGCACGATCTTGTCTACAACGTCTGCCAACTGATCGACGATCCAGGGCTGTTGGGCATCGGACTGGACGAGGACTGGTCCGAGCAGACGGACGTCCGCTGGGAGCTGGTGGCGGTCCGCACCGCACGGCCGACAGTGCGGGCAGCGATCGATGGACTGCACTCCTCACTCGACGATCTCGACCCAAGCGGTCGCTGCGGCGAGCCACGCGGCCGACCCGTTCCCGCCCGGCTGCCGGGCCAGCCCCTCCACGCGCGGCTGGCCGTTGCCCACGTCCGCTCGGGCGACCGTATCCAGGCGATCAACACCTGGCGGAAGGCGACCGGCGCGTCGTTGATGGAGGCGAAGGCAGCCATCGACCAGCTTCTCGACCAGTCGCGGCAAGATCCGGAGAACTCGCAGCAATGACCGAGGAACGGCTGTCGCACACGCCGAAGTTGTGACGGCCAACCGGCCGGCGGAGATTCGCAGCTCCCTTACCGTGCCCCGGAAATCCTTCGGTGAGCACCGCAGAGCTTCCCTGGATCGGGATAGGATCGAATCCAATTCAACGGGAAATCGGACTGCGCCTGAATTTGATGGATGCTTGAGTTTCAGACGAGAGGGCACCAATGGACAAGCGCGCGAAGCAGATCCTTTTCCGAACCCATTGGAAGAATGGCTGGATCGACCGTTCTGCTCGTCGCATCGACCCGGCGGACTTCGAATATGCGAAGTCAATGGGCCTGATGTTCGACCCGGTGGCGACAACACATGATGTGTGTGTACGGCAGATCAGGGAATCGCTTCTGAGCGTTCCGGTGGAGAAGGCCGCACGCGCGTTCCTCAGCAGCCTTTCGCAGCGTCGGCTGGACTGGCGGTCGGGCTTGGCATCGTATGTCATCGCCGAACAGGTGGCAGCACACTCATACGCCCCCGCGGTGGTCGGGCAGCTCTTGGGCGCTGGCGGAAAGGTGATCCACACCAGTTACTCCTGTGGCGCATGCCGGGACTGCGCCGTCGAAATCGTCGGCCACGAGGCGTACGAAGCCGTAGACCTCAACGTGCTGAATTTTGAGCGAATCAAGTGGGGTGGCATCCGGCACGATCACCTTGAATATATATGGTTCGACCTTGAGCAGTTGTCGAAGTCGAATATCCCTGATCCGACCCCCGAGGACATCGCGATACTCGCCGCGTTGCTGGAGGTCATCGAAAAAAGCCGGCCCACCGACCACCCGGGTGCATTGGTGAAGAACCTGGCCCCCGTGATCACCTCCACGAAGGACGAAAGGGTTCAGCTCATCGAGATCCTCGCCGGCGCCGGCGTGCTCCGCCGCCGCCGGAGGGACCTCACGGTGGGGACCAGAGGCGACTGGAGACTCGTAGGGGAATGGCGTGGCGAAGACGGCTACGACAAGAGCGCGGTCGAGGCGCTCTTCGGGCAGTATCTCTGACGAGCACGCCGATGCTGTCGATGGTAGCCGTTCCGGCAAGGTGCGTCGTCGAATGCCCGGGGTGTGCCGCGCCAGAAGGCCCGTAGGGCAACTCCCCGTGACCCGCAGATTAGCCTCGATCTTTCGTGATTGGTCGTCAGCTTTGGTTGGCGGCTGATGCGTCGCTGTGGAGAGTGTGCGGGCAAGCGGAGGGCCCGATCGTCACATCGGGTGGGCGCCGGGTTCCACGGTTCCGGTCGGTGGTTCTTTCTGTTCGTCGG
>NZ_JBEYTM010000053.1:0-56051 GCF_040643055.1 Streptomyces sp. NPDC047515
ACGCGGGAGGGGGTCCCCCCTGGCCCTTGAGGCCTTGGGGGAGTGCGTGCCAGGGCGTGGCCGCCCGATCAGAGGCCGCCCGACAGGCTCTCAGGAAGAGGCCGGCGGATACAGCGCGCGCGGCAGCCGCGAGGCCGCCGCCGCGTCCATCAGCCACAGGGTGCGGCTGCGTCCGTACGCACCGGCCGCCGGGGCCTGGATCTCCCCGGCGCCCGAGAGCGCGATCTCCGCGGCCTCCGCCTTGTCCTCACCCGCGGCGAGCAGCCACACCTCGCGCGCCGCCCGGATCGCGGGCAGTGTGAGCGAGACGCGGGTGGGCGGCGGCTTGGGGGCGCCGTGCACACCGACGACTGTGCGCTCGGTCTCCCGTACCGCGGGCAGCTCCGGGAAGAGCGAAGCGACATGCGTGTCCGGGCCGACGCCCAGCATCAGGACGTCGAACGTCGGCACCGGACCGTGGTCCTCGGGGCCCGCCGCCGCGGCCAGTTCAGCGGCGTACGAGGCCGCCGCCGCGTCGGCGTCACTGCCGCAGGGACCGTCCGAGGCGGGCATCGCGTGCACCCGTGACGGGGTGAGCGGCACCGAGTCCAGCAGGGCCTCGCGGGCCTGCGTGACATTGCGCTCCGGATCGCCCTCCGGCAGGAACCGCTCGTCGCCCCACCACAGGTCGAGCCGCGACCAGTCGATCGCGTCCCGGGCGGGCGCGTCGGCGAGGGCGGCCAGCAGGCCGTTGCCGTTGCGCCCGCCGGTGAGGACCACCGAGGCGTAGCCGCGCGCGGCCTGGGCGTCCACGATCTTCGTGATCAGCCGGGCCGCGGCGGCCTGTGCCATCAGCTCCTTGTCGCGGTGCACGACAAGCTGAGGGGCACTCACTTCGCCGCCGCCTTCTTGGCCGCGGTCTTCTTCGCGGCGGCCGGGGCAGCGGCGGGAGCGGGCTCGGACGGCTTCTGCTCCGGCCCGGCGAGCTTCTCCACACCGAACTTCACCGTCGCCGCATAGGTGTTGTCCGGGTCCAGGCGGCGCAGCTCCTCGGCGAGCAGTTCGGCCGTTTCCCGCCGCTTGAGGGCCACCGCACGGTCCGGCTGGCCCTGCATCGAGAGCGTGGCCAGCGAACCGTCCGGCCGGTCCAGGACGATGACGCCGTTCTTGGTCTCCATCCGCACGGCCGTCAGACCGGGGCCGTCGGACAGGGTGCGCGCCACCGGAACCTGGAGCCGGTCCGCGAGCCACATGGCGAGCAGCTCACAGCTCGGGTTCTCCGACTCGCCCTCGACCGTCGCCGAGACCACCTCGACCTGCTGCTGGTCGAGCGCGGCCGCCAGCATCGAGCGCCACGGCGTGATGCGGGTCCAGGCCAGATCGGTGTCGCCCGGGGTGTAGGACCGGGCGCGCACCGCGAGTTCGTCACCCGGGTGCGCCGAGGAGTACGCGTCCGTGATCCGGCGCTGGGCGAGCGCGCCCAGTGGGTCCTTCGCCGGGTCGTCGGGCGCGTCCTCGGGCCACCAGACCACGACCGGGGCGTCCGGCAGCAGCAGCGGCAGGACCACCGACTGGGCGTGGTTGGCCAGCTCGCCGTGGAGGCGCAGCACGACGGTCTCGCCGGTGCCCGCGTCGGAGCCGACCCGCACCTCGGCGTCGAGCCGGGCGTCCCGGCGGCTGCGCGGCGAGCGGCTGACCCGCTTGATCACCGCGATGATCCGTGAGGGGTGCTCGCGCGAGGCGTCACCGGCCGATTTGAGCGCGTCGTACGCGTTCTCCTCGTCGGTGACGATGACCAGGGTCAGCACCATGCCGATGGCCGGGGTGCCGATGGCGCGGCGGGCCGACACCAGCGCCTGGTTGATCTTGCTGGAAGTGGTTTCCGTCAGATCGATCTTCATGGCCGGCGCCAGCTCCGTCCGTCTCGTGCAAGCATCTCGTCCGCCTCGGCCGGGCCCCAGGTGCCCGCCGGGTACTGCGCGGGCTTGCCGTGCTTGTCCCAGTACTCCTCGATCGGGTCGAGGATGTTCCAGGAGAGTTCGACCTCCTGGTGCCGCGGGAAGAGGTTGGCGTCGCCGAGCAGCACATCGAGGATGAGCCGCTCGTACGCCTCCGGGCTGGACTCCGTGAAGGACTCGCCGTACGCGAAGTCCATCGTGACGTCCCGCACCTCCATCGAAGTGCCGGGCACCTTGGAGCCGAACCGCACGGTCACGCCCTCGTCCGGCTGGACCCGGATGACCAGGGCGTTGCCGCCCAGCTCCTCCGTGGCGCCGGACTCGAAGGGCAGATACGGGGCGCGCTTGAAGACGACCGCGATCTCCGTGACCCGGCGGCCGAGCCGCTTTCCGGTCCGCAGGTAGAACGGCACGCCCGCCCAGCGGCGGTTGTTGATCGTCAGCTTGATCGCGGCGAAGGTGTCGGTCGTCGACTTGGGGTCGATGCCGTCCTCCTCCAGATAGCCGGGGACCTCCTCGCCGCCCTGCCACGCGTGCGCGTACTGGCCGCGCACCGTGTGCTTGCCCAGGTCCTCCGGCAGCTCCACCGCCGTGAGCACCTTGAGCTTCTCGGCGACCAGGGCCTTCGGGTGGAAGGAGCCGGGCTCCTCCATTGCCGTCAGCGCCAGCAACTGGAGCAGGTGGTTCTGGATGACGTCACGGGCGGCGCCGATGCCGTCGTAGTAGCCGGCCCGGCCGCCGATGCCGATGTCCTCGGCCATCGTGATCTGGACGTGGTCGACGTACGACCTGTTCCAGATCGGCTCGAACATCGTGTTGGCGAACCGCAGCGCCAGGATGTTCTGGACCGTCTCCTTGCCCAGGTAGTGGTCGATCCGGAAGACCTCGTTGGGCGGGAACACGTCGTGGACGATCTGGTTGAGCTCCTGCGCGCTCTTCAGATCGTGGCCGAAGGGCTTCTCGATGACGGCACGCCGCCAGGAACCCTCCTTCTGGTCGGCGAGCCCGTGCTTCTTGAGCTGCTGGACGACCTTGGGGAAGAACTTCGGCGGCACGGAGAGGTAGAAGGCGAAGTTGCCGCCCGTGCCCTGTGCCTTGTCGAGGTCCTGGATCGTGGCCTTCAGGGTCTCGAAGGCGTCGTCGTCGTCGAAGTTGCCCTGGACGAAGCGCATCCCCTGGATGAGCTGCTGCCAGACCTCTTCGCGGAACGGGGTACGCGCGTGTTGCTTGACGGCGTCGTGGACCTCCTGTGCGAAGTCCTCGTCGTGCCACTCGCGGCGTGCGAAGCCGATGAGTGAGAAGCCCGGCGGCAGCAGGCCGCGGTTGGCCAGGTCGTAGACGGCAGGCATCAGCTTTTTACGGGACAAATCGCCCGTGACGCCAAAGATCACCAGACCCGACGGTCCCGCGATGCGCGGGAGCCGTCGGTCCTGGGGGTCACGAAGCGGGTTGGCTCCGGGAACACCAGACAATGTGGTCAGCCCTCCGAAGGGGCGAGGCGCTTGAGCTCCGCCTCGGTCGAGTTGAGCAGGTCGATCCAGGACGCCTCGAACTTCTCGACGCCCTCGTCCTCAAGAAGCTGGACGACGTCGTCGTAGGAGATCCCGAGCTTCGCGACCGCGTCGAGCTCGGCACGGGCCTGCTCGTAGGTGCCGGCGATGGTGTTGCCGATGATCTGCCCGTGGTCCGCCGTGGCGTCCAGAGTGGCCTCGGGCATGGTGTTCACCGTGCCGGGGGCGACCAGGTCGTCGACGTACAGGGTGTCCTTGTACGCGGGGTCCTTGACACCGGTCGAGGCCCACAGCGGACGCTGCTTGTTGGCCTGCGCCTTGTCCAGGGCGGCCCAGCGCTCCGAGCCGAAGACCTCCTCGTACGCCTGGTAGGCGAGACGGGCGTTGGCGAGCGCCGCCTTGCCCTTGAGTGCCTTGGCCTCGTCGGTGCCGATCGCGTCGAGACGCTTGTCGATCTCGGTGTCCACGCGGGACACGAAGAAGGAGGCCACCGAGTGGATCTTGGAGAGGTCCAGGCCCGCGGCCTTCGCCTTCTCCAGACCCGCCAGGTAGGCGTCCATGACCTCGCGGTAGCGCTCCAGCGAGAAGATCAGCGTGACATTGACGCTGATGCCCTTGCCGATGACCTCGGTGATCGCCGGGAGACCGGCCTTCGTCGCCGGGATCTTGATGAGCGTGTTGGGCCGGTCCACCAACCACGCCAGCTGCTTGGCCTCGGCGACGGTGGCGGCGGTGCGGTGCGCCAGACGCGGGTCGACCTCGATGGAGACCCGGCCGTCCTGGCCGTCGGTGGCGTCGAAGACCGGACGCAGGATGTCCGCCGCGTCCCGCACATCGGCCGTCGTGATCATGCGGATGGCCTCGTCGACCGTGACCTTGCGGGTGGCGAGGTCGGTGAGCTGCTGCTCGTAGCCGTCGCCGTGCGAGATCGCCTTCTGGAAGATCGACGGGTTGGTGGTGACGCCCACGACGTGCTGCTCGTCGATCAGCTCGGCGAGGTTGCCCGAGGTGATCCGCTTGCGCGACAGGTCATCGAGCCAGATCGCCACGCCCTCGTCGGAGAGGCGCTTGAGTGCGTCTGTCATGAGAATTGCATCTCCTACTAGTCGTATAACGGCGTCAGCGCGTGGCGGCGGCGAGAGATTCCCGCGCTGCGGCGGCGACGTGCTCGCCGGTGAAGCCGAACTCACGGAAGAGGACCTTGGCGTCGGCCGAGGCACCGAAGTGCTCCAGCGAGACGATCCGGCCGGCGTCTCCCACGTACCGGTGCCAGGTCAGACCGATACCGGCCTCGACCGCGACCCGGGCCTGCACGGACGGCGGCAGAACGCTGTCCTTGTAGGCCTGGTCCTGCTCCTCGAACCACTCGACCGACGGCATCGACACCACCCGGGTCGGGATGCCGGCCGCCTGCAGCTCCTCGCGCGCCTCGACGGCGAGGTGTACCTCGGAGCCCGTGCCGATCAGGAGGACCTGCGGCGCCGCGTTCTGCCCATCGGACCTTTCGGCCTCGAAGAGCACGTAGCCGCCCTTGGCCGCGTCCTCGTTCGCCTCGTACGTCGGTACGCCCTGGCGGGTCAGCGCCAGACCGTGCGGGGCCCCCTTGCCGAACACCTTGGTGTAGCGGCGCAGGATCTCGCGCCAGGCGATGGAGGTCTCGTTGGCGTCGGCCGGGCGGACGATGTTCAGGCCCGGGATGGCGCGCAGCGAGGCCAGGTGCTCCACCGGCTGGTGGGTCGGGCCGTCCTCGCCGAGACCGATCGAGTCGTGCGTCCACACGTACGTCACCGGCAGGTGCATCAACGCGGACAGCCGCACGGCGTTGCGCATGTAGTCGGAGAACACCAGGAACGTGCCGCCGTAGATCCGGGTGTGGCCGTGCAGCGCGATGCCGTTCATGGCCGCGGCCATGGCGTGCTCGCGGATACCGAAGTGGATCGTGCGGCCGTACGGGTCCGCGCCGGGCAGCGGGTTGCCCGCCGGGAGGAACGACGAGGACTTGTCGATCGTCGTGTTGTTCGAGCCCGCCAGGTCGGCGGAGCCGCCCCACAGTTCGGGGATGACCTCGCCGAGCGACTGGAGCACCTTGCCGGAGGCGGCACGGGTGGCGACGCTCTTGCCCGGCTCGAAGACCGGAAGCTTGTCCTCCCAGCCCGTGGGCAGCTCGCCCGCGGAGATCCGGTCGAACTCGGCGGCGCGCTCCGGGTTGGCGGTGCGCCAGGCGGCGAGGGACTTCTCCCACTCGGCCTTGGCCTCGCGGCCGCGGTCCAGCGCCTCACGGGTGTGCGAGATGACTTCGTCGGAGACCTCGAAGGACTTCTCCGGGTCGAAGCCGAGGACCCTCTTCGTCGCGGCGACCTCTTCGTCACCGAGCGCCGAGCCGTGCGAGGCCTCGGTGTTCTGGGCGTTCGGGGCGGGCCAGGCGATGATCGAGCGGGCCGCGATGAACGAGGGCCGCTCGGTCTCGGCCTTGGCGGCCTGCAACGCCTCGTACAGACCCGCCGGGTCCAGGTCGCCGTTGGGCAGCTGGTCGACGCGCTGGACGTGCCAGCCGTACGCCTCGTACCGCTTCACGGTGTCCTCGGAGACCGCGGTCTCCGTGTCGCCCTCGATGGAGATGTGGTTGTCGTCCCACAGCAGGACCAGGTTGCCCAGCTTCTGGTGGCCGGCCAGCGAGGACGCCTCCGCCGAGATGCCCTCCTGGAGGCAGCCGTCACCGGCGACGACCCAGATCATGTGGTCGAACGGGGAGGTGCCGGGGGCCGCCTCCGGGTCGAACAGACCGCGCTCGTACCGGGCGGCCATCGCCATGCCGACACCGTTGGCGACACCCTGGCCCAGCGGGCCCGTGGTCGTCTCGACGCCGGCGGTGTGGCCGTACTCCGGGTGACCGGGGGTCTTCGAGCCCCAGGTGCGGAAAGCCTTGAGGTCATCGAGCTCCAGGCCGTAGCCGGCCAGGTAGAGCTGGATGTAGAGGGTCAGGCTGCTGTGACCCGCGGAGAGCACGAACCGGTCGCGACCGGCCCACTCCGCGTCGGCGGGGTCGTGCCGCATCACCTTCTGGAAGAGGGTGTACGCGGCGGGAGCCAGGCTCATCGCCGTGCCCGGGTGGCCGTTTCCGACCTTCTGTACGGCGTCGGCGGCAAGGACGCGGACAGTGTCCACGGCCCGCTGGTCCAATTCGGTCCACTGGAGATCTGTGGTGGTCGGCTTGGTGCTCACCCTGAGTCAGGGCTCCTCTCCACTGTTTGAAAACCGGTGACGGTGACCGCACCGGGCGTTGTCGAGCCTACCCCCGTCGGAACAAGCATTTTCCGGCTGCTTTCCAGGGTGCGGGCGGCCTGCGGACTTCGCCTCCCGTATGAGCGCAACGGCTCACTTCTGGGCCCTCCGATGAGCGCGTCCTGTTACCGATGCGCCCTCCGATGAGCGCATCCTCCTACTGATGCGCATCGATGGGCTTGTCCCCTTATCGGCGTTCTCCGCGTGTGCCGTCACCCCGCTCCGGCGTCACTCCGACGAGCGCGCGCGTACCCGCTCCCGCGTCGCTCCGATGGGCCGGACGCCGTGCTCCCGCGCCACTTCAACACGACCCCACCCCCGCGAAGGGTGGCCTGTCCGCCAACGTCTACAGTGGTCTGGTTCGCGCAAGTCTTTACCGGGCCCTCACGCCCGGAGCTTGCTGGGATTTCTCTGTCAGGGGTGTGCGTGACGGCCGTCGAGTCCCGACCCGCAGGGGTCGCCTTGACTCCCAGCCCGGAGGGCCACCGCCCGTTCGGGGCCCGTGTCAAGGCATTCGTGGCGCTGACCAAGCCTCGGATCATCGAGCTGTTGCTGATCACCACTGTTCCGGTGATGTTCCTGGCCGCTCAGGGTGTACCCGATCTGTGGCTCGTTCTCACCACCACCATCGGGGGATATCTCTCCGCAGGCGGCGCCAACGCGCTGAACATGTACATCGACCGCGACATCGACGCGTTGATGGACCGTACGTCGCAGCGTCCGCTGGTCACCGGCATGGTGACCGCGCGTGAGTGCCTGGCCTTCGGTATCGCCCTCGCGGTGATCTCCACAGTCTGGTTCGGACTGTTGGTCAACTGGCTGTCGGCGGCGCTGTCGCTCGGTGCGCTGCTCTTCTACGTCGTCGTCTACACGATGCTGCTGAAGCGCCGCACCTCGCAGAACATCGTCTGGGGCGGCATCGCGGGCTGCATGCCGGTCCTCATCGGCTGGTCCGCCGTGACCAATTCGATGTCCTGGGCCGCGGTCATCCTCTTCGCCGTCATCTTCTTCTGGACGCCGCCGCACTACTGGCCGCTGTCCATGAAGGTGAAGGACGACTACGCCCGGGTCGGCGTCCCGATGCTCCCGGTCATCGCCTCGAACCGGGTGGTGGCCCGCCAGATCGTCATCTACAGCTGGGTGATGGTCGCCGTCTCGCTGCTGCTGACCCCGCTGGGCTACACCGGCTGGTTCTACACGGCGGTGGCGTTGCTGACCGGCGGTTTCTGGCTCTGGGAGGCACACGGCCTGCTCAACCGGGCCAAGGCCGGGGTGACCGGCGGGAAGCTCAAGGAGATGCGGCTGTTCCACTGGTCGATCACCTATGTCTCGCTGCTCTTCGTCGCCGTGGCGGTCGACCCCTTCCTGAGGTAGTCCCGCTTCACCGACACCTGCCGACGGGCGGGGTGCGTGGCCTGGGCCACGCGCCCCGCCCGTCGCACGTTTGTGTACCCATCGGTAGCATCGTGACCATGGCAGAGACGGCAGAGACCCAGGTGGAGAGCGGCAAGCAGGCGGCCCGCGCGGAGCGCAGGGCGGCGAAGCTGGCCAAGCAGATCGGTGCCTTCTCCAAGGCGCACGGTGGTGCGGAGGGGCAGCTTGCCTACATCGGGCAGATGGGCACCCGCATCGTGCTCGTGGGCGAGGACGGCGGCTGGGGTGATCTGGTCGCCCCGTCGTACGCGATCGCCGAGAGTGCCACTCAGAAGGCCGGGATCACGATGCACGAGTCCTTCGACGGAGAGTTCGCGGCGAAGGTCCGCACCGGCCCGTACGAGTGGACGCGGATGGCCGGCATTCAGCTGGGCGGCCCGTCCGACAGGGCCTGACCGAACGGACCCTCATACGTTGATCGCCGGACCCGCCTGCGTTCAGGCCGGTCCGGCGATCGACGTATGAGGGCGGGCGCCCTGGGTTCAGCCCGCCGCGGCCGGCTCCGGCCGCTCGACGGCGGGGCCGGGCACCGGGGCGACGGCCACCGGGCGCTCACGCAGCGACAGCAGCACCCGCATGACCGCGATCCACACCAGGCACGAGCCGAACATGTGCAGGCCGACGAGGATCTCCGGGGTGTCGGTGAAGTACTGGACGTAACCGATGACGCCCTGACCCATCAGCACCAGGAAGAGGTCACGGGTGCGGTGGAGCGGGCCGGCCGGCGCGTCCACGGCCTTCAGCACGAACCAGAGGGCGACGGTCAGCGCCACGACGGCCCAGGCCAGATCGGCGTGCAGCTGCGCGATCATCTTCCAGTCGATCGGAATGCGGTGGACGTCGCTGGAGTCACCCGCGTGCCGTCCGGCGCCCGTGACGACCGTGCCGACCGTGATCAGCAGCCCGGCCACGACCACGAGCAGCCAGGTCAGCTGCGACACCGCCTTGCCCACCAGAGGCCGGGGTGCCTCGTCGCCCTCGCGGACCCGCTGCCAGGTCACCACCGCGACGGTGAGCAGCGCCGTGGAGAGCAGGAAGTGCGCCGCCACGGTGTACGGGTTGAGGCCGACCAGCACCACGATGCCGCCGAGCACCGCGTTG
This sequence comes from Streptomyces sp. NPDC047515, assembly GCF_040643055.1. Lineage (NCBI taxonomy): Bacteria > Bacillati > Actinomycetota > Actinomycetes > Kitasatosporales > Streptomycetaceae > Streptomyces > Streptomyces sp. NPDC047515. The sequence continues at coordinate 9,266 of NZ_JBEYTM010000053.1, forward strand.
CCCATGACGATCCAGAACTGCGTCCAGCCGAGCCGGGTGAGGCTGCGCCGCCAGGGCTTGGCGGACCGGACGGCGATGATCGCCCACCCGACCGCGGCGCACAGGACGTAGGTCAGCATCCGGTTGCCGAACTCGATGGCGCCGTGGAAGCCCATCTCGCTGGTCGCCGTGAGGCTCTCGTCGGTGCACTTGGGCCAGGTCGGGCAGCCGAGGCCGGAGCCGGTCAGCCGCACCGCGCCGCCGGTCACGACGATGAGCACGGCCATGACGACGGCGGACATGGCCGCACGGCGGACCGTGCGGGGGGACGGAGTCCATCGCTCGGCGATGTAGAGGAGCGGGTTCCGCACGGCTTGAGCGACTTCGGCTCGGGTCAGCTTGGGCACGCGCACTATCGTAGGCGGCGGCTTGTGCAAGCTTTCACGAGGGGGACGAGTTACCCCGAAACGCCGACGGAGCGCGCTCGCGGGTTCACTCCCAGCGGAAGAACCTCGCCGCCGCGCCCAGCCCGAGCACCGCCCACACCGCGAGGATCCCGAGGTCGCCCCACGGCAGCGACGCGCCGTGCTGGAGCACGTCGCGCAGCCCGTCCGAGAGGGCCGCGATCGGCAGCAGCCCCAGCGCCGACTGCACCGCGTCCGGGAACTTGTCGAGCGGCACGATGACCCCGCCGCCGACCAGCAGCAGCAGAAAGACCAGATTGGCGGCGGCGAGCGTCGCCTCCGCCTTCAGCGTCCCGGCCATCAGCAGCCCGAGCCCGGAGAAGGCCGCGGTGCCGAGCACGAGCAGCAGCAGGACGGCGAAGGCGTTGCCGTGCGGCGACCAGCCCAGCGCGAACGCGATCACCGTCAGCAGCACCACCTGCAACACCTCGGTGACCAGCACGGAGAGCGTCTTGGCGGTCATCAGTGCCCAGCGGGGCAGCGGCGAGGCGCCCAGCCGCTTGAGTACCCCGTACCGCCGCTCGAAACCGGTGGCGATGGCCTGGCCGGTGAAGGCCGTGGACATCACGGCGAGCGCGAGGATGCCGGGCGCCAGGAAGTCGACGGACCTGCCCGCGCCGGTGTCCACGATGTCGACCGCGCTGAACAGCACCAGCAGCAGCGTCGGGATGATCACGGTCAGCAGCAGCTGCTCGCCGTTGCGCAGCAGCATCCGCGTCTCCAGCGCGGTCTGCGTGGTGATCATGCGGGAGAGCGGGGCGGCGCCCGGCCGCGGGGTGTACGTACCGGCGCTCATGCGCGCAGCTCCTTGCCGGTCAGTTCCAGGAAGACGTCCTCCAGGGTGTGACGCTCCACGGAGATGCCGGACGGCATCACTCCGTGCTGCGCGCACCAGGAGGTGACGGTGGCCAGCAGCTGCGGGTCGACGTCGCCGGTGATGCGGTACGTGCCCGGGGTGAGCTCCGCCGCTTCCGAGCCGTCGGGCAGGGCCTTCAGGAGGGAACCCAGGTCGAGACCGGGGCGGCCGGTGAAGCGCAGGGTGTTCTCGGCGCCGCCGCGGCAGAGCGTCTCGGGACTGCCCTGGGCGATGACCTTGCCCGCGTCGATGACGGCGACGTCGTCGGCGAGCTCCTCGGCCTCGTCCATGAAGTGGGTGGTGAGGACGATCGACACGCCGTCGGCGCGCAGCTCGCGCACGAGGTCCCAGGTGGAGCGGCGGGCCTGCGGATCGAGGCCGGCGGTCGGCTCGTCCAGGAAGACCAGCTCGGGGCGGCCGACGACGGCCATCGCCAGGGCGAGCCTCTGCTGCTGGCCGCCGGAGAGCCGGCGGTAGGTCGTCCGGCCGCAGCTGCCGAGGCCGAGGCGCTCGATCAGGGCGTCGACGTCCAGCGGGTGGGCGTGGAGCTTCGCCATGTGGCGGAGCATCTCGTCGGCGCGTGCGCCGGAGTAGACACCACCTGACTGGAGCATCACACCGATCCGGGGGCGGAGCTCCGCGGCGTCGGCCACCGGGTCGAGGCCTAGGACCCGTACCGTCCCGCCATCCGGACGGCGGTACCCCTCGCAGGTTTCTATGGTGGTGGTCTTGCCGGCGCCGTTGGGGCCGAGGACGGCGGTGACGGTGCCGGTGCGTACACACAGGTCGAGGCCGTCCACAGCGGTCTTGGGGCCGTACCGCTTCACCAGGTTCCTGACCTGTACGACGGACTCGCTCTTCATGGCCGGTAAGTCTAGGCAGCGGCGGAAAGGGGCGGTGTCGCGGGGCCGAATTAGGTAACCCTAAGTGACGCACCGCACCGTTGATCGTTTCGGACCGTGGTTGTCAGGGCCCGATGAATTACGCAACAATGGCGTTGTGAAAAACGTTGGCGAGGTTCCGCAGGAGGAACTCGCGACCGGTGAGCGCTCGACGCGCAACCGGGTCGCGCGGTCCATCCTGGACCACGGCCCGTCCACGGTCGCCGATCTGGCGAAGCGCCTCGGCCTCACCCAGGCCGCCGTCCGTCGCCATCTCGACGCCCTTGTCTCCGACGGTGTCGTCGAGGCCCGTGAGCAGCGGGTGTACGGCGCGCGGACCCGGGGCCGCCCGGCCAAGGTGTTCGCCCTGACCGACTGCGGGCGCGACGCCTTCGACCAGTCCTACGACAAGCTCGCGGCGGACGCCCTGCGTTGGATCGCCGAGACCTCGGGCGACGAAGCGGTCGTCGCTTTCGCGCGGGCCAGGATCGCGGCCCAGTCCGAGGCCTACCGCTCGGCGATCGAGGCCGCCGACCCCGAGGCGCGCACGGAGGCGTTGGCCAAGGCGTTGTCCGCCGACGGGTACGCTGCTACGGCGCGTAGCGCGCCCGGCCCGCAGCAGGGCGAGCAGCTGTGCCAGCACCACTGCCCGGTCGCTCATGTCGCCGAGCAGTATCCGCAGCTGTGCGAGGCGGAGACGGAGTTCTTCTCCAGCCTCCTCGGGACGCATGTGCAGCGTCTGGCCACCATCGCCCACGGCGACGGTGTGTGCACGACGTACATTCCGCGCAGCGGCCACTCAGCACCACAGACCATCAATTCAGCATCTGCAAGCACGGCCGGGAGGAACCCCGCATGACGCTCCCTACGGAGACTGCCCACCCTGAGCTCGAGGGTCTGGGCACGTACGAATTCGGCTGGGCCGACTCCGACGCGGCAGGCGCCGCAGCCAAGCGCGGGCTCTCCGAGGAGGTCGTCCGCGACATCTCGGGGAAGAAGAACGAGCCCGAGTGGATGCTGAAGCTGCGCCTCAAGGGCCTCAGGCTCTTCGACAAGAAGCCCATGCCGAACTGGGGCTCCGACCTGTCGGGCATCGACTTCGACAACATCAAGTACTTCGTGCGGTCCACGGAGAAGCAGGCGGAGTCCTGGGAGGACCTGCCCGAGGACATCAAGAACACCTACGACAAGCTCGGCATCCCGGAGGCGGAGAAGCAGCGCCTGGTCGCCGGTGTCGCCGCCCAGTACGAGTCCGAGGTCGTCTACCACCAGATCCGTGAGGACCTGGAGGAGCAGGGCGTCATCTTCCTCGACACCGACACCGCGCTGAAGGAGCACCCGGAGCTCTTCAAGGAGTACTTCGGCACCGTCATCCCGGTCGGCGACAACAAGTTCGCCTCGCTGAACTCGGCCGTGTGGTCCGGCGGCTCGTTCATCTACGTGCCCAAGGGTGTCCACGTCGACATTCCGCTGCAGGCCTACTTCCGTATCAACACGGAGAACATGGGCCAGTTCGAGCGGACGCTGATCATCGTCGACGAGGACGCCTACGTCCACTACGTCGAGGGCTGCACCGCCCCGATCTACTCCTCCGACTCGCTGCACTCCGCGGTCGTCGAGATCATCGTGAAGAAGGGCGGCCGCTGCCGCTACACGACGATCCAGAACTGGTCGAACAACGTCTACAACCTGGTCACCAAGCGCGCCGTGGCCTACGAGGGCGCGACCATGGAGTGGGTCGACGGCAACATCGGCTCCAAGGTCACCATGAAGTACCCGGCCGTCTACCTGATGGGCGAGCACGCCAAGGGCGAGACCCTGTCCATCGCCTTCGCGGGCGAGGGCCAGCACCAGGACGCCGGCGCCAAGATGGTCCACATGGCGCCGAACACCTCCTCCAACATCGTCTCCAAGTCGGTGGCGCGAGGCGGCGGCCGTACCTCCTACCGCGGTCTGATCGAGATCGGCGAGGGCGCGCCGGGCGCGAAGTCCAACGTCCTGTGCGACGCGCTGCTGGTCGACACGATCTCGCGCTCCGACACCTACCCGTACGTCGACGTCCGCGAGGACGACGTGTCGATGGGGCACGAGGCCACCGTCTCCAAGGTCTCCGAGGACCAGCTCTTCTACCTGATGAGCCGTGGCCTGACGGAGTTCGAGGCGATGGCGATGATCGTGCGCGGCTTCGTCGAGCCGATCGCGAAGGAGCTGCCGATGGAGTACGCCCTTGAGCTCAACCGGCTGATCGAGCTGCAGATGGAGGGTTCGGTCGGCTAGCGCAGCCTGACGACCGAATTCCTCGACCACTGACAGAGAAAGCGAGCACTACGACAGCCATGGCTGAGGCTCAGAACTCCCCCACTCTCGGCTCCGCGCGAGCGGGGGGACCCCTTCCGGCGGGATCCACCACCGCCGGGTCCATCGCGGTGGCCGCCGAGTCGACCGTCGCCACGCGCATGAGCGCGCCCCCGTCCTTCGACGTCGCGGACTTCCCTGTCCCGCACGGTCGCGAGGAGGAGTGGCGGTTCACGCCGCTGGAGCGGCTGCGTGGACTGCACGACGGCACGGCCGTCGCCACCGGCGGCGCCGTGAAGGTCGCGATCGAGGCCCCCGAGGGCGTCACGGTCGAGACCGTCGGCCGCGACGACTCCCGGCTCGGGAAGGCGGGCACGCCGGTGGACCGCGTCGCCGCCCAGGCGTACACGTCCTTCGAGCAGGCGTCCGTCGTCACGGTCGCCAAGGAGGCCGTGCTCACCGAGCCGATCCGCATCGCGGTGCACGGCGAGGGCGGCGTGGCCTACGGCCACCAGGTCGTCGAGCTGGGCGCCTTCGCCGAGGCCGTCGTCGTCATCGACCACACCGGTGACGCGGTGCTCGCCGCCAACGTGGACTACGTCCTCGGCGACGGAGCGAAGCTCACCGTCGTCTCCGTGCAGGACTGGGACGAGCACGCGGTCCACGTCGGCCAGCACAACGCGCTGGTCGGCCGGGACGCCTCGTTCAAGTCGATCGTTGTCACCTTCGGCGGTGACCTCGTCCGTCTCCACCCGCGGGTCAGCTACGCGGGCACCGGCGGCGAGGCCGAGCTCTTCGGTCTGTACTTCACCGACCGGGGCCAGCACCAGGAGCACCGTCTCCTGGTCGACCACAACACCCCGCACTGCAAGTCCAACGCCGCCTACAAGGGCGCGCTCCAGGGCGACGGCGCACACGCGGTGTGGATCGGTGACGTCCTCATCCAGGCCAGGGCCGAGGGCACCGACACCTACGAGATGAACCGCAACCTCGTCCTCACCGACGGCGCGCGGGTCGACTCGGTACCGAACCTGGAGATCGAGACCGGCGAGATCGTCGGCGCCGGCCACGCCTCCGCGACCGGCCGGTTCGACGACGAGCAGCTCTTCTACCTGATGTCCCGCGGCATCCCGGCCGAGGAGGCCCGTCGGCTCGTCGTGCGCGGCTTCTTCGCCGAGCTGGTCCAGCAGATCGGGCTGCCGGACGTCGAAGCGCGGCTGCTCGACAAGATCGAGGCCGAGCTGAAGGCGTCCGTCTGATGGCCTTCGTCAAAGCCTGTGCGCTGAGCGAGCTGGAGGACGACACCCCGAAGCGGGTGGAGCTCGACGGCATTCCGGTGTCCGTCGTCCGTACCGAGGGCGAGGTGTTCGCGATCAACGACATCTGCTCGCACGCGAACGTCTCCCTGTCCGAGGGCGAGGTCGAGGACTGCATGATCGAGTGCTGGCTGCACGGCTCCAGCTTCGACCTCCGCACCGGCAAGCCGTCCGGCCTTCCCGCGACGCGCCCCGTCCCCGTATACCCCGTCAAGATCGAAGGGGACGATGTGCTCGTCTCCGTCACCCAGGAGTCCTGAGTCACCCATGGCAACGCTTGAAATCCGCGACCTGCACGTCTCCGTCGAGGCCGACAACGCCACGAAGGAGATCCTCAAGGGCGTCGACCTGATCGTGAAGCAGGGCGAGACCCACGCCATCATGGGCCCCAACGGGTCCGGCAAGTCCACCCTCGCGTACTCCCTCGCGGGTCACCCCAAGTACACGATCACCAGCGGTTCGGTGACCCTGGACGGCGAGGACGTCCTGGAGATGACCGTCGACGAGCGCGCCCGCGCCGGTCTGTTCCTCGCGATGCAGTACCCGGTCGAGATCCCCGGCGTCTCCGTCTCCAACTTCCTGCGCACCTCCGCCACCGCCGTCCGCGGCGAGGCGCCCAAGCTGCGTACCTGGGTGAAGGAGGTCAAGGAGACGATGGGCCGGCTCCACATGGACCCGGCGTTCGCCGAGCGCAACGTGAACGAAGGCTTCTCCGGCGGTGAGAAGAAGCGCCATGAGATCCTTCAGCTGGAGCTCCTCAAGCCGAAGGTCGCGGTCCTCGACGAGACCGACTCCGGCCTGGACGTCGACGCCCTGCGCATCGTTTCCGAGGGCGTCAACCGGGTCCGCGAGACCGGCGAGGTCGGCACTCTGCTGATCACGCACTACACGCGGATCCTCCGCTACATCAAGCCCGACTTCGTGCACGTCTTCGCCAACGGCCGCATTGCCGAGTCCGGCGGCGCCGAGCTCGCCGACAAGCTGGAGAACGAGGGCTACGAGGCATATGTGAAGGGTGGCGCTTCCGCGTGACACAGCTGCCGGGCCTCCTCGACACCGAGGCGATCCGCAAGGACTTCCCCCTGCTGGATCGGACGGTCCACGACGGGAAGAAGATCGTCTACCTCGACAGTGCGGCGACCTCGCAGAAGCCGCGCCAGGTGCTCGACGCGCTCAACGAGTACTACGAGCGGCACAACGCCAATGTGCACCGCGGCGTGTACACGATCGCGGAGGAGGCCACGGCGCTGTACGAAGGCGCCCGTGACAAGGTCGCCGCGTTCATCAACGCGCCCAGCCGCAACGAGGTGATCTTCACCAAGAACGCCTCCGAGTCGCTGAACCTCGTGGCCAACATGCTCGGCTGGGCCGACGAGCCCTACCGGGTGGACCACGACACCGAGATCGTCACCACGGAGATGGAGCACCACTCCAACATCGTGCCGTGGCAGCTGCTCTCGCAGCGCACCGGCGCCAAGCTGAAGTGGTTCGGCATCACCGACGACGGCCGGCTCGACCTGTCCAACATCGACGAGATCATCACGGAGAAGACGAAGATCGTCTCCTTCACCCTGGTCTCCAACATCATGGGCACGATCAACCCGGTCGAGAAGATCATCCGCCGGGCCCAGCAGGTCGGCGCGCTGGTCTGCATCGACGCCTCGCAGGCCGCCCCGCACATGGTGCTCGACGTGCAGGCGCTGCAGGCCGACTTCGTGGCCTTCACCGGCCACAAGATGGTCGGCCCGACCGGTATCGGCGTGCTCTGGGGACGGCAGGAGCTCCTGGAGGACCTGCCGCCGTTCCTCGGCGGCGGCGAGATGATCGAGACCGTCTCGATGCACTCCTCGACCTACGCCCCCGCGCCGCACAAGTTCGAGGCCGGTACGCCCCCGATCGCCCAGGCCGTCGGCCTCGGCGCGGCCGTGGACTACCTCTCGGCGATCGGCATGGAGAACATCTACCGGCACGAGCACGCGATCACCGAGTACGCGGTGAAGCGGCTGCTGGAGGTGCCGGACCTCAGGATCATCGGTCCTGCGACGGCCGAGGACCGCGGCGCCACGATCTCCTTCACGCTCGGTGACATCCATCCCCACGACGTGGGGCAGGTGCTCGACGAGCAGGGCATCGCGGTCCGGGTCGGACACCACTGCGCGCGGCCGGTCTGCCTGAGGTACGGAATTCCTGCGACGACGCGAGCGTCGTTCTATCTGTACTCCACGCCCGCCGAGGTCGACGCCCTGGTGGACGGTCTGGAGCACGTACGGAACTTTTTCGGGTAATAGGCAGAGCGGTTACTAGGCAGAGCGGCTGAGGGTTGACTGGTGAAGCTTGATTCCATGTACCAGGAAGTGATCCTGGACCACTACAAGCACCCCCACGGGCGCGGCCTGCGGGACGGCGACGCCGAGGTGCACCACGTCAACCCGACGTGCGGCGACGAGATCACTCTCCGGGTGAAGTACGACGGCGAGACCATCACCGATGTGTCGTACGAGGGTCAGGGCTGTTCCATCAGCCAGGCCAGCGCCTCCGTGCTGAACGATCTGCTGGTCGGCAAGGAGCTGGGCGAGGCGCAGAAGATCCAGGAGACCTTCCTGGAGCTGATGCAGTCGAAGGGCCAGCTGGAGCCGGACGACGCGATGGAGGAGGTACTGGAGGACGCGGTCGCGTTCGCCGGTGTCTCGAAGTACCCGGCCCGGGTGAAATGCGCGCTGTTGAGCTGGATGGCGTGGAAGGACGCGACGGCGAAAGCGCTGTCCGAAGGGAAGACGGCATGAGCGAGAACACGGTGACATCCAACGAGGGCCCGACGACCAAGCCGGCCTCCGAGGAGGAGGTCCGCGAAGCCCTGTACGACGTCGTCGACCCCGAGCTGGGCATCGACGTCGTCAACCTCGGCCTGATCTACGGCATCCACATCGATGACGCCAACATCGCCACCCTCGACATGACCCTGACGTCCGCGGCCTGCCCGCTGACCGACGTCATCGAGGACCAGGCGAAGTCCGCGACCGACGGCATCGTCAACGAGCTGCGGATCAACTGGGTCTGGATGCCGCCGTGGGGTCCGGACAAGATCACGGACGACGGGCGCGAGCAGCTGCGCGCGCTCGGCTTCAACGTCTGAGCCACCCGCACCTGCGAACGGCCCCCGGCATTGCTTTTGCCGGGGGCCGTTCGTCGTTGTTCGTCCGCCGTACGCGTGACGTGTGTCCGTAGTTGGCGAGGGAACGGGAGTCTGAACGCGAACCCACGTCGACGAGAGGCATGCTGTGCTGCATCAGCTTTCGCTCCACGACCGCCGGGCGGCCATCGCCGCGAGCGGAGTTCTCGTACTGGCCACCCTGGGGGTCGACGCCCCCGCGCACGCCGCGAGTTACGGTACGCCGACGATCGGGCTCTCGGCCTCCTATCTCTCCGGGGCCGTCGGTGCGACCGGTGACCCCGTGGTGACCGTCACCGTCGCACAGAGCGGTGCCGATGCCGCCGCGCTCGGGGTGACGGCGTCCGCCAGCTCCAAGCCCTCCGTCGCCGGAACCGGCGATGTGACCGTGACCGGCACCGGCGCCACCCGGCAGCTCGCGGTCGCCGCGCACGGGCGTGGCTACACGGACCTCACGATCAAGGTCACCGGACTCGGCGGCAAGGCCGCCACCCGGACGCTGCACTACGCCGCGTCCGCCGCCGTGCAGAATGCCGCCGACACGCGCTACCTCACCGGCTCGTCGGACGCCTCGGCCGCCGTCGACGCGGGCGGCGGTTATGTGGTGGTCGCCGATGACGAGTCCAACACGCTGCGCCTGTACGACCGTTCGGCGTCCGGTGCGCCCGTGCGGAGCTGGGACGTCGGCTCGAAGCTCGGGGTGTCGAAGGAGATCGACATCGAGGCCGGAGCCCGGGTCGGGAACACCATCTACTGGACCGGATCGCTCGGCAACAACAAGGACGGTGTGTACAAGGCCGACCGCAACACCGTCTTCACCACGACGGTGACCGGCTCGGGGGCCGCCACCCAGCTCACGGTGGGCGGCTCGTACAAGAAGCTCCGTGACGACCTCGTCGCCTGGGACAAGGCCAACGGCAACCGGTTCGGCTTCGCCGCGGGGACGGCGGACGGTGAAGCGCCCAAGCAGATCGACGGGTTCAACATCGAGGGCCTGGAGTTCGCGCCCGGCTCGACGAGCACCGCGTACCTCGGTTTCCGGGCGCCGCTCGTACCGCCGAAGGCGGGGGGCAAGGCGCTCGTCGTGCCCGTCACCAACTTCGACAAGGTGGCCGGCAGCGGGGCGAAGGCGGTCATCGGCACGCCGATCGAGCTGGACCTCGACGGACTCAGCATCCGGGACATCCGTAGGAACGCGGCCGACCAGTATCTGATCGTGGCCGGTTCCTGGGCGGCCGACGACAACTCGGCCCCGTACGCCCTCTACAGCTGGGACGGGGTCGCCGCGCACGCGCCGGTCAAGCGGGCCGATCTGCCGACCGCCGACCCGGGTGGCTGGGAGGCCGTCGTCGACGTTCCGGACCTGACCGTTCCGGGCGCGCGGGCGCAGCTGATCACGGATGCCGGATCGGCCGATCTGTACGGGGACGGCACGGAGGCGAAGGATCTCGACCACGCCGAGTGGAAGAAGTCCCGGGCGACCTGGTTCACCGTCGGCAGCTGACGGACCGGGCACCTTTGCGCCGACAAGTCGGCGCTTCCCGGGATCTGCTTCGTCCCCGTGCCGGAGCGGAAGGCGGGCAAGAACCGGCTCCACATCGACCTCGCCCCCGATGACCAGGCCGCCGAGGTCGAGCGCATCATCGGGCTCGGAGCGCGGCGGGCGGACATCGGGAAGCAGGCGGAAGTGAGCTGGGTGGTGCTGGAGGACCCCGAGGGGAACGAGTTCTGCGTGCTGAGTCCGAAGAACTCGCTCATCGACTGAGGGGCCCCGGGGTCTCGTCGGATCAGGCCGGCTCGGCGAGCGCGGTCCGGTGCCGGGCGCGCGAGCCCGGCCTGATCCGAACGGGAGAGCCCAAGAGCTGTCCCGTAATCCCCGAGATCACGGGACAGCCCTCAATAGGTGCCGTACGGGGACGGGGGTACGGCCGCAGCCTCGGCGAGGACCGGGCCCAGGTTCTCCGTGCGCATGCGCCGGTCGACGTAGAGAAGTCCGGTCACCAGCTGCGGAAACGTCGCGGAGAGGAGCTGACCGATGAGCTGTCCCAGCAGGAGGATCACCACGTAGCCGCTCATGGCGAAGGCGATCGACGCGGGGTTCGGGTCCTCGTCCAGGGTCGAGCCGCCGATGACGCCGGAGAACATGCCGAGGAACGAGAACGGGATCTGGATGACGTAGTTCGCCACGGCCGCCATCGCGAAGGCCAGCAGGCTGATCCCGAAGACCCGCCACCAGTCGCCGCGCACCAGCTGCGACGAACGGCGCAGGGCCGCCACCGGGCGCTGCCGCTCGAAGACCGCGGCCGGGGCGGCCAGGCTGAACTTCACCCAGAGCCAGGCCGCCAGGGGAGCGGTGGCCAGGGCGCCGAGGAGGCCGAGCGCGGTCCATATCGCGGCGCCGGACTCGTGGGCCAGGGTGATCGCCCCGATCACGAGGGCGAAGAAGGCGATCACCATGAGCACCATCGGGATCATCGCGATCAGGGCGGACAGGATCACTGTGCCGATCACCGCCGGCACGCGGGCCCAGGCCCGTCGCCAGATGACGGAGAAGGTGGTGGGCCTGCCCAGCACCGCCTCCTGCAGGATCGCGGGAACGGCCGCGTACATCAGGGCCGTACAGAGCATGAGGGCGACCATGGCGATCAGCCAGATGACGCCGAAGGCGATCAGCACCGGCGTGAGGTCGTCCGACGACGGCTCCTGATCGGCGCTGAGCGAGATGATCCGGTGCAGATGGTCACTGATCGCGGAGTACGCGATCAACGTCGCCGCCCCCACGACGACCAGCGCCACGCCGTACACGGCCACGCCGACACCGAAGAGCTGCTTCCAGTAGCGGCCCATCGTGCTGAAGGCGCCGCCGAGTATGTCCCCGAGCTTCAGGGGCGCCAGCGGTATCACTCCGGGCTTCGGCGGTGGCATCCAGCCACCCCATCCTCCCGGTGGCCCTCCGTACGGTGCTCCGCCGCCCCACCCTGCGTCCTGCGCCACTGCTGCTCCGTTGTTTGTCGTCGTCCTGTGTGCCGGTCGGGACACCGTAGCGTCCCGGGTGGCGTGAATCCGTCGTATCGTGGTGCGGGCGGCGATGCGTACACTCGTACACATGGGATATGGACTGCTTGCCGCGGCCATCGCGGCGGAGGTGGCCGGCACGACGGCCATGAAGTACAGCGAGGGCTTCACCCGGCTCTGGCCCTCGCTGATCACCGTCGCGGGCTATCTCATAGCCTTCACCCTGCTCGCCCAGACACTGAAGACGCTGTCCATGGGCACTGCCTATGCCATCTGGGCCGGGATCGGCACCGCGGCCGTCGCCGCCATCGGCATCCTCTTCATGGGGGAGTCCGGCAACCTGGTCAAGCTGGCGGGCATAGCGCTGGTCATCGCCGGAGTGGTGGTGCTGAATCTGGGAGGGGCCCACTGATGACACGCCGTTACGATCCCGAGCGGCGCCGCCGGATCATCGAGGCCGCGATCCGGGTCGTCGGTGCCAAGGGCATCGCGGGGCTCAGCCACCGCTCCGTCGCGGCCGAGGCGGATGTGCCGCTCGGTTCGACGACGTATCACTTCGCCTCGCTGGACGAGCTGTTGATCGCCGCGCTGCGCCGTTCGAACGAGAATTTCGCCGAGGTCATGCGGGAGAGCGAGGCCCTCGCCGACCCGGCGGCCGACCTCGCCGAGGAACTGGCCAGGCTGCTGGGGGAGTACTTCTCCGGCGGGCGCGGGCGGGCCGAGCTGGAGTACGAGCTGTACCTCGCCGCGCTCCGCAGGCCCGCGCTGCGGCCCGTCGCCGCCGAGTGGACCGACGGCACGGCCGAGTTGCTGTCCCGGCGGGCCGATCCGGTCACGGCGCGGGCGTTGATCGCGCTCATGGACGGCATCTGCCTGCAGGTGCTGCTCACCGGCGGGGACTACGACGAGGCGTACGCCCGGGAGATGCTGGGCCGGGTCGCCGGCTGACCGCTCCGACCGCGGCCCGCCCCCGGACTCGGCTTGCGGGGCGCGGCCGGGGCTGGGCGCGGCGCTGCCGGGCGCCTTGGCTTCCGTGCTGTCGGGGGCGGGTTCCGCTCCGGGGGTGCGGGATGAGCCCGGTCGGGCGAGGCCGGGCCCTGGGCGCGGCGCCTGCCGGGCGCCCTGTCCCGCGTTGCCGGGCGGGCTCGGCCGTGCCCGCCGACCGGTCACGGTTGCCTGCCGCCGCGTCCTTCCTCACCCGTCGGACCGGCCTGCCTCCCGGACCGCGGTCAGGGCCGCCCGCACGCTCGCCTCGATGTCCGTGACCGGGTACAGCGCCTCGCGGACCGTCCGGTCCCGGTCCACCACCAGCGTCAGCCGCTTCAATCTGCTGGTCCCCGCCGCGCGGAAGGTCGGCAGCCGCAGGGCCGCCGCCAGGTCCAGCCCCGCGTCGGACAGCAGCGGGAAGCGCAGCCGTTCCGCCTCCGCGAACGCGCGCTGCTCGTCCGGCCGTTGGGTCGAGACCCCGTGCACGGTGGCCCCCGCCGCCGTGAACTCGGCCAACTGGTCGCGGTACGTGCAGGATTCGAGGGTGCAGCCGCGCGCGCCGGGGATCTCGGCCCAGCCGGGCGGGTAGGCGTCCCGCCGGGCGTAGGCGCCGGGGAAGCAGTACAGGACGGTGTACGGGGTGTCGGCGACCGGGTCGCGCGACGCGCCGTCGTGGGCCGGCAGGCGTAGCTCGGGCAGGCGCGTGCCCACCAGGGCGTGCACCCGGGCCGCCTCCTTCGACGCCTCTGCGGCTGTTGCCATCGTTTCCCCTTCCCCCATCACCCAGGTGTCGCCCCAGTCCTGGAGCGCGATCAGTACGGGCAGCAGCGCGCGTCCGCGGCGGGTGAGCCGGTACTCGTACCGGGGCGGCCGGTCCTGGTACGGCTCCCGGGACAGCACCCCCGCGTCGACCAGCAGCCGCAGCCGCTCGGTCAGCACCTTGCGGGAGACGCCCAGCTCTTCCTGGAGCGCGTCGAAGCGGTGCACCCCGCGCGCCGTGTCCCGCACGATCAGCAGAGTCCACCAGTCGCCGACGACATCGAGCGCCTGGGCGATGGCGCAGTCGGCGTCGGCCAGGCTGGTGCGCTGGGGCATGGGTCCTCCTTCGGGCTCCCGCGGCCGTATCTCACCGGATTGACCTGCGGGAAAGCATGATGCCATAGTCCGTTCCCAAGAGAAACTCACTTGGGGAGGGTGTTGCGGATGGGGTTCTTCGCGATCGTGCGGGACGTACCGCGCACGGTACGGCTGCTGGCCTTCGGCTCCTTCCTCAACGGGGTCGTCAGCTTCACCTTCGTCTATCTCTTCGTCTATCTGACCGGCCCGCGCGGGCTGACCGTCCCCCAGGCCGGGGTGATCGCGGGCGTCGGCGGCATCGGCCTGGTCGCCGGGAACTTCACCGGCGGTTGGTTCGGCGACCACTACGGGCACCGCCGGATGCTCCTGACCGGTGCGCCGGTCGGCGGGGCGGCACTCGCCACCCTGCCGGTCCTGCCGGTCGCGGCGATGTACGGGGTGCTGCCGCTCGCGCAGTACGCGGCAGGCGTCGTGCGCGCCGCCAACGCCGCACTCGTCGCCGTCTCCGTCCCCGAGGGCGGCCGGCGCCAGAGCTTTGCCCTCGTGCGGGCCGGGGGCAACGCGGCGTTCGCCGTGGGCCCGCCGCTCGGCGCGCTGGTCGCCGCCCGTTTCTCGTACGACTGGCTGTTCGTCGCCGACGGTCTCGGGACGCTGCTCTTCGCGGGATACGCGGCCATGGTGCTGCCGGCGCACGGCACCACGCACAGCCGGCCGGCCCGCGGGCCCGGCACACCCGGGCTCTGGCGGGAGCTGCGGGCCAGGCCCGCGGTGCTGGTCCTGCTCGCCGCGATCCTCTGCGTCGACCTCGTCTACCGCCAGCAGTACTCGACCCTGCCCGTCTTCCTGTCCGAGCACGGTCACGGCGCCCAGTTCTACGGCTGGCTGCTCGCCATCAACGGCGGTGTCATCCTCCTGCTGGAGCTGCCCGCGGCGCACGCGCTGCGCCGACGGGAGCCGCTGGGCATCGTGGGCACCGGGCTGTTGCTCGTGGGGCTGGGCTACGCGGTGCTGATCCCGGGGGCCGGGGCACTGTTCGCCGTCACCATGATGGCGTCCCTGACCGCGGGCGAGATCCTGTACAAGACCACCGCGACGGCGTACGTCGCCGACCGGGCTCCCGACCATGCGCAGGGCCGCTTCCAGAGCCTGTACGCGGGTGCCTCTATCAGCGGCCAGGTGCTGGCGCCACCGCTCGGCGGCGCCCTCTACTCCGCCGCGCCCGGTCTGCTCTGGCCGGCCTGCGCGGTGCTGGCCGGCGGCGCGGGGGTGGCGGTGCTGACGGCACGGCGGCTGCGGGGAGCGGGACCGGGGCCGGCGGCGGTGCGGTCGGCGCAGCGCGAGGAGGTCTTTGCGCCGGCGCCCGAACGGCGGGCACAGCCCGGCTGACCGGGTGGTCATGGGTTCTGGACGACCACCCGGCGAGACCGGTTGGCTCCGACGGCGCCCCGCCGGTTAGGTTTCCTGTCATGACCGACACGACTCCTGCTCGCACCACCGGCGCCGTCGCCGCCGGCCTCGCCACCATCGCCGGCGACGGTTCCGTTCTCGACACCTGGTTCCCCGCCCCCGAGCTCACCGCCGACCCGGGCCCGGCCGGAACCGAACGGCTCACCCCCGACCGGGCCGTCGACCTCCTGGGCTCAGGTGCCGCCAAGGCCATCGGTGTGGACGCCCGCCGCGGTGTCGAGATCGTCGCCGTACGTACGGTCATCGCCTCGCTCGACGACAAGCCGCTCGACGCCCACGACGCGTACCTGCGTCTGCACCTCCTCTCGCACCGTCTCGTCCGGCCGCACGGCCAGAACCTGGACGGCCTCTTCGGTCTCCTCGCCAACGTCGCCTGGACCTCGCTCGGCCCGGTCGCCGTGGACGATGTGGAGAAGGTCCGGCTGAACGCCCGCGCCGAGGGCCTGCACCTCCAGGTCACCTCGGTCGACAAGTTCCCCCGGATGACGGACTACGTCGCGCCCAAGGGTGTGCGGATCGCCGACGCCGACCGGGTCAGGCTCGGCGCGCACCTCGCCTCCGGCACCACCGTCATGCACGAGGGCTTCGTCAACTTCAACGCCGGCACCCTCGGCACGTCGATGGTCGAGGGCCGGATCTCCGCGGGTGTCGTCGTCGGCAACGGCTCCGACATCGGCGGCGGCGCCTCCACCATGGGCACCCTCTCCGGTGGCGGCAAGGAACGCATCGTCATCGGCGAGCGCTGCCTGATCGGCGCCGAGGCCGGTGTCGGGATCGCGCTCGGCGACGAGTGCGTCGTCGAGGCCGGGCTCTACATCACGGCCGGCAGCCGCATCTCGCTGCCGGACGGGCAGATCGTCAAGGCCCGTGAGCTCTCCGGAGCCTCGAACATCCTCTTCCGCCGCAACTCGGTCACCGGAGCCGTGGAGGCGCGGCCGAACAACGCGGTCTGGGACGGCCTCAACGACGTCCTGCACAGCCACAACTAGGGCCTCTTGTTCGGATCATGCCGGGCTGATCCGAACGAAAGTCCCTGGCTCGCAGCGACGAGAAGTTCCTCGTACACCCTCCGCAGCCCGTCGGTAGCCTCGCGCCCGGCGGGCTGCAGTGGTTCCCGGACCGGTCCGGCGTCGAGCAGTGCCTTCGCCGTGACCGTGCCGGGCAGCCCGGACGCCATCATCAGCTCGGCGAGCGGGATCGTCAGCCGGTTGAGCCGGGCGGCCTCGGCGGTGTCCCCGGCGTCGAAGGCGTCCAGGACCGCCCGCAGCTGCCGGGGTGCCACATTGGCGACCGTGCTGACATAGCCTGCCGCGCCCACCGCGTACAACGGCAGATTCAGCTCCTCGCAGCCCGAGTAGTACGCCAGCGAGGTCGCGCCGATCACCTTCGTGGAGCCGAGCAGGTCGTACGCGCAGTCCTTCACGGCCACGAGGCGCGGGTGCTCCGCGAGCCGCAGCAGGGTCTCCGGCTCGATGCGGGTGCCGGTGCGGCCGGGGATGTCGTACAGCATCAGCGGCAGGCCGGTGGCGTCGGCGACGCGCCGGAAGTACGCCTCGACTGCGGCCTGCGGCGGTCTGCTGTAGTAGGGCGTCACCACCAACAGGCCGTCCGCGCCCGCCCGTTCGGCCTGCCGGGCAAGGGCCACGGTGTGCCGGGTGTCCGGGCCGCCGACCCCGGAGACGATCGGCACATCGTCGCCGACCGCCGCCCTGACCGCCCGCACCAGCGCGGTCTTCTCGGCGTCGGTCGTGGTCGGGGACTCGCCCGTGGTGCCGCTGAGCACCAGACCGTCGCAGCCGTCGGCGACCAGCGAGGCGGCATGCTTCCCGGCCGCGTCCGGGTCCAGTGCGCCGGAGGCGGTGAACGGTGTGATCATCGCGCAGAGCGCGCGGCCGAAAGGTGCTGAAGGTGCTGTCATACCCGAAGTGTCAGCCGACCCGACCGTGAAGGTCCACTTAGTTCTGCTTGGGATGAAAGGCAAGAATTGCTCAACAGTCGTGAGGAAGGGGTTCATGCTCTGGCATGATCGAACGCCTATACGGAAGGCCGACGCGGGGGCGGGAGCATGAGCGTGCGGGATCTGACAGGGGCGGGGACCGGGCCCGGGGCTGGGAGATGCAGACCGGTGGCGGTCGTGCTCATGACCGGGGCGTTGGGCCTGTCGCTCTCGGGTTGCGCCGGGTTTCTCGTGCCGGCGGGCGAGGGCGAGCCGGAACCCACATCGCGCGCCCCCTACAGGGTGCACGCCGACAAGCTGCCGACCCCGTTCCCCACCGTCTCGGCCCCGCTCCCAGACCGGCCGCCGCCGCCGTCGGCGCAGGGGCCCGGACCCACGCCCTCCGCCGGCCGGGCCGGCTGCCCGTCCTCCGGGGTGGTCGTCGACATGGGCGAGGTGCAGGCCGCGCTGGGCCACCGGGCCGTCGGCCTCACCCTCACCAACTGCGGGAGCGAGCCGTACCGCGTCAAGGGCTATCCGTCCGTCCGGGCCCTGGACGACGCCGGTGACCCCTTGCCCGTCCCGGTGAATCCGGGCTCCTCCTACATGGGGAGCGACGCGGGCCCGCAGGAGGTCCTGCTGAAGCCGGGAGGGACGATGCGGTCGCTGCTCGCCTGGGTCTCCACCCCGACCGGCGGCGACCTCGTCGAGGGCGACGCGCTGGAGATCGCACCGGCCCCCGGCCT
This sequence comes from Streptomyces sp. NPDC047515, assembly GCF_040643055.1. Lineage (NCBI taxonomy): Bacteria > Bacillati > Actinomycetota > Actinomycetes > Kitasatosporales > Streptomycetaceae > Streptomyces > Streptomyces sp. NPDC047515. The sequence continues at coordinate 27,454 of NZ_JBEYTM010000053.1, forward strand.
GGAGGCGCGCACCTTCCCGTTGGAGGGGAGCGACGTACGGCTGCTCGACGAGCTGAACATGACCGCCTGGCGGACCGACCCGGCGAGATGACGCCGCGACGAGCCGGATCGGAGGGCGAGCTTGAAGCCCTCGTGGCTGCGGGTGAAACCCAGCGACTCGTAGCACCGGTGCGCGTCGACGCGCCGCTTGTTGCTGGTCAGCTGCATCAGTCCGCACCCCCGCAGCCGGGCCCGGTCGACGGCCTGCTTCATCAGCTCCCGGCCCGGACCGCCGCCCCGCCGGTCGGCCCTGATGCGCACCGCCTCGATCAGGGCCCGCTCCTCGCCGTGCTTGCCGAGCCCCGGTAGGTACGTCGCCTGCAGACAGCCCACCACGGTGTCCCCCTCCACCAGGACGAGCACCGGTGGGTCGGCGCACCCCGACACCGGAGGCCCGTTGCCCGCCGCCGCTGTGGTCAGCGGCGTGCCATGTAGAGCGAAAAGGCCTTGTGGAGCACCTTGTTGATCGGGTAGTCCCACTCGCCTACGTATTCGGCGGCCCGGCCGCCGGTGCCGACCTTGAAGCGGAGCAGGCCCAGCAGGTGGTTGCCCTCGTCCAGGGTGTCGGTGATGCCGCGCAGGTCGTAGACGGCCGCGCCCCGCTCGTGCGCGTCGCTCATCATGCGCCACTGGATGGCGTTGTTGGGCTGGACCTCGCGCTTGCGGCCGGTCGAGGCGCCGTAGGAGTACCAGACATGGTTCCCGACCGTCAGCATCGTCGCCGCGGCGAGCGTTTCGCCGTCGTGGTGGGCGAGGTAGAGCCGCATCCGGCCGGGGTCCTCGGTCCGCAGCGCGGTCCACATGCGCTGGAAGTAGACGAGCGGGCGGGGGATGAAACGGTCGCGCTCGGCCGTCTCGCGGTACAGCTCGTAGAAGACCGGAAGGTCCTCGTAACCGCCCTCGACGACCTTGACGCCCGCCTTCTCCGCCTTCTTGATGTTGCGCCGCCACTGCTGGTTCAGCCTGCCCCGGATCTCCTCCAGCGACTGCCCGGCGAACGGCACCTGGAAGACATGACGGGGCTGTCCGGCGCTGAAACCGTCCTCGTTGCCGTCCTCGGCCTGCTGCCAGCCCAGTCGGCGCAGTTGTTCCACGACCTGGGCGGCCTGCGGCTCGTTCACGTCCGCCGCCACGTCGCGCAGCCGTCCGGCGGCCGGGTCGGCGATGGCGTCCTTGACGGTCTCGGCGTCCCAGCGCCGCGAGACCACCGGCGGGCCCATGCGCACGGAGAACGCACGCTGCTCCTTCAGATGCGCCAGCATCGGATCCAGCCACTGGCTCAGACCGACGTCGTCCCAGTCGATGACGGGGCCTTCCGGCAGATAGGCCAGACTGCGCCTCACCTTGGGGATCGGTCGGTGGAGGACGAGCCCGGCGCCCACGATCCGCTCCCGGCCGGTGGAGTCCCGGTCGAACCAGCCGATGCTCTCCGCACGCCAGTCGGGCTTCACATCGCCCCACGACGGAACCTGCATATGGCTCACGGCGGGCCGGCTCGCGACGAACGCCAGATGTTCCTCGCGGGTGATCGCCCTGAGACGCAGATCCATAAGGTGTTCCCTTCGCTGTTCTGTCCGGGGGCCTGACGGCGTCGACGCGGGAGTGGTGTTGACCTCAAGCGCACTTGACGTACCAGTGTGGTCGGCGGTGGCGCGCCGCAGGGGTGCGCCGGTCAGGAGGACTCGTCATGAGCGCCGTCCGGTTCCAGTCCCGTCCCGATCTTGCCCGTAACGACGTCGGACTGGTCAAGGCAAGCACCTGGGACGTCGGCACGCCCGAGCGGCAGCGGCGGACGATCGAGGCCGTCCGCAAGGCGTGGGACGGCCGGGAGTGGCCGCACCAGGGGCTGTTCTCGTACACCGTCCATGCGGGTGAGGACGGGAAGACGTTGTTCCACTACAGCCAGTGGAGTGGGGAGCAGGCCTACCAGGAGTTCTTCCGGCACGGCCGGGACGAGCGCAACGCGGAGATCGACGTCGCCGTGCCGGGCATCCGGCGGCTCGGTCTGCACACCCTTGAGCCGTACCGCTCCACGCTGCCGGGGGAGGGGGAGGCGCGGGAGCCGGGGTGCGTCGTGATCGTCGACGTCGAGTTCGACGGCGCGGACAAGGCGAGGCAGCGGGACTGGGTGGACACCGTGTTCGAGGCCCTGGGGACCGAACCGGCGCCTGCCCCCGGAGGCATCTCCGCGCACTTCCATGTGAGCGTGGACGGAACGCGCGTCCTCAATTACGCCGAATGGGAGAGCGCGCAGGCCCATGTCGACGCGCTGGCCGCCCCCGGTGACGGGGTCGGGTCGAGGACGCCGCAGTGGGAGCGGGTGCAGTCCTACCCGGGTGTGACCGGCGGCGGCGTGCACCGGTACACGCCCGCGCTCAGCATGAGGCCGAGGGCGGGCGTGTAGGGGCGTGAGGGGTTACGGGCGGAAGCGGAGCACCTGCGGGTCGTGATCGCTGTTCTGCGCGGCGAACTCGGCGTTGATGTGCACGCTGTCGTAACTGAAGCCGTGGATCGACGGGCTGGTCAGGATCTGGTCCAGCACCTGGGTGTTGCCCTGGTAGACGTACGAGTAACGCTCCGCGCGCGGCAGGGACTTGATCGCCGGGTACAGCACGCCACCGGCCGTCAGCGCCTCGGTCGTGCCGGAGAACTCGAAGTCGTTGATGTCGCCGACGACCAGGACGTCCGCGTTCTTCTGGACGCTCAGCAGCTTCTTGACGAAGGTGTTGACCGCCTTGCCCTGCGCGTGCCGCTGGACCTCCGACGAGCGGGTCGGCGGCTGGTGCTGCGACACGATGGACTCGTCGCCGCCCTTGGACGCGAAGTGGTTGGCGACGACGAAGACCGTACGGCCGCGGAAGCTGAACTCGCCGGCGAGCGGCTTGCGGCTGTTCGTCCACGCCGTGTTCGCCGGGTCGATCCGGCCGGGGGAGAGGGTCAGGGCCGCCCCGCCCCCTGCCCGTACGGCATCGGTCGCGGTCGTCGCGTCGCCGCCCGCGCGGTCGGTGAACGACACCCGCTTCGGGTTGAAGAGGAACACCTGGCGGATGTTGCCGCCGGGCTCGCCGCCGTCCTTCTTGTCCTCCGGGTCGATGGAACGCCACTCGTACGCCGGGCCGCCCGCCGCCACGACCGCGTCGGTGAACTTCTTGACCGTCTGCTCGGCGGAGACCGTACCGTCGTCCTTCGCGCCGTTGTTGTCCTGGATCTCCTCCAGCGCCACGATGTCGGGGGCGGCGAGGTTGCGGACGACGGCGGCGGCGAGCGCGTCGAACTTCTCCTGCGGGTCGCCCGGGTCGAGGTTCTCGACGTTGTACGTCGCCACCGCCAGCTCGTCGGCGTGCTGCTTGCGGGTCGTCTCCCGGCCCAGCCCCTTGGCGGTGACCTTGCCCAGGGTGCGGGCGGTCAGCGTGTAGCCGCCGAACTGGTTGAAGTCGAGCGGACCCTCGGTCGTACCGGACAGGACATCACCGACATCGGCGGTCGGGAAGGGCTGTTCGGCGAGCGGCACCAGCGACTGGATCTGGAGGCGGCCGGTGTTCTGCGCGGTGTACGAGCCGTAGACCGTACCGCCGCGGTGGCTGGCGTTCTCGTGCGGCTTCACCGTCACCCACAGCTCGGCGTACGGGTCGGTGGCGCCGACCACCCGCGAGGTGCCGATGCGGACGTTCATGCCCTCCAGCGACTCGTAGTAGTCCAGGGCGTAGCGCGAAGGGTCGAGGGGGAGCGCGTTGATGGAGCCGCCCGCCGCGGGGTCGCCGGCCGGGGCGTACCGGGAGGGGACCGAGCGCTCCGTGATCGTCACCGGTGCGGGCAGGGGGTTGCCGGAGGACACCACCGTGACGACGGGCTTGCTGATCTGGGTGAGCGACTGGTTGCCGGAGGAGGCGCCGCCCGGGACGAACTCGGCGACCGTGCCGGAGACGGCGACCGCGTCACCGACCGCGACGGTCGGCGCCGAGCTGGTGAAGACGAAGATCCCCTCGCTGGTCGCGGGGTCGGCGTCGGCGTTCGGGTCCTGGAACCAGAAGCCCTTCGATCCGAACGTCCGCACACCCGTGACGATGCCCGGGACACCGTTGACCTGTTGGCTGAGGAGCGGGGATATCCGGGTGGGGCCCTGGATGTCGTGGATCCGGACCTGGCCGTCGGCGGACGAGGAGGGGGAGGGCGTCGGGGAGGCGGACGCGGAGGTGGTGGCTGCGCCGGTGAGCAGACCCGCAGCGAGCGCGGCGGTGACTACGGCGGTGACCGCGGTGGTTCTGGATGATGCGGAGGGCATCAGGGACTCCGGGGGGATCGAGAGTGGTGTAGAGGTCTACGCGCGTCAATCTCTTGTGTGCGCAAGGTGGTTGTCAAGGTCCTCACGGTGGACTGCGGCTGTCCGTTGCATGAACCGGGCGGCATGGGGCGAAATGCGTCTACGCTTGGGCCGCCCGACCCCGTACGCCCCGTACGTCCCGAGGAGAATCACCTGATGTCCGCAGAGCGCTCCACCCTGCCGCCCGTACGGCTGCACTCCGAGGCCGAGCTGGCACGGGACGCGCTCGCCGCGCCGCTGCTCGCCCGCGCGGTCCGACTCGCCCGCTGGGCGGGCCCCGGGACGAGGGTCGGTGCCGGTGGCGAGCTCGTCGACGCACAGCTGCCCGCGGCGGCCGAGCACCTCGGCCTCACGGCGGACGAGGACGGTGCGGCGGAGGCGAGCGAGGCGTGGCGGCTCGCGGTCGACGCGGGGCTCGTGGACGTCGACGATCCGCAGGAGCAGGCGGAGGAGGACGCGGAGGGGACCGCCGCCGCCGGTGAGAACCTGGCGCTGATCACCGGCGGTTCACCGCAGGACGTCCTGTCGATCTGGCTCGACGGACTGGAGGCCGTGTACGCCGACGCCACCGCTCCTGTCTTCGAGGACTTCGCCGATCTCATCGGCGAGGACGGCTCGGTCGACTTCGAGTCCCTGGACTGGGACCCGGAGGTGGAGGCGGAGTTCCTCGACGGGGTCCTCGCCAATCTGTATCTGCTCACCGTCGGCGACGGCGGCGCGGACACGGACCCCGTACCGCTGCCCGCACTCGCCGCGTCCGTGATCGTGCCCGACGACATGAGCGAGCCCACCGACGACATTCTTGAGCAGGTGTCCGAGGCGATGATGCGCCTCGACGACCAGTTCCGGGTCCTCGAACCCATCGGGATCGTCGAATACCGCCCGGTGGACGAGGCGTTGCTGGTCGAGGAGGGCGAGGACGCCGCTCCGGGGACCGACGACGAGGACATCGCCCGGTACGGATTGGTGCGACTGACCCCCCTCGGCCTGTACGGCATCCGGGCCCGGATGCTGGAGGCCGGAGTGGACGCCCCGGCGGTCGGCGACCTCGCGGAGAAGGGCGCCGACGCGCTCCTCGGCGGCATCGCCCACTACCCCGAGACGGCGGCCCGCGACGAGTTCCGGCTGTGGCTCGCCGACCGCGGTGCGGACGGCGCCGCGGCCGAACTCCTGGCGGCGGCACGCGGAACGGACGGGCAGGCGCCGCTGCGCCGGCTCCACTGCCAGCAGGCGCTCGCGCTGGTCGGCGCGGAGGCGGAGCCCGCGGTGCGCGCGGTGCTGGACGACCCCGAGCTCGGTGGGCTGGCGCGGGTCTGGCTCGCGGAGCTGGGTGCGGCGGACGTTCCCGCACCGCCGGAGCCGATGATCTTCTGGCTCGCCATCGACACGATCGCGGCCCAGCTGGCGGCCGAGGGCGATCTGGACGAGCTCCAGGGCCTGGTCGAGGGGCTCGCGGGCCAGCACGGCGGCTTCTTCGACGAGGCGTGGCGTGTGGAGCACCCGGCGACGGCGGACGTCCTCGAAGCGATGGGGCGGCTGCACAGCGACAAGAAGAAGGCCAAGGAGGCCCGCAAGGCGGCCTTCAAGGCGCGGTCGCGGACGGGGGCCTGAGAGCCTGTCGGGCGGCCTCTGATCGGGCGATCGAAGGCCGCCCGACAGGCTCTGAGACCGGACGGGCGCGCGGGCCGCGCGCGCGGCGGTCCGCGCCCGTGCGGGCGGCGTGAGCGTCGCGGTGCGGGTGCGGGTGCGGGTGCCGGTGCGGGTGTGCGGCGGCGCGCGTGCGGCGGTCCGTGGCGGACGGGTGGAGCGGGCGCTGCCGTCACTCCGGCCGTTCGCATCAGGCCGACCGCATCCGGCCAACTGCACAGGAAGGATGCCCCTCGACGTCGTCCGTAGTTCAACTGGTGTTGGCGCAGGGGCGCGACTGTGGGCGCGCCAACAACCCGCCCAGTCGCTCCAGGAGTACGTGATGCCCTTCACGCGCAGGGAATTCACCAGACAGTCCGCCCTCACCGGTGCCGGCATCGCCCTGACCGGCACCGTCGCCGCGCTGGCCACCGCGCCCGGCGCCCTGGCCGCCGAGGACTCGAAGCACGGTCACGACCACGACAACGGGCGCGGGCACCATGACGGGCCCGGCTACGGACCGCTGGTAACCGACCCCGAGGGCCTTCTCTCGCTGCCCGCCGGATTCTCGTACAAGGTCATCACCCACAGTGGTGTCACCAAGCTGGAGACCGGCGAGTACACCCCCTCCAACCACGACGGGACGGCCACCTTCGAGGGCCCGCGCGGTGTCACGCTGCTCGTCAACAACCACGAGCTGAGCGGTACCCGCGCCGGCTGGGAGCACCCGGTGCCGCTCGCCGAGGGCCTCGTCTACGACCCGGTCGCGGCGGGCGGCTGCACCGTCGTGGAGACCCGGCGCGACGGCCGTACCGCCGAGTGGGTCGGCATCGCCGGTACGTCCACCAACTGCGCCGGTGGCGCCTCCCCGTGGGGCACCTGGCTCACCTGTGAGGAGACCGAGGACAAGGCGGGCAAGAACGGCCTGCTCAAGGACCACGGCTACGTCTTCGAGGTCGACCCGTACGACAGGCGCGCCAACCGCGACCCGCGCCCGATCAAGGCGCTCGGCCGGTACGCCCACGAGGCCGTCGTCATCGACCCCAAGCAGGGCCACGCCTATCTGACCGAGGACGCCGCGGGCCCCAACGGGCTGCTGTACCGCTGGGTCCCGCCGCAGGGCTTCCGGCACGGCCGCGGCAAGCTCCGCACGCTCGCCGGCGACGCCGGTGTCCTCCAGGCCGCCAAGTGCTTCGACAGCGGCGGCAAGTTCGTCGACGACCTGTCCCGCGCCACGAAGATCGGCACGGTGTACGGCGTGGACTGGACCGATGTGCCCGACCGTGACGCGAAGACCGTCTCGGTGCGCAAGCAGTTCACGGACGGCCAGGTCACCCGCGCCCGTAAGCTCGAAGGCATGTGGTGGGGCGACGGCGGCGCGTACATCGTCTCCTCGTTCGCCCGCGCCGAGAGCCCCGTCCAGCACGACGGCCAGGTCTGGTTCTACGACCCGAAGCGCCGCACGCTGACGCTGAAGGTGCTCCTGGGTGTGAACGCCGACCCGTCGAAGGACGGTGCCTTCGACGGCCCGGACAACATCACCGTCTCGCCGTACGGCGGTCTGGTCATCGCCGAGGACGGCAACGGCATCCAGCACCTCTTCGGGGCGACCGAGAGCGGTCGCACGTACCCGATCGCGCGCAACGAGCTGAACATCGGCAGCGAAGAGGAGCCGGAGTACAGCGAGTTCACCGGTGTCACCTTCTCGCCCGACGGCAAGACGCTGTACGCGAACATCCAGACGCCGGGCATCATGCTCGCCATCACCGGCCCGTGGAAGCGCCAGCCGAACCGCCACTGACGGCCGGTAGCGCCGGAAGCCTTCCGGAGGGCATTTCGCGCGCGTAATTCCCTCGCGCGCCCCGGAGTTCCCCCTCTAGAGTCCTGTCTGTGCCCAGGTGCGCAGGCAGGACCTACTTCCACTGATAATGGGGATGTCGCGGGTTCGAGTCCCGCCACCGGATCTCGTTCCGGTGTAGCTCAGTCGGTAGAGCACCTTCGTCGGTTCCGCCGACCCTGATCTCTGGGCACATCAACAACTTCATCAGCAAGAAATGCACGCACCTCCCGGTGCGCAGGCCACGGCTACTTCCTTCCACGAAAATGCCGTCGCCGACTCTGATCTCGGGAGGCACAGACGCCGGGGGGTGCCCGGTGCGCAGGTGACGGCTACTTCTGGATCCGACGGTTGTGGGTTCAAGTCCCGCCCGGCCACGGCCGGTAGCTCAAAGTGGAAGAGCATCGGGCAAGCCCGTCGCCGATCCCTGATCTCGGGCACCCTTTTCCGCTGTGCCTTCTCCCAATGAATTCGGGGGAATTCAGATGGCACGCTTCAATACCCGCACCACCCGGCCCCGCGCCGACTCGCCCGTGAAGTCGACCGGGCAGACGGCACGGACCCATCAGGGCGGCCGAGGACATCTCCGCGACAATCGTTCCGAACTCTTCCTGCTTGCCGTCGCCAACTTCGTTTCGCAGCAGACCTTCTACGAGGACGGCGAGCGGCGCGACGACCGGTTCGCCCAGCTGGTGCGGGTACTCGCCGTCGGCGACCCCGAGTGGACCGCCGGTCTGCTCCACTGGCTGCGCCGCGACGGCCAGATGCGTACCGCTTCGATCGTCGGCGCCGCCGAGTACGTGAAGGCGCGGCTCGACGCGGGCGCCGAGGACGGTCCGTCCAACCGGCAGGTCGTCGACTCCGTCCTGCTGCGCGCCGACGAACCCGGGGAGCTCCTCGGCTACTGGACCTCACGCTACGGCCGTGCCGTGCCCAAGCCCGTCAAGCGCGGCATCGGCGATGCCGTACGCCGTCTCTACCACAGCACGTCGCTGCTGAAGTACGACACCGCGTCCAAGGGCTACCGCTTCGGCGACATCCTGAATCTGGTGCACGCCTCGCCCGACCCGCAGAAGCCGTGGCAGGGCGAGCTGTTCCGGTACGCCCTCGACCGTCGCCACCACCCGGAGACGGCCGTGGTGCCGGTCTCCGACCGCACCCTCACCGCCCACCGCGCGTTGATGGAACTGCCGGTCGAGGAGCGCCGAGCCGTCGTCACCGGCGAGGACGGCGCGGAACGGCTGGCTGCCGCGGGCATGACCTGGGAGGCGCTGGCCGGGTGGCTGCAGGGGCCCATGGACGCCGCGGCGTGGGAAGCGGTCATTCCGTCGATGGGCGCGATGGCGCTCCTGCGCAATCTGCGCAACTTCGACGAGACGGGCGTCTCGGACGAGGTCGCCGCGCGGGTGGCGGCGAGGATCTGCGACCCGGAGGTGGTCGCCGCGTCGCGGCAGTTCCCGTTCCGCTATCTCGCCGCCTATCGGCACGCGCCCTCGCTGCGCTGGGCCCACCCGCTGGAGAAGGCGCTCGGCCACTCCCTGCGCAATGTGCCCGCACTGCCGGGGCGGACGCTGATCCTGGTCGACCGCTCGGGCTCGATGTGGTCGCCGCTCTCGGACCGTTCACAGCTCAGCCGGGCCGACGCCGCCGCGATCTTCGGTACGGCGCTGGCACTGAGGGCGCCCCATGCCGATTTGGTGCAATTCGGTACGAACAGTGCACGGGTGACGTACCGGCGCGGCGAGTCCGTGCTGAAGGTCCTGGAGCGCTTCGGTGACCTCGGCGGCACCCACACCGCGGAGGCGGTGCGCCTGCACTACCGGAGCCACGACCGCGTACTGATCGTCACGGACGAGCAGGCGGCGTTCTCGTACGCCGCGGACGCCACCGCGGCCGTGCCGTCCACCGTGCCCGTGTACACCTGGAACCTCGCCGGATACCGGGTGGGACACGCTCCGTCGGGAAGCGCGAACCGCCATACCTTCGGGGGGCTTTCGGACGCGGCGTTCCGCATGGTGCCGCTGCTGGAAGCGGGCCGGGACGCGGACTGGCCCTGGAACGGCCGATGACCAATCCGGCGTCCGTACACCCCAGGAGTGGACGGGCATGGCGTCGGGCCTTCCCAGGGCGCATACTCAAGGTAATGAAACAGTCAGCCGGATCCCGGCGCCACCTGCCCTCCAGTCCCTTCAACCGCCCGGCCCAGGCGGCCCCACCGGTCGAATTGTTCGATGTGGGCGACAGGGTGTCCCACGATCAGTTCGGGCTCGGCCGTGTCCTTGCCGTCGAGGGCGACAACGACGCGGTGCTCATCGACTTCTCGGGGCGACAGGGGAGGATCCTGAGCCCGTACTCCAAGCTGACCAAGCTCTGAGCGAGCCGACGAGCGCGCGGGGCTTCTGCGTCCCGTCCGACTCCATGGTCCTCAGGGGCACCTGGCAATCGCAGGTGCCCCTGAGGTCGCGTCGCGGGCCTTCGCCGGGTCAGAGCGCCTGGGCGGCGGGCTTCACCATGCCGCGGACGGTGCGCGACTTCACGAAGTCACCCATGGCCGTCATCTCCCACTCGCCGGAGAACTGCTTGATCAGCTTGGCCATCATCACGCCGGTCTGCGGCTCCGCGCCGGTCAGGTCGAAGCGGACCAGCTCCTCGTCGGTGGTGGCGTCGACCAGTCGGCAGTAGGCCTTGGCGACCTCGGTGAACTTCTGGCCGGTGAACGAGTTGACCGTGAAGACCAGGCCGGTCGCGTTCGCCGGGATCCGGCCCAGGTCGACGACGATCACCTCGTCGTCACCCGCGCCCTCACCCGTGAGGTTGTCGCCGGAGTGCTTGATCGCGCCGTTCAGGATGGAGAGCTTGCCGAAGTAGCAGCTGTCCAGGTGGTTCCGGTCGGGGCCGTAGGCGATCACCGAGGCGTCCAGGTCGATGTCCTTGCCGCGGAACGCGGGCTCCCAGCCGAGGCCCATCTTGACCTGGGAGAGCAGCGGCCGGCCGGCCTTGACCAGCGAGACCGTCTGGTTCTTCTGGAGGCTGACCCGGCCCTTGTCGAGGTTGATCTTGCCGGAGGCGGCGGGCGCGGGCGGGGCGGCGGGGGCCGGGGGTGCGGCGGGGGCCGGAGGCGCGGCGATCCGCGGGTCCACGGGCGGGGCCGTCGGCATCGGCGGTGCGGCGGGCGCGGGTGCGGCGGCGGGCTCCTCCTCCACCGAGACGCCGAAGTCCGTGGCGATACCGGCCAGTCCGTTCGCATAGCCCTGGCCGACCGCGCGGGCCTTCCAGGCGCCGTTGCGGAGGTAGACCTCGATGACCACGAGCGCCGTCTCGGCGCCGAGACGCGGCGGGGTGAACGTGGCCATCACGCTGCCGTCGTCGGCGTTGCGCACGGTCGCGGTGGGCTCGATGCCCTGGAAGGTCTGGCCCGCCGCGTCCGGGCTCGCCGTGACGACGATCTTCTCGATGCCGGGCGGGACCGCGGCGGTGTCCACCAGGATCGCGTCCGGCGCCGTCCCGCCGCCGGAGCGGTAGGTCACCCCGGGGCCGACGGGCTGGTTGTAGAAGATGAAGTCGTCGTCGGAGCGCACCTTGCCGTCGACGGTGAGCAGCAGGCCCGAGACGTCGAGCCGCACCGGAGCGGAGACGTCCACTGCCACGCGGGCGGCGGAGAGAGGGATGTTCGAGCCGGGGGTCATTGCGGTCATGCACGACGTAACGAACGACCTGGCTTTGCCGTTCCCTTACCTTCACCCGCCTTGGCGCACTCTTGACAGGACCGCCCGGACCGTCCCGCCCGCCCGGAGCGGTGCGCCGTGCGGTCGGCCCCGCCGGTGTCGTCGGGCGCACCGGGCGGTCGCTGCGGCCGGTGCCGCGGCCGGAAAGGCTCTCCGGCCACGGCGTCAGTGCGGCCAGATCGGCGGGTTGGTGCAGAAGTGGCCACCGAGGTGGGCGTGGTCGGGGTTGTCCGGGTCCAGCTCCCCCTGCTCGGCGACGAGCGCGGCCGCGTACGGCTCCGAGTCGTCCTTCGGCTCGTATCCGAGCGAACGGGCCGTCGTCAGGTCCCACCACAGCCGGGTGTTGTCGGAGGAGCCGTGGACGACGGTGTGCCGCACGTTCTCGGCGGTGAGCGCGGCGTGGAAGAGCCGGGCGCCGTCCTCGGGGCTCATCCAGACCGAGAGCATCCGTACGGACGTCGGCTCCGGGAAGCAGGAGCCGATGCGTACGGAGACGGTCTCTATGCCGTGCCGGTCCCAGTACAGCTGGGCGAGGTCCTCGCCGAAGGACTTGGACAGGCCGTAGAAGGTGTCGGGGCGGCGCGGCGTCCCGACGGGGATCAGCGGATCGTCGGCGAGCGGACGGGGCGTGTAGCCGACGACGTGGTTCGAGGAGGCGAACACGACGCGTCCGACGCCCTCTTCGCGCGCGGCCTCGTAGAGGTTGTACGTCCCCTCGATGTTCGCCCTGAGGATCTTGTCGAACGAGGCCTCCAGGGAGATGCCCGCGAGGTGGATGATCGCGTCGACGCCCCGCACGGCCTCGCGCAGTGCCACCCTGTCGCCGAGGTCGGCCGTGATCGCGTCCGGTTCGCCCTCGATGGGGACGAGGTCGAGGAGGCGGAGCTCGTAGCCGTACGCGGGCAGCAGTCCGCGCATCAGGGTGCCGAGGCCGCCGGCGGCGCCGGTGAGCAGGACGGTGCGGGGAGCGGGCATACGGCGGATCTCCTCGGTACACAGGTGCACGCGCGCGCAGCCCGCGCGGGTGCACAACCCCGGCGGTACCTGCGGTACGCGGCGCGAGACATCAAAACCATGGACGGCATTCATATGCATGGACAAGCTAAGAAGTCATCGCGTTTCGCGTCAAGTGCCGGGCGCTCCCCGGTGGAGTCGCTCGCGGAGTCGGTGACTCCGGGTCTGTGGCCGGATGGGCCGCGCGCTCCCGTCTTGACCTGTGCCAGGCGGCTGCCTTAGCGTGAGGGCGTTCATGAATATGGACGTCGATCAGAATTGTGCACGCCTGGACCTGCTCAGGGAGCGCCCGTGACCTCAGCCCCCCTTGCCGCCCGACTCAGCCGTGTCGCCGGGCCGCTCTTCTTCCCCGTCACCGCGTACGGACCGGACGGCTCCGTCGACCTCGACGTCTTCCGGGCGCATGTGCGCACCGGCGTCGACGCCGGTGCGGCGGCCGTCTTCGCCTGCTGCGGCACCGGTGAGTTCCACGCGCTGACACCGGAGGAGTTCCGTCTCCTCGTCGCCGCGGCCGTCGAGGAGACCGCCGGCGAGGTCCCCGTCGTCGCGGGGGCCGGATACGGTACGGCGCTCGCGATCCAGTACGCGCGGCTCGCGGAGGAGGCGGGCGCGGACGGGCTCCTCGCCATGCCCCCGTATCTCGTCGTCGCCGACCAGGCGGGACTGCTGAGCCACTACGCGACACTGGCCGCGGCCACCGGTCTGGAGACGATCGTCTACCAGCGCGACAACGCCGTCTTCACCCCGGAGACCGTCGTCGCCCTGGCCGAAACGCCCGGTGTCATCGGCCTCAAGGACGGCTACGGCGACCTCGATCTGATGCAGCGCATCGTCAGCGCCGTCCGCACCGAACTGCCCGGCCGGGACTTCCTGTACTTCAACGGGCTGCCCACCGCCGAACTCACCGGGCTCGCCTACCGGGGCATCGGCGTGACGCTCTACTCCTCCGCCGTCTTCGCCTTCGCGCCCGACATCGCGCTGGCCTTCTACCGGGCGCTGGACTCCGGCGACGACGACCTGGCGGGCGCGCTCCTGGACCGCTTCTACCGGCCGCTCGTCGAACTGCGCGCCAAGGGCCGCGGCTACGCCGTCTCGCTCGTCAAGGCCGCGGTCCGGATGGGCGGTCTGGACGTGGGCGAGGTCCGGACCCCGCTCACCGAGCCGCCCGCCGCCCACATCGAGGAACTCGCCGAGATCATCGCGCGCGGCCGCGCGCTGCTGGAGAAGTACGGACAGGAGGGGCGCGGATGAGAACTTCCGCCTTCCTCTACCCCTGGGACGTCGTCGGCGACCCGGACGCGGCCGCCCGCGTCGCGGACCTGGGTGTCCAGCAGGTGACGCTCGCCGCCGCCTACCACTCCACCCGGGCGCTCACCCCGCGCCACCCCGGCCGTCGCATCGTCACCGCCGAGCACGCCGCGGTGCTCTACCCGCCGGACGCCGCACGGTGGGCCGGGCGCGCACTGCGTCCGTACGAGCAGTCCTGGATGGCCTCGGACGATCCGTACGCGGAGGCCGCACAGGCCCTTTGCGACGCCGGCCTTCAGGTGCACACCTGGGTGGTGCTCGCGCACAACTCCCGGCTGGGCGCCGAGCACCCGGACACCTCCGTGGTCAACGCCTACGGCGACCGCTACCCCTGGGCGCCCTGCATCGCGCAGCCCGCGGTCCGCGCGTACCTGGTGGGCCTGGCGGCGGAGGCGGCGGTGCGCGGCGGTGCGTACGGCACCGAGCTGGAGTCCTGCGGCTGGTACGGCTTCGCTCATCTGCACGCCCACGACAAGATCGCGGGCGTCGGTCTCGGGGACGCGGCGCAGTATCTGATGTCGCTCTGCTTCTGCCCCGACTGCCGGACCGGCTACGCCGGACACGGCCTGGAAGCGGCCGAGCTGGCCGCCTCCGTACGCCGGGCTCTGGAGCCCGCCTGGTCCGGTTCCGGCTCTCCGGAGGCCGGGTGGACCGGCGTGGAGAAGCTCCTCGGCGCCGACCTCGCCGCCACCACCCTCAAGTGGCGCGGCAGGGTCGCCCGTACGCTCCAGGAGTCCGTGGTCGCCGCTGTGCGGGCGGCGGCGGGGCCGGACTTCCAGGTGTTGCTGCACGCCGACCCCGCGCCGTACCGCTGCGGTGCGAACGTCGGAGTCGACCCGGAGCACATCGTGTCGGTGGCGGACGGTGTGGTGCTGCCCTGCACCGGCGGTGACGCGGCGCGCGAGGCGGTGCTCGGCCCGTTCGCCGGGCGCGAGGGCGTGCTCGCGGCCAACTTCACCGTGGTCACCGGGATGGGGGGCAGCCCCGCCACGCTGGAGCGGGACGCGGCGCACGCGGCCTCGCTCGGCGCGAACCAACTGCGCCTCTACCACGCCGGGCTGGCCTCCGACCCGGACCTTCGAGCCGTCGCCGGAGCACTGTCACGCCTCGGTCGATGAGGAGATCGGGCCGGTGGGGCGTTCTTCGGCCGTCCCCGGGCTCTCAACTCCATTCGAGCAGGGGAGACGCCGTTCGCCTGCCCGTGACCAGCAGGACCGCGGTCAGCAGCGCCGCCGCACCCACCACCGGCAGCAGCACCCGGATGTCCACCAGCGCGATCAGCCCCGCGCCGAGTGCCAGCGCCATCGCGTTCGGCACCATGATCAGCGTGTCGGCGGTCGCGGTGGTGCGGCCCAGCACGGCGTCCGGAGTCTCCCGCTGCACCGCCGTCATCGCGGCGATCAGCACACACGGCAGCCCGAACCCGATGGCCGCGCTCGCCACCAGCGCCACCGCGTCGTACGGCAGCGCCCGCGACGCCACCGCCACCGCGAACAGTGCGACCCCCGCCGCCGTGAACACCCGTTCGGGCAGCCGCCGCAGCAGCGGCCCGGCCAGCAGCCCGACGGCGACGGACCCGACACCCTGCACCGCGTACAGCACCCCCGCGTACGTGGGGGAGTGCCCGAGACCGTCATCGACGACGGCATAGATCGCGGCCCCGTTGAGCCCCGCGCAGAGCATCGTCACCGAACCCGTCAGCACCAGGGGCCGCAGTACCGGCGATGTCCACACCAACTGTATGCCGGCGGCGAGTTCGCCCCGCCGGGCGGCCGGAGCGGTCCCGGCCGGCTCCCGCACCGGCAGCATCGCGCAGACCCCGGCCGCCAGCGCGAACGACACCGCGTCCAGCAGCGACACGGTGCCGCCCCCGAAGCGGGCGTACAGTCCGGCGCCGGCCAGCGGCGCCAGCAGCTTCATGCCCTCACTCGCCGTCATCCGCAGCCCGTTGAAATCACCCAGCAGCCGGCTGTCGACGGCCCCGGCGATCAGTGCCGACTCGGCCGCGCCCATCAGGACGAAGCTCGCCCCGTACAGGACGAGCACGGTGAACAGGATCCAGATCCGCCCCGCCGAATCGACCAGGACCAGGGAGGCCAGCAGCCCGGCCATGACGAGGTTCGACCACACGAGGAGCGGTTTTCTGGGAAGCCGGTCGGCGATGGTCCCGAGCGCGGGCCCGATGAGCACCGGCAGCCACATGGCGAAGGCGGCGAGCGCCGCCAGACTGTCCGACCCGGTGAGCGACTTGACCCAGACCCCGGCCGCCAGCCACATCGCGGACGTCCCGAAACCGGAGATGACGACCGCCGCCAGAAACAGCCCCGCCGTACGGTCCCGCAGCACCCGTACCGTCGCCGACCCCGACCCCGACCCCGACATCGCATCCACCACAACCCCTCCTGACCCGCGCTTTCGTCACGTCATCAGGCTGGCGACCAAGGACGCCCTGCGGCATCGGGCGGATGCCCTACCCCCTCCCGCCCCGGCCCGTCGTCCTCCCGCCGGTTCTACGGCGGATGCCGGATGACGGCGACGTTCTTTTGTCAGGATCGTTGACGAAACATTCCGTCATGCGCGCCGTCCCCGGCCCCAGGGGAGGGGATTGCCGGGGACGGCGCGCACGACGGGCGGGATGAGGGGGCGGGGCGGGAGCCGTGGCCCGCCCGGCGACGGCTCCCACCCAACTCCCTCAACCCGCCAGCGCCGCCTTCATCATCTTCTGGGCGATCGGCGCCGCCAGACCGTTGCCGCTGACCTCCGCGCGGGCCGCGCCCGAGTCCTCGACGACGACCGCCACCGCGACCTCCTTGCCGCTGGACTTGTCCTTCGCGTACGAGGTGAACCAGGCGTACGGGGTCTTGCTGTTGCCCACGCCGTTCTGCGCGGTACCCGTCTTGCCGCCCACCTCGGCGCCGGAGATCCTGGCGTTGCTGCCGGTGCCCTGCTCGACGACGGTCACCATCGCGCTGCGCAGCTGCTCCGCGGTCGACTGCGAGACGACGCGCCTGGTGTCCCCGTCCGCGAAGTCCTGCAACGTGTTGCCCTTGGAGTCCGTCACCGCGGACACCATGTGGGGTGCGGCCAGTTCGCCGCCGTTGGCGAGGGTGGCCGAGACCATGGCGATCTGCAGCGGCGTCGCGGTGACCTCGAACTGGCCGATGCCCGACAGGGCCGTCTGCGGCTTGTCCATGCCGGACGGGTAGATGCTCTTGGAGGCCCGCACCGGCATGTCGAGCTTCTCGGTGTTGAAGCCGAACTTCTCCGCCATCGCCCTGACCTTGTCCTGGCCGAGATCGACGGCGACCTTCCCGAAGACGTTGTTGCAGGAGTACTGGAGCGCGGTGCGCAGTGTGGCGTTCTCGCAGGGGGCCGAGGCGCTCTCGTTCTCCAGGTTCCGGGTGGTGTCGGGCAGCGGGTACGGATTGGGGCTGTCCGTGGGCACGTCGACCGAGCTGTACAGCCCGTCCTCCAGCGCCGCGGCCGCCACCACCAGCTTGAACGTCGAACCGGGCGCCAGCGGCTGCCGCAGCGCACGGTTGACCATCGGCTTGTCCTTGTCGTCCAGCAGCTTCTTCCAGGCGTCGCCGTCCGCCGTCCCGCTGATCTTCGACGGGTCGTACGAGGGGGTGGAGACCATGCCCAGGACCCTCCCGGTCTTCGGGTCGATCGCGACCGCCGCGCCCTTGTCGTCGCCGAGCGCCTCGTACGCCGCCTTCTGCACATCGGGGTCGATCGTGGTCAGGACGTTCCCGGGGGCCGCCTGCTTGCCCGTCACCACGTCCATCGGGCTCTTCAGCCGGTCATCGGTGCCGTCCAGCACATGGCCGTAGATCCCTTCGAGCTGCGTGGCGCCGTAGGCCTGCGAGCTGTAGCCGGTGACGGCCGCGTAGAGCTCGCCCTGCTTGTAGGTGCGTTTGTACGCGAGATCGCTGCCCACCGTCCTCTTCGATCCGGTGACCGGGTTCCCGGCCACGATGATGTCGCCGAGCGGCTGCGCGTACTGCGCGATGGTCTTCCGCCGGTTGTGGTCGTCGTCTGCGAGCGCCCGTGCCTGGTACGCCTGCACCCAGGTCGCCCGAACCAGCAGGGCGAGGACCAGCAGCAGGCAGAAGACCGAGGTGCGCCTGATCGTTTTGTTCATCCCCCGAAGGGACGAGCCGGGCTCCGCGCGGGGTTCCCGGTTGTACCGTTTCTCACCTATTTCTCATGATCGGCTGCCTTGTGATCGCCGGGGCAGGGTGAACAGCAACTCGTCGGTCTCCTCGCCGCGGACGTGCGAGAACCCGTGATCCTCGCCGGTGACGGCGAACCCGCACTTCTCCAGCACCCGGCGCGAACCGGTGTTGTCGGCCGCGGCCCGTGCGTGCAGCGGGCGTTCCGGTACGGCGTCGAGCAGCGCGCGCAGCGCGGCCGTCGCGAGCCCGCGGCCCCAGTGCGCCCGGTCGATCCAGTAGGTGACCTGGCGGTCGCCCTGCGGCCCGTACACCCCGGCGTTGCCGACCACCACGCCGTCCGCGACCACCGTCCGCATCACGACGGAGCCGTCGGCCAGGATCCTTCGCCAGTGCGCGTCGAACGCGTGCCGGTCGGTGGGGTCCTCGCTGGTGAAGGCCGCCGTCCTGACCGACTCCGGATCGGACATGAATGCGAAGAACAGCGACAGATCTCCGTCGCGCACCTCGCGCAGTGCAACCCGCATGATCAGAGCCTCCGGGTGGCCAGCGTCAGCCGGTCCCGCGCGTCGAACAGCGCGTCCTTCACCATCTGCTCGTGCGCGGGCGTGAGCCGGGCCACCGGCACCGAGCAGCTGATGGCGTCGCGGGCGGGGGTGCGGTACGGGATGGCCACGCCGAAGCAGCGCAGTCCGAGGGTGTTCTCCTCGCGGTCCACCGCGTAGCCCTGCTCGCGGATGAGGTGCAGCTCCTCGATGAGCTTCTCGCGGTCGGTGATGGTGTGTTCGGTCAGCGCGGGCAGAGTCTCCGGGAGCATCTTGCGGACCTGCTCGTCGCTGTGGGTGGCCAGGAGCGCCTTGCCGAGCGACGTGGAGTGGGCGGGCAGCCGGCGGCCGACGCGGGTGAAGGGGCGCAGATAGTGCTGGGACTGCCGGGTGGCGAGGTACACCACGTTCGTGCCGTCGAGGCGGGCCAGGTGGATGGTCTCCGTCGTGTCGTCGGAGAGCCGGTCCAGGGTCGGGCGGGAGGCCGCGACGGCCTCGTCGCCGTCGATGTAGGAGGTGCCGACCAGCAGGGCGCGTACACCGATCCCGTACCGTGTGCCCGTCGCGTCGGTCTCCACCCAACCCAGCTCGACCAGCGTGCGCAGCAGCATGTAGAGGCTCGACTTCGGGTAGCCGACGGCCTCCTGCACTGCCGCGAGCGAGTGCATGCCAGGCCGACCGGCGAAGTATTCGAGCAGTTCCACCGTCCGCACGGCGGATTTGACCTGTGCCCCACCAGACTCGGCAGCCGACATCGCCCTACGCCCCTTCCAACCCACTTATGAAACCCTGCGACTTCTTGACCTCGGCGACTTCTTGCCAACGCTGAACGCCCGGAAATAGAGTCGCCTCATATTCACGATCGAGAACTCTGTTCAGAATACCGAACAACTTCTGATGTGTGGCAGCGGAGCGGAAGGAATCACGGTGGCAGCAGCACCAGTCTGGAGCGTCGACCCCCGCACCGGGAACCCGCGTGAGCAGGTTGCGGTGGAGGCTACAGCCGAGGAGGTCGACCGCGCGGTCCGGGCCTCCCACGCGGTACGCGAATCGCTCGCCGACCGCACCCTGCGCGCCGCGTTCCTGCGCGCCGCGGCCGATCTGCTCACCGGGGCCGGGGAGCACGTCATCGAGGCCGCCGACGCGGAGACCGCGCTCGGACCGGCCCGGCTCACCGGCGAACTCGCCCGCACCGCGGCCCAGCTGAGGGCCTTCGCGGAGGTCGTCGACGAGGGCGCCTTCCTCGACATCCACATCGACCACGAGGACGCCACCCGGACCCCGCCCTGGCCCGACCTGCGCCGCTACAAGATCCCGCTCGGCGTCGTCGCCGTGTACGCGGCCAGCAACTTCCCGCTCGCCTTCTCCGTCCCCGGCGGCGACACCGCGAGCGCGCTGGCGGCCGGCTGCCCGGTCGTCGTCAAGGCGCACCCCGACCACCCCGCCACCTCCGAACTGTGCGCCTCCCTCCTGCGCCGGGCGGCGGCGCAGGTCGGCCTGCCCGAGGACGTACTGACCCTGGTGCACGGCTTCGAGGCGGGCATCGAACTGATCAAGCACCCGCTCGTCGCCGCCGCCGGTTTCACCGGCTCCGTACGCGGCGGCCGTGCCCTGTTCGACGCGGCGGCGGCCCGCCCGGCGCCGATCCCCTTCCACGGTGAGCTGGGCTCGCTCAACCCTGTCGTCGTCACGGAGGCGGCAGCCGCCGAACGCGGTGAGCAGATCGGCGCCGGGCTCGCCGGTTCGATGACCATGGGGGCGGGCCAGTTCTGCACCAAGCCCGGCTTCGTCCTGGCCCCGGCGGGGGAGACCGGCGAACGGCTGCTGAAGTCGCTGACCGACGCCGTCAGCGACACCGAGGCCGCGGTCCTGCTCGACCACCGGATGCGTGACGCCTTCGTCGCGGGGGTACGGGAACGTGCCGAACTCCCCGGTGTGGACGCCCCGGTCACCCCCGGCTCGGGCGGCGACCACACCGTCTCGGCCGGCTTCCTCACCGTACCGGCGCACCTCCTCACCACGCAGGGCCCGCACGACGCGCTTCTGGAGGAGTGCTTCGGGCCGGTCACGGTCGTCGCCCGCTACGCCTCCGAGGACGAGATCACCGCCGTCCTCTCCCGCCTCCCCGGCAATCTCACCGCCACCCTCCAGATCGCCGCGGACGGCACCGACGCCGACGCCCCCGGACTCCTCGCGGCCCTCACGCCCCTGGCCGGCCGGGTCCTCGTCAACGGCTGGCCGACCGGCGTCGCCGTCGCCCCCGCCCAGCACCACGGCGGCCCCTACCCGGCCACCACCTCCACGTCCACCTCGGTCGGCGCCACCGCTGTCGAACGCTGGCTGCGCCCGGTCACCTACCAGACCACCCCCGAGGCCCTGCTCCCTCCGGAACTTCGCGAAGACAACCCCCTGAACCTGCCCCGCCGAGTGAACGGCCGTCGCGCATGACTCCGCAACTTCCCGAACTTCCCTTCAGGCTGCGCCCGTTCGGCCCCGAGGCCGACTGGACGTACGAGAACGGCACACTGACCGGCCGGGCCGGAGCCCGCCAGGACCGGTTCGTACCACCCGGCGGCGAAGCCCTGGACTCCGTGAGCGACGCACCCCGCCTCCTCGGCACCGCACCCCGGGGCGACTTCCAGCTGCTCGCCCGGGTCGAGGTCGACTTCGCCGCGGCCTTCGACGCGGGGGTCCTCTACCTCCATGTCGGGGAACGGGAGTGGGCCAAGATCTGCCTGGAACTCTCCCCGGACCTGCCCACCGTCTGCACGGTCGTCACCCGCGGCCACTCCGACGACGTCAACTCCTTCGTCGTGGACGGCAACAGCTGCTGGCTGCGCCTCAGCCGCACGGGCGACGCGTTCGCCTTCCACGCCTCGTCCGACGGCGAGAAGTGGACCTTCGTCCGCGTCTTCGCCCTCGGCGAGCCGGAGCGCGCGGCCGACGCGTCGGTCGGCTTCCTGGTCCAGTCGCCGACGGGCGAGGGCTGCGAGGCGTCATTCGACCGGATCGCGTTCCGTGCGACGGGACTTGAGGATCTGCGCGACGGGAGCTGAGTTCTCCCGAACATTCTTCGAGCCATCAAATGAATGAGCGTACGTACTCACTGGAAACGAGTACCGGCCCCCAACCCTCCGGCCTCCGCGGAGGGTTGGGTGGAGGGCATGAACGCCACACCCTCCTGCACCGAGGTCCGCACGGCCCACGCCGAACCCGCCGACCATGAACGCACGGACCGCAATATCCGCGCGGCCTCCTGGATCGCCCTGTGCATGCTCGTGCCCGTGCTGATCGGTTGCGGCCTCTTCGTGCTGAGCACAACCCGGGCGTCCGGCTGTGTGACGTACGGCGTGGACTGCGCCCACGTCCCCCGGGGCTGGATCCCCGGGAGTTTCGTGGCGGCGATCGTGCTCGGCATCGCGGCGGTCGCGTGGCCGAGAAGGTGGCTGCCGTTCGTCCGCGCACGCGCCTGGCTGCTGCTCCTGCACGTCGTGGCGCAGTTCATGACGGCATTGCTGATTTGAGCAGGCCCTCGTGGCCCGGCTCATCGAGCACCGGGAGAGTGCGGGCCCCGATCCCGCCCCCAGGACCCTGCTGCCGCTCGGTGCCCTTGCCCTGGCCGCCCTCGCGGTCCAGGTGCACGGGTGGGAGCTGGGCGTCCGGTCCGGCTATCTGCCGCACGGCATGCTGGGTTCCCCGAAGGCGCTGCAGCGGGCGGCGGACTCCGAGGCGAACGACCTGGGCCTTTGGACCGCCAAATAGGTCAGGACCGTGGCCTCGGCCGCTCGGCCGAGGCCCTGGAGAACGCCGGTGTCTATCGAGACTTCTCCCACGCGGTCCGGGTGAGTTCGTATGCGACCTCGCCGTGCTCGGAACCCTCGATCGCCTCCGGCCAGTCCCCGGTGAAGTTCCGGACGAAGGACAGGCCCGACTTCTCCATGACGCGGCGGGAGCGGGCGTTGACGGCCATGGTGTTCGCCGTGACCCGCTCGACCCCCAGTTCCGTGAACCCCTTGTGGATCAGGGCCCGGGACCCCTCGGTGGCCCAGCCGCGCCCCCATGCCGTCCGGTTCAGCCGGTAGCCGAGTTCGACGACGGCAGGGCTGTGCTGCTGCAGCGGCCGGAACTCGAACCAGCCCAGGAAGGTGCCGGTGGCCCCGTCCTCAGCGGCCCAGTAGCCGCGGGCCCCCCAGCAGGGGTGGTCGAGCAGGAGCCGGGGCAGGGACCGCTCTTGGATGGCCTCACGGCTGGTGGGACGGCCGCCGTTGATGAAGCGCATGACCTCGGGATCGTTGTCCAGCGCGACCAGGTGGTCGGTGTCGTCCGCCGTGAACTCGCGCAGGATGAGCCGGTCGGTCTCCAGGGAGATGGGCATGCCGCGATCTTCACCACGGACGGGCCCGGCCGCCACCGGATTTCCTGTCGGCGGGCGACGGCCCGCGGATGAACGCCCGGCGTCGTGCGACCGGCACCGGGCGGTCCCGACGCTCAGGCCCCGGCCGCGTACCGCACGAAGTGTGCCCAGCCGGCGCGGTCGAGTGTGAGGTGGGGGAGGGTCGTGTCTTTGGAGTCGCGGATGAGGACTGCCTGTCCGGCGGTGGCGATCTCCAGGCATGCGCCGCCTTCCCCGCTGCTGTAACTGCTCTTGGACCAGGTGAGGTTGGCGTCGTCGATGGGCTGACGGTTGCTCATTGTTCTCCCAGGATCTTCTCGATCAGTGTCAGGGATTTGCGGGGGCTGAGTGCCTGGCCTCGGATGCTGCCGTATCGCGCCGACAGCATACGTACCTCCTCCAGGTCCGTGACCAGCTTGCTGGTGTTCTGGATTTCCAGATAGCCGACCTGAGCGCGCCCCCTCGGGGTGAGCAGGATGAACGGACCTCCAAGGCTCGGGTGTTCCTCGACGTGGGTTGGCATGACCTGGAGCTCCACGCTGCGCAGCCCTGCGAACTTGATCAGTTGCTCCAGCTGCGGACAGTGAACGTCTCTCCCTCCGATGGGCCGCCGGAGTACCGACTCCTCAATGGTGAATGTTGCCAACGGCGGTGGCCAGCACGTCAGGATTTCCTGGCGCTCCAGCCGAGCGAGTACCCGCTGTTCGACGACCTCTTCGGGCAGGAGTGGCTGACGACTCGCGAAGACCGCGCGAGCATGCTCCTCGGTCTGGAGCAATCCAGGAAGTGCGAGTGTGCTGAAGTCGTGGAGTTCGACAGCTCTGCGTTCCAGCTTCGCGTAGTCCGTGAACCACGCCGGATGCTTCACCCGGGCCCGCGCCTTCGCCCGTGCCACCTGCTCCTTCGCCGCCCGCAGCAGGCCGCCCGCCGCCAGCAGGTCGTCCGCCGCGTCCAGGAATTCGGGCTGCGGCGTCCTGCGTCCCCGTTCCAGCGAACGGATCAGGTCCTCGCTGTATCCGAGCCGGTCGCCCAGCTCGCGCTGGGTGAGCCCGGACCGCTCGCGCAGCAGCCGGAGCTGGCTGCCGATCACGTGGAACAGGTCCGCGGCCTCCTCCGAGTCGTCGTTGTCACCGATCGCACCGTCCAGTTCCATCGCTGCCCGCCTTCGTTCCATGGGGCCGACCGCGTTCGTCGCCCCGGTACGGGGGACAACCGGTACCGGTCGCCGTAAGTACCGGTACACGCACGCTACGTACCGCTGTCGTTGCTGGTCAGCGTACGGTCGCTTGGCCACGCTGAGTGCCGTGACGAGCGAATCCGTAGAGATCGAAATTCCGCAACCGGCCGCCTCCGCACCGCAGTTCACCCAGCTGTTCAGTGCCACCCGCCGGGGTGCCCGACTTGCCCGCCTGCTTGCCGTGGAACAACTGGCGGCGTGGGGATGGCCGCGTGAGGTGCCGCCGCTGTAGTTCAGCACGCCGACGCTGCTGGAGCACATGTAGCTTCCCGACTTCTGCCGGTGCTTCGTCACCGACTGGCCGGATCTGATGGAGAAGTAGAAGGGTCGTCCTGGACCACACGACCGCCACCGCCCTCCACGACCGTAAGGACCCGTTCAACGAGACCGTCGCCGCGTTCTACGTCCAGGCCTCCGGCGGCCTGGGCACCCTATACGCCCCGGTGCTCCCCCTCGCCGCCGGCGACATCGAGCGGCCCGGACTCCTCGCCTACATCCACGGGCTGCGGTTCATCACGATCGAGCCCCTCGACATCGCCGCCGCGCTCACTGCCACAGAGCTGCTGCACGCCGGACACCCCTGGGCGGCCGTCCACGCCATCCACGCCGCCCGCCCCGTCGCCGACTTCCCAGCCGGCCGCTTCCTCCTCACCCTCACACCCGAGTTGTACGAAGGAACCGGCGTCCAGGCCGTCCACCCCGACCAGTAGACCGCCCGGCAGGGGAAGGCATCGACCCGCCAGCAGCCGCGGCCGCCGTCGTACCGCAGCCACGGCCGGGAAACGAGCTCCCGGCCTCCGACAGTACCGAGGCAGCTGCCTTGTCGGCCGCGGTCCAGCTCGCCGCCGCCCCGGCCGTGGACGCGTTCCTTGCGAGCGGCTACGACGAGTCCAGGGCCGTCTGCCCTCATGTGGGGCCGCTCCCGCCCGGCGGGCCCGGTGACGCCACCCACCAGGTCACCAACTTCGACAGGGGGCAACAGTCATGCCGGGCTCGGAGGCCGGCGACCCTCTTGCAGGACCGCGAAAAGCTTCGCCTTCACGGTCGTTGGCGAGGGCTGTGTGTTGCTCAACTGCACTGCGAAGACCAGCGATTTGTCGCGTACCTGTGTGCACGGCGTCCACGTCACGGTGCTCATATGGCGTTCCCACGGGTGCAGCGAGCGAACCTGCCGCGTATTGCCTGAGTACCAGCCACTCAGGCTGCCGCGACGATGACGGGCAGGAGGAAGCCGAACAGCCCAGTGCACAGGCCCAGGGTGCAGGAGCGGCGCGGGGACCCGACGGCGAAGCCGATGACGGAGAGCGTGACCGCCAGGGCGCCGAAGATGACGGGGATTCCGGCTCCGATGTAGCCGGCGAACAGGGAGATGAGGCAGGCGAGGATGCCGAGAGCGGAAGAGGCGCCACCGTAGAGCGACGCGGGGCTGTCGGTTTGTCCGGTGGGCATATCTTTGTCCTTGTCCTGGCTCCGTTGTGCGGGAACGGTATCCGTGAGTCCCATCATGGCAGGCGCGGGTAGCGCGGTCAGGGGATGCCCATTGGGGCAGTGCCCGATTGGTCAATATCCGCTGATGCAATTTCTCCCTAGTGTGGCGCCGACCACATGAGACACGAAACACGGGGAGAAGTCTGTGAAGCTGGACGGTCGTGCACTGAAGTTGACATCACTGACTGTAGCCACTCTGGCACGTTTGGTGACCGGGTTCCCGGCCTCCGCCTCACCGGAGCCTTACCCTCGCCCGGACGCCTCCGCCTTCTCCCTGTCCGCGGTACGTGAGCACGGGCTGACGGACGTGAGCGGCTTCTCCCCCTCCAGCGCAACGGGGCGCCTGCTCGACAGCCAGGGATTCGCCGTGCTGCGGACCTCGTCGAGCCGTACGGCGGTGGTCGACCGCTCAATGACCGACCAGGGCATCGCCGCCGCGACTGGCACCTCCTTCGTGGACATCTCCTGGCAGGGCTACGACCGGGAGGCCCGCTACGTTGTCAGCCGCGACGGCAAGGACATCGCGTCGCTTGGCGCCGGAGTCACGTCCTTCCGCGACACCGGACTGCGGGCGGGCAGCCGCCACACCTACCGGGTCGCCCCCATCCTTCCTGAGGGTGGCAATCCGAAGGCCCGCGTATGGGGTATGCAGGTGTCCATCCCCATGGTCCGCGGCGGAGAGGACCAGTTGAGCGCGCTGCGCCGGCAGGCAGTGCGGCAGGCGACGGCGGCGGCGGTCGCCAGAACCACCACGGTGACGTGGATGACGTTCATCCCCCAGAAGAAGATCAATGCGCCCAAGGCGGGCTGCGACTACGGGTCCAACTTCCAGTTCGGCGGTGACGGTCACGGTTATGACTGGAAGTCGTCGAAGTACCGCACGGTCCTGAACGCGATGATCACGTGGAAGTCGAAGAGGGTCGACGGCTACAAGGACATCGGGGTCAGTCATGTCTACGTCAAGAAGCCGGGCAAGCTGGTCGCCACCAAGACCGCCTCCGACAAGGACATGAAAGCCAAGAAGATGGGGTCGGGCGGCAACTACGTGGACGTCCGGCTTCTCACACATGCCACGAACCCCTTCTGCAAGGGCTTGGGTGGCGTCAAGGGTGCGATCGACGGCGCTCTTTCGATGCACGTGACGACCGGCGGGAACTGGTCGATCATATCCGGCAAGCACCGGCTGATGCCGAACCACCACATATACATCTACAACGGCGGAAAAGTCGCGGACATCTACAAGCGCAGCTACGCGAACGAGCTCTGCCTGATCGGCTCGGCGGCCTGCCCGGAGGCCGATCTCACGGGCTACTACGGCAAGTTCAAGTAACCGACTGTGCGCGCTGCGCAATGGGAGCCCCGCACCGTCCGGTGCGGGGCTTCGGCGTCGCCCTATTCGCCTGGCTGGCTGACAGGCCCCCTTTCGGGCCATGCCCTTATGGTCACCTGAAAGTCGCGTCAGCCAGAATGTTGTGAACGTCGTATGAGCTGGCAGGTAGGTTGGCCGGTGGCCGCCGCAGCAACCAAGCCACGGGGGTCTGCTGGGAATCGCGGCGTCCAGAAAGGGACCGGCATGACCACACGGTCCGACGCGGCAGACACCGCATGTTCCTACCGGCGAACCGGCCACGACCCGGAAACCGGCGTCTGGCAGCTGAAGACCCTGACCGGCCGCGAAAGAGAGGTTCTTCTGTTGCTGGGCACGGGCCTGGGCAACCGGGAGCTGTCAAGGGAACTGGGGATCGCCGAACGCACGGTGAAGGCACACATCGCGAACATCGTGGCCAAGTTGGGACAGCAGACGCGGACACAGGCCGCGATCGTCTCTGCCCTGGTCCACAGCTCGCTGTGTACCGATCTGTCATGCTCCGGGCATCGCGGCAAGATCGCAGACTGCTGGCTTGAGTCTACTGTCGCCTGAGCTGAGGTGGCCGGGTCCGCCCACGAGCGGACCCGTCGCCGAATGTCAGTGGGCTGGCAGCAGGCCGAGCCAGGCGGCGAGGGCGGCTTCGCCGCGGACCAGCCGTGCTACGTCTTCGAAGTGCTTTTCCCGGGGCCGTCGTTGAAGGAGATCCAGCGGGGCCCAACCAGCAGTGGCGCCGCAACATCAAGAAGGCGGAGAGGCCGGCGTCAAAGCCTTCCAGGGTGAATCCGAGGACGTGCCCGCCTTCTACGACATCTATGTGGAGACCGCCGAGCAGGACCGCTTCATTTCGAGTAATTGTCAAGATCTGGGGATCGATGGCTATGTGCGGTGTCCGGCTCGAAGAGGTTGCTGTTGGCGGTGACGGTGTGGGCATGCGGAATTTTGGGGTGCCGGGACCGGGCGCGCATCCCTACCCTCGGCCCCATGCGCCACGGATCCGCCCTGCTGAACGTCATCGATGTGGAAGCCACCTGCCGGGACGGGCAGCCGCCGCCCGGCTCTGTGAACGAGATCATCGAAATTGGTCTCACCGTCGTGGACGTGTCGGCACGGCGCCGCGTGTCCCGGCACCGTGTCCTGGTCCGCCCTGCCCGGTCGGCGGTGAGCGACTTCTGCGCCGAACTGACCGGACTGACGCAAGCCGAGGTGGAACGGGGCGTCACCTTCGGCGAGGCGTGCCGGATCCTCGTCGAGGAGTACGAGGCCGGTGAGCGCCCCTGGGCGAGCTGGGGCGAGTACGACCGTCGGTAATTCGCTCGGCAGAGCCAGGCCGAGGGGGTGGCGTACCCGTTCGGCTATCCGACGGAGCGCACCCACACCAACGCCAAGGCCGTATTCGCCGCGGCCTACTAGGGCTTTGTTAGGTTCTGTGGTGGGGTTCGGGGGTTGGTGCGGGTTGGCCGCATATCGAGCAGGCGCCGGTCCAGGTGGCCAGGAGGGCCTGGAGTTCGCGGAGTACCGCGT